>CAZMKN010000007.1:1251-7976 GCA_964567095.1 uncultured Candidatus Saccharibacteria bacterium | reverse complement strand
CTAATTCAGGCCCCAGTAGCTCAGAGGATAGAGCAGTTCCCTTCTAAGGAAAAGGTCGGGGGTTCGATTCCCTCCTGGGGCGCCAATAAAATTGCTACACAATTTTATTGGGTCAAGCATAATTCGACAGAATTTGCTTGCACCCGAAGGAAGTGTAAACACTTCCTGAGAGCTGTAGACTTCTACGCAATTTTAATGGTCTAATGTAAATGCAAGTTCTATTAAGGATGGAGCTTAAACCAAAAATCAAAGAAAAAATCTCATATAATAGAAGTATGAATAAAAACCAGGGGGTACAAAACGAAAATTGCATTTTTTGTAAAATCGCTAAGAAAGAAATTCCAGCTGAAATAATTTGGGAGAATGAGGATTTTATGGCCTTTTTGGATATTTTTCCGGTAGTTCCAGGAGCAACAGTTGTAATCCCAAAGAAACATTACGATAGTTATATTAAAAACGCTAGTGGGGAAGTGACTAATGCCTTAATGGAAGCTGTTAAAAAAGTCATGGAAATCCTGGACAAAAAACTGGAAGGGAATGTTCAAACCAAACTTATTTTTGAGGGAATGGAGGTTTCTCATCTGCACGCAAAACTTTGGCCAACGTACTCTGAGATCAGGGAAAAAATTCCCGATAAACAGGCAACTCCCGAAGAACTCAAGGAAATAGCTAACAAAATAAGGTCTTGAGGTATAATACAAAAGCTTAATCCCAAGATTTACTTGGGATTGACGTCCGCGGGCGAGTGGCGGAATTGGTATACGCTACAGACTTAAAATCTGTTGAGATTTATCTCGTGCGGGTTCAAGTCCCGCCTCGCCCACCAAACATGTCGTTACACGACCTGTTTGGACCAACGATAATACGAGCGTGAGGCGAGTATTTCGTTGGGCCCGAAAAGTTCGTACTCGAACTTTGAGCAACTTTAATGTGCCAACGTAAATACGAGAAAGCGCGAGTATTTCGTTGGACCCGAAGGAAGTGTAAACACTTCCTGAGCAGCGTTTCGTTACACCCAAAAGAAGCACAAAGCACCCAAAAAATTCGGAGAAGAGAAGAGAGTAAAGGAAAATAACATCAGAATTAAATCTTCTTAATATTCTTCAAACATTCTTCAGCTATAATGTTTTTATGGAAATCAAAAACATAAACGAAAAATCTTTCGTCATTAACATGGGGTCGGGGTGCGGAATCGAAGGTGTTTCGGGAAGAGCTTCCTACTGCAATACAAAATTCGGGTTAAGGGGATTAAACCTAAGTTTATCGAAGGAACTAAAAGAGCGGATTAATATTATCCACCTAGCTCTGGGAAGCGTTTTGACAAACTTTGGGCCCTTAAACATGAAAGAGAAAATCTCCGCGTCCAATAAAAGTAAAAGTTATTTTTCTCCAGAACAGGTAGCACAAAAAATATGTGAGCTTATCGAAAAAAATTACAACAAGGCAGAATACAAATTCTATCCAAAGGGCTACTTGAAACAATTAAAAAGTAAGTGTTGAAATGAAAATCTCGTCGGATCAACAAAAAGCACTCAAAAAAATTATCGGGTGGTATAAAGACCCTGCAAAAAAACAATATATCACCATGGGCGGGTATGCGGGAACAGGAAAAACTACACTAATCAGCATTTTTCGACACGTCCTATACAATTTGGACCCCAATATTAAGGTGGGATTCGTTAGCTACACGGGAAAAGCAACGAGAATTTTACAAAACAAGTTGATCGAATCCCAAGCCATTTTTCCAAAAGACTCCATAACAACAATTCATTCGCTAATTTATTCTCCAATGGAAAATGGAGAGCGAGAAATAGTCGGATGGGATATAAAAGATGAAATAGATAAGGACTTCCTAATAATCGACGAAGCTTCGATGATTAGTAGAGATATTTGGGTGGATCTTTTAGCCTACAAAAAACCTATTCTAGCTGTTGGTGATCACGGCCAATTACCTCCAATTAGTGGAAGATTTAATTTGATGAAAAAACCGGATATTTGTCTGACAAAAATTCATAGACAATCCAAGGGAAATCCTATTATTAAAGTAAGTGCACAAGCACGTAAAAATGGGTATGTTGTTGTCGGAAAATATGGAGAAAAGGTTCGAAAACTAGATAAAACTACGTGGGAAGCACAGGAATTTATAACTCAGCTTCTAGAGGAGTATGACGAAAATACCATTATTCTTTGCGGCTACAACAATACTCGAGTAAAAATAAATAATCAGATACGGGGCTTCTTAGGATATTATTCGGAATATCCTGAAGAGGGGGATAGGGTTATTTGTCTGCGGAACAATCACAGTAAGGGGATTTTTAACGGCATGCTGGGACAAATTAAAAGTATTGAGCCTCATAACGAAAAATGGTTCTTTGCGCGCGTCGCAATGGAGGACGGGTTTGATTTTGAAGGGCTGCTTTTGAGAGAACAATTTAATAACTCACATCCCTTAAATTTTACTAAGCGCCGACGGGACACTCTGGAAGGGGACTTGTTTGATTTTGGATATGCTATGACCGTACACAAAGCGCAGGGAAGCCAAGCTAAAAGGGTGGTTTTGTTTGAGGAGCGTTTTAAGCAAATGGACGATGCGGGGTGGAAAAGGTGGCTATATACAGGAATAACTCGGGCAGAGGAAGAACTTTATATAATAGGGTAAACTGAGTACGATCCTAAATCTAGGAAGGTTCTTGGCTAAGGACGGTCCTTGTATTCTATAATAGATCTATGAAAACCATAAAAATAATCACTACAGCACTACTGTTTCTACTCGTAGGGGGTGGAGTCTATTTAAATTTAAAAGAAAAGGCGGCCATAGACAACTCCAAGTTACCAAAAAAGGTGGAGTTAGAAAGGGGTTTCCAACGCTGGATAACTAACGCAAAAAATAAAAATATAGAGGTATCGGCTGATGAGTTTAGCTTATTAGAGGAAAATGAGATCTACAACACGCGGTGGATGAAAGTTGAATCAATAGATAAACCGGGAAAACGTCAGGAATTCAATCAAACATTAGAGGCACATAGAAATATAGATCACATAGTATTCTCCCCGAGCGAAAGGATATTCCTAGACTATAGAAACATCCCTAGGGAAGGGTACAAACCAAATGAAGCCCACCTTTACGGCCTAAAGGAGGACAAAATAATAGACGCGCGAATTTTAGAGTGTGTTAACGATAAAAACTGCTATTTTGATAGAGCTTACTTTCTAGATAATGACGTTTTTGTAGTACATGAGGTATCTTTAGCTAATCCAGACGATCTGTGCCCACTTAAGGAGACCTGCGCATATACATTCAAAGTTCATCTCGCTGACCTGATAAACAACAAAAGATGGATTTACGAATCGGAAGAAAAGGCCTTTAGTTTTTCGTGGGCTAAGGAAGAGCTGTAATAACACTGAAACCTGAGAATTTACATCTAAATCGGGTGCCAAATATGGAACCCGTCATGCCACTGGGCAAGATACCAATAACAAAAACCCCAATAAAAAAGGTTAAACAAATAAAATAAGACTAAGATTCGCTTGCGTTTGAAAAAGTTGTAACCACCCAACAAGAAAACAGGAACCGCCCAAAGCAAATAAGTCCTATTTAGAACTGGGGTCAGAGTATAGAACGAGATAAAGGGTAACGTTGCAATAGCATACTTGTTGTCAACAAAAATAGTCTCTTTAAAATTAGCCATAAATTTGTTGGCTACAATCAAAATCCATCCCGAAAAAATACTACCTAAAGAATAAAAATTGAAGGGGATTATTCTAAACAACTCCACTGAATAATAGTAACTAATGTAATAAAGAAAGGGGCGCCCCTGAACGAACCTATGACCATGCACTAAAAGAGCTCCTTGAAGATAAATCCAAAAGTCCTGATAACTTCTCATAAAGGGAATACTAAAGAAAAATGCGGTGGTAAAACCTGCCAATAAAAATTTAAGTGGGTTCTTAGATCGAAATAGAAATATGGGAAATAAAATAACAGGGAAAGTCTTGAACAGGATAGAAAGAGCAAAGAAAAAACCAGATAATATATCATCTTTGGATAGGTAGTACAAAGCTAAAACCATAAACAGAACGGGAACGGAGTCAAAACCTGCTAATGAATTTTTTAAAGTGATATAAAAATTAAAAACCCAAAAGGAGACCGAAAAAAGAGCTGCTAGTTTGTCTTTCTTAATGTAGTAGAAGTATACGAGAAGAAAAACTCCAACTCCCAAATCAGAAATAATTCCTGGTAATTTGAAAAGGAAAACTGGATTAAAAAGAAAAGAAGATAAATTAAACGAAAAACTTGCAATAAGGGAAAAAATGTAAAGAAAGCAGTTGATGTAGAGAATTCCAGGAAAGTATGCGTATCCTTTATTTGTTGGGTCGTTTTCCAAATTATTATAAGAGATAACAGTCCATTCGTATGGATTTTTCCCATTAATCAAGTCGGAAACAGCTCGTATATGTGTAGAATAATCCCCTCCTGAAAATCCTTCTAAACAAGAGGTTTTAGCAAGACTTAATCTCCTTAGAAAACCAAAGGACAAAATAGCTAAACAAACATATAAAATTAAATTTTTCCTTAAAATCTGTAAAATCATAAAATTATTTGCATCTAAATATTTTCCAATAGGGGACACCTTTAAACCCAATCTCCGTTTCTAAAACACAATGGGGGTATTCGCTAGGTAAACTTTCGTGTTCAGCAATAACCAAATATTCCGGAGTCCAGTTACTTGGCAATTCTTCATTTTTAGTGTAAACCTTTCCTCTAACAAAAGGACGCATTCTGTGAACTTTGTTAGATGTAATCACAATTTTTAAATCATCACCGTTGGGTTTTGAGTTAAAATACTCACCGATATCACTACAAAGTGAACAACCAAACTGATCCTTTCCTTTAATACTAGGATACAAAAGATAATTTGGAAAATAGTAGAAAACAAACCCCAAGTTTAACAGCAATACACCTGAGACAAAGTATTTTTTTGAGGAGCTATGAAAAAGACCTTCAAGGTTTGCAAGAAAGTAACCTCCGAGAAATCCTAAAAAAGGAACTAGCGGCAGTAAGTACCTATCCATTTTTTGGGAAACCAAAGACATCTGAATGAAATAAAACAGAGGATATGTGGATATAAGTAAAAGATATTTTATGGTTTTCCCATTATGAGAAACGACTTTGTAGGCGCTAAAAATTCCGCCTATTAAAAAGGAAAGGAAAAGTGGAAAAGTTAAGTCTCTCCAAAGGGGTTCTAGATAACCTAGATAACCAAGTAAAGTACCATAAAAGTTGGTGTTGGATACAGTACCATCTCTACCAACAAAAGCTAAAAATAAACCTTCATTAACAAAAATAACCTTCAAATTTTCTAACGGCTCTACCCACATATCAGGAAGTAATATAAAGAAAGTTATGGAGCAAAAGAAAATCCATAGAATAAAGGATTTTACATAGAAGTGGGAATGGCGATGTTCAAAAAGAAAATCAATTACCAAGGCAAGAAAAAAGTAAGGAATTAAGTAAACAGCAGAAGACTTTGATAACAAAGCTAAGCCGGCGCAAATTCCCGATAAAATCAGCCATCTAAATTTGGCACTCTTCAAGAAATATAAAAGTAGAAGCATTGAAATCCCCATAAAAGCGGTAACGGTACTATCGGCATGGAAATTGCGAGAAAGCCCTATATAGAAAGGCTGTAATCCAAAAAGTACTACGGAATAAAAAGCTATTTTTTTACTAAAAAGATTGGAGATAATTAAATAAAAAACGACTATAAAAGCTAGACTTACAGTAACTAGCGGAGCTATAACAGCAAAATGAGTTAAGGGAAAAGTTTCGTAAGTCCAAATACTGGGACGAAAACCAAACTTCCATTCATAAAGGTTTAAAAAGGTTTCCAGACTAAGCCCAGACAACCAATACACAGTGATACCAGGTTTTGGATTTTGCAGTGTTCTTTCCCAGCGATGATTTTTAACTTCTGTTATAAAACGCTGTGTACGTGTATACCAAAACTGAGCATCGTTGTTTATAGAAGCCTTTCCTATACGATAATAGGAAAAGAAGGCAATAAGCAAAAAAGTTATAATAAATAACCTGTCGTAGAACGAAAGATTTTTAAAAAAGCGCAGGATTTTAGACATATCTGATGCTAATACTATATCATTGTGGGGTTATCTATGGTTTCTAATAGTCCTAAATAGAAATAACAGATATGGACGCTGTAAAATACTTTCAAATATTCGAAACTACTGGGATATTACCTGTGAAAATGGTAATATTTCCCCTGTCATAGTGACGTCGGGGTGTAGCTCAGTTGGCTAGAGTGCGCGCTTTGGGAGCGTGAGGTCCTGGGTTCGAGTCCCAGCACCCCGACCAAGAAATCCGGATATCACTACAAGTGGTAACCGGATTTCTTGTTTGTGGTAATGGGACGAGATCGAGTCTACAATACACTTAACGAGTCCGAGGCTGCCGAGGAGGAGTTTAGTGGTTTTGGATGCAAGAGCGAAGCGAATTGCCCAGCACCCCGACCATTTCAGTAAGCGGAGCTTCTGAAATGCTTAACAAAATACGAGCGTACTAACGCGATTATTTTGTTATGCCGCAAAGCGTTTCACTAGAAACCTTTGCGAAGAGAGTAGTCAATTGCCAACGGGTAATTGACTGGTTTCCATAGTGGTAATGGGACGAGATCGAGTCTACAATACACTTAACGAGTCCGAGGCTGCCG
>CAZMKN010000007.1:0-1151 GCA_964567095.1 uncultured Candidatus Saccharibacteria bacterium | reverse complement strand
CTCTATAAATACTTTAAAAAAAGAGATTTGTTAGCCGGAGCATTCATAATAGCATTCTGGTTTTTAAATCCATACTTTACAACACGTTACGAATACTGCCTTTTCGACCACATTCAGGTTTTCTTTTTGTTTTTATCCTTAACATGGCTAGGAAAAAAGGATTACCTTACAGGAGTATCTTATGCACTAGCAGTATCAATGAAAACGATCCCGGGGATTTTGTTTTCACTATTTCTACTCAAATCAAAAGACTGGAGAAAGTTTTTGCTTGCTGCATCAGCAACGGTTGTACTAATTAGCGCCCCATTTTTAACAAGCAAGAAAAACATAAGCACATACGTTAAAGGTGCTTTACTTGTGCATGAAAGTAGATCAATCCAAGGGCGGCCGATATTAAGCTTCATCACTTACCACCTACAAGATTACGGAATCAATTTCCTCCAAACCAAGTACACATCTATTTACGCATATGCGGCCTTATCCATACCATTTCTAACAATAACTTACCTATTAATAAAGGACAGAAATTCAAATAAATTCAAGTTAAGCGCATTGGGTTTTACAGTGTATTACCTACTGACACCTGTTTTTAATAGAACGCACTTACTTTGGGGGCTACCGTTCATTCTAATCACTATGTACGAACTACTAAAAAATAAGAAAAAATACTTTTATTTGGGTTTGGTTTCACTTTACATAGTAACGGCTATCTATCTTTCTATTTGGTATAAAGGTTTTGAAACCTCAAAAAATAGTGTAAACAAGGTTTATATGGGAAATATCGAAAATTTGGAGGGTATATTACCCGTAAAGACCAAAATGAGAAATTTATATTATGAGTATAGGCATAAATATCGCGAAATTTTGGGCAAATAAACCCAACCCACATAATAAGCGGCCAAAAAAAGCTTATTAGAATGAAACAATCGTCACTTCAACAAATAATATATCAAATGCTCATAATTCTAATTGAGGGTAACTTGCCCGTAAAGGAATACAGATCATTTTGCTAGTAACTTGCGAAAATGGTAAACTTGTTCTTAATACACGCCTGTATTAGGTATGCCTAAAAAAATATACAAAAAGAAGGTTTCTAAAAACTTCTTTACAAAAAACGGCAAAGAGCTAAAAAGCTATAAAGACTTTAATGC
>CAZMKN010000006.1:13430-28175 GCA_964567095.1 uncultured Candidatus Saccharibacteria bacterium | reverse complement strand
AACTCAGGTTTCAGAAATAGTGAAAGTCCTATGAGAAGCATTATTAAACCCCCGAGTAGGTGAGCCCATCGAACGTACTTACTTTCTACGCCTACGGCTCTCAAAGTAACCATGGCAATAGCAAAAATTATAAAGTCGTCAATCATGAAAACCACTATGTAAAGCATCATGTAGGCATAATGAGCCCCACTATTTAAATTACTCATAGCTAGAATATTTGAATAAGTAGCTGGAAGGCCTGCTGAACAAAAGAACTCTACCAAATTAACACCAAAAGCAAGAACAATCATTCCCATTGCGGCAACTAAAATATTGTCCTTTAGTGCATACTCCCTAAGTTTGCTAAATACTTTTTTTCTATTTTCGTTTCCACCAATAACTTTGCAGCCCGTGGGGTTTTGTATAAACTCTTTTATGTATATATGGGCCGCCCCCAAGGCCACAGTGCCTATTAAATACCTGGTCCATTGTATGAACCCAATAAATAGAAAAAATTTCAACCACGCGGTCAAAAATAAAAAGTAAACAATTCCCGAAGCCAAAATAAAAATACTCCCAATTAACCATCTTCTTTTTGGACTCTCCACTTTAATTAAAAGGCTAATTAGAAATAATAAAACCCACATTGCGCATGGGTTAAGTCCATCGGCCAGTGCCAAGACAACCGTCAATAAGGGGAGTGACATCTTTTCCAGGTCAACATTTTTAAAGACCAACAAGTCTATTCTTCCTAGTGAAAACGGAGCGCCCCCCTCGATTTCGTTGTCTTGGTCTTTTATCTTTAGTGGTGTTACTATATCCACAGCATTTTCACTAGAGGTTTCATCGAGCCACTCGTTGTCTTTTTGGTTTTGTGTAACTTCGGGGATCTCCTCAACAGTGTTTTCGGGATATTGATCTATCTCTTCCTGTCCCCCAGTTTTCCCGATTTTATCCCAATCCAAAGTAGTCAAAGGTAATTCCCCTAGGATTTTTCGTACTTTATTAACAATTGCCAGACCTGTTGTTTCATCAGATCTAAACCCACTAAGATAGTCGATTTCCCCAATTACTGTAAATGGAACGCCGGAAATGTCTGTGGAGAATTTTTCCCCATAATCCCTTAGTAAGAGCAGGTTTTCCATGTCCCGACTTACCTCATACTCCGTAACGACAATATTATCGCTCTTTATAGCTAATTTCTCTAAAAATTCTCGCTCTCTTGAGCAGTGAGTACATCCATAGGACCAAAACACCTTAATTTCTACTTTTTCCTTTTCCTCAGCGAAAGTTTTTGCTGTGCTGAGACGCCCAAAAGATCCTACAAAAGTGTTCAGGAGAAAAATTATCGATAACGCACAGAGTTTAAAAAATGTTTTGGAGACGAGGTGCTTTCTCATGGTATTTATCTATCTTTGTATTTTTCTATAAGGCTAACAATGGTTTTTTCGCTAATTCCCCCTGATAATCTTTCCATCTCATTTCCTTCTTTATCCAAGAAGATAAAAACCGGTAGGGAAGCATCCTCAATTCCATACTTTTCTATCTCTTCCGGAGAACTATCGTAATCAAAAAACTCACTTTCAAAAACAGGATGTGTTTTCTCCACCTTTTTCCATCGTGGTTTCATCACTAAACATGTAGAGCACCAATCGGCACCGAATTTTAAAACTTTCATATGTTATCTATTTTACACCAGAGGGTACTACGTTCAAGGGTAATGTGCACAAAAAGGGAGCTTAAGAAGCTCCCTTTCTTTTCTTTTGGCGCGATCTCTCCCCTAACTTTAGTCGTTTTCGGGCTCAGGATTACTTTCAGGTTCCAGATCTATTGGTGCAATAATTTCCTCTTCCTCTCCTTGAATGGATATAGGCTCTTGTTCGGTAACACCGGTCTCCTGAATTTCCGCCTTATTTGTTAGATCCTCGACTGTTGGTTTTGTACCCTCAGAAGGTTGTGTGGCAGCTATTAAGCTTTCCAGTTCTGAAAGCTCAGTCTCGACTTGTGCGTAGTCCGGCGAGTCTTGAGGTACCAAACTAAGTGTTAACTCTAAAGCTCTTTTTGCACTCGCATAATTTTCAAGGTTTTTAACTGCTTGCGCAAAGTTATAATAGGCGTTTGCGTAGTCTGGTTTTAGATTTGTAGCCTGCCTAAAGTAATTAGCCGCACTCAGATAATCCTCGTTAACAAAGAAGATTCCTCCGGTAGCAACCCTTAACTGTGGGTTGTTTGGGTCTAACTGCATTGCCGCTTCTAGGGCTTGTAAGGACCATTGATCTGAATCTTCTGTGGCTCCCCGAATCGCTTGGTAAATATCAGCGCGAATTTCCCAATTCAGCGGATCCAAGCTGTTAATGTTTTCTGTGTTGACCTTTGTAGCCCTTACTGCCGTTGAGATCAGGCTTTGGAGAGCTTCTTTTTCGGTATCGTTTAGATTTTCCTTTTGAGATAGATTTATACCCATCGCGAGATTTGTCTGCGCATAAGTGTTGTAGTAACTGCTTCTCTTGGGATTATGTTGAATCGCCTTTGCTTGATACTCAAAGCATGCTCCCGCATCTGTATTAAGGGTTTCCATAGCCTTTTGCATGTAGTACTCTGACGGATACATTTTGTATAAGGAGAAGAATCCGAACCCTGCTAGCGCCAACAGCGGGAAGACCGTTATCACTGTTAGGAAAGCACTATTTTCGTCTGTTGCTGCTAAACTTACTGTAGATTCCTTGTTTGATCTATCAGTGTCGAACGTGATATATCTTTGTCTCTCCTCGTTTATTAACGTTGCAAACAGTGCTAGCAAAAGAACGAGTGTGAATCCGCTCAGCACCGTTACGGTGGTTACTAAGAAGCTTCCCAATGTGAGAAGTGTCACCAACGCTAAAAGTTGTTTCAAGTCCTTACTTCTAAGGTTATTTACAGACGTTTTAATTATTTCTATACCAAAATAAGCCCCAGAGAGCATACCAAGTATTCCCAAGGTTCCTATTATTAGTAATATCTCGTTGGAAGGTTTGTCGAATCTTAAATTCCAATAATCCGTTTGGTTCATTCCTGCCGAACGGTATCTCGGGTAGTTTAAGTAGAATGTGGAAGGCCCCGTTCCTAGAAGAGGGAAGTCTCTCATTGTGGAGACTGATATATTCCATGATTCACGAAATGGTAGTTGTACAGATTTTGGATACGCGTACTTGACAATGACAGGCTTGGTCAGAGGTGTTAGTATTAAGCCCATTATTACGGTTAGAACTATTCCAATAGATAGCAACTCCAATTTCTTTTCTTTCAACTCTTCCATTTTTGTGGTCAGTAAAACCATTCCCAATCCTAGAACAACTATTGCCCAGGTTATGGGTTTGTTGTAAAGAGCGATGTAACCGAAATTCACGAAAAAAGTTGTACCAGCGAAAATCTTTAGAGTAATAGAATCACCTTTTATTAATTCGTAAAGGGCTGCAGCACAAGCGATAGCACCCAAAATTCCTAAAGTCATTAAGGATCCTGTTGGATTAAAGTTCTGACCCGTTTGTGGAATGATTTCAACGCTATAGTAACTTAGAACCCCGATCAGGGAAGCTAAAGTGGTCCCCGTCAAAAAGCTGTATAGGATCATTTTTACGTCTTTTTTTTCTCGGATATTTGACGTCAGAACCATATAGAAGGCAGCTAAAGTCCCAAACGAGACTAAACTCGGGAACCAACGTCCCTGCCTTCCAAAAAAGCTTGAAGTTTTGTCTGTGGAAAAGATTCCGGAAAGAATCACTACCGTTAAGAACAATAGTCCAGGAAGCGCAAAAGGTGTTTTGGCTATCTTAATTTCCTTTTTCTTTATTACGTCTATAGTCCAGAGGATTAGGCTGATGCCAGTTATTAGAACTAAAAGTCCGAGTTTATTGAATTCAAATTTTTCCAGCGTTATTGGAAGAAAGAATATTGGCACCAAAAAGGCGGCCAAACTCATTAAATATTTAATAGCGGATTGAAGTTGGTTATTAATTTTCTCCATAAAATAATTTAAGCAGGTTCAAAAGTATTCGTCAAGCGGTATTTCCAGACAATTCACATTATGGGAATAGTTGTATTTCTTGGCCTAGTGAGGGTATTATATCTTTTTTTGACTTCCCAAGTTTTACTATCTCCAATTCAGTTAGGATAATAATACTTATCAGCAGAATGATTCCTCCTAACACAATTTTTTTTCGTAGCTCTTTTTTTAGCAGAGGTTTTACAAAGGATGCCCATTTTTCTTTCCTCTTAATGTCGTTGGTTATTTGATCATTTGTAAGTCCTTTATCCTGAAGGTCTTGGATAACCTTGAGTCTATCTATTACCCAAAATGGATAATGACCTCTTACATTTTTCCCTTTTCTTTTCATATGTGGAATCCAGTTTAACTTTGTGTAATATCTTAGTCGGTTATAAGGCTGGCCTTTACCGAAATCAACGCTCGCCTTTTTAGCCAATTTAATAATTTTATTCAGATTTAATAATTCGTTTCTTTTCATATAAGAATATTATAACATTCTAGTTTAACTGGAATCTTGGTACTTGGAAGGTTTCTGCGTTAGTAGTAGGGTAGTGACAATGCAAGTAGTTGATTTGAATTCCTCAAGATATCCAGACTTACTGAAAGTTACAAAGAACCCTCCAAAGAAACTTTACATAAAGGGTAAATATACTCCCCAGATTTTTGAGAACTGCCTTTCGGTAGTTGGAAGCAGAAAAATGACCCCCTATGGGCAAAGAGTTACACAAAGATTTGTCAGGGAGGTAGCTTCCCGCGGAATAACTATAGTTTCAGGTTTTATGTATGGCGTTGATGCCGAGGCCCACGACGCGGCCTTATCCGTTGGAGGCAAAACGGTAGCAGTAATGGCTTGCGGTATAGATGCTGTATGTCCTTCGTTTCAAAAGGATCTGTACAACTCTATCTTAGAACTCGGCAGTTTAGCTGTCTCCGAATACCCGGGAAGTACGCAGGCCAGAAAATGGACCTTTCCTCAGAGGAACAGGATAGTCGCCGGTCTTTCACAGGCTTTATTGGTTGTAGAGGCGGGTTATAAGAGCGGTACTTTAATTACTGCAAAGCATGCCCGAGATTGCGGCAGACAGGTTTTTGTAGCTCCCGGAGATGTATTCTCAAGTAATTACAAAGGTATTTGCCAACTTATAACTAAAGGGGCTAAAGTTGTCACTTCCGGCCTTGATATAGCTAAATATTATGATGCAGACTTTAAGGCCAATTTTGGTGCAGGAGAATCCCAAGGTAGGTTAGGGATTTTTGGGAACGAAAATAGAAAGAGGGAACGCCCTGTAAAAAGGAACTTAGACCCTGCTGAGGAAAAAATATATTCTCTTTTAAAAAGTTCGTCCCTAAATTTGGATGATTTGGTCACCACTTTAGGAGTTTCGCCTTCATCGGTAAGTGCCAAAATTACATCTTTAAGTTTAAAAGGTTTAATTGATGAAAGAGGAGGTATTTTTTATGTTAATTAAGGTTCTCTCGGCAGCCTCCATTGGTTTGGAAAGCTTGAAGATTACGGTAGAAGTTGACGTTGCAAAAAGGGGATTGCCAACCTTTGAAATCGTAGGCCTTCCTGATAAGGCTACAACGGAAAGTAAGCACAGGATAAAAGCCGCTATTCTGAATTTAGGACTTGATTTTCCCACGAGCAAGAAGATCACAGTAAATCTTGCCCCCGCGGACGTGCCGAAGCAAGGATCTCTCTATGATTTGCCCATTGCTGTAGGTTTAATCTGCCTTATCTACGATATTAATTTACCGGAAAACCTCCTGTTTTTTGGTGAACTATCTTTGGATGGTACTTTGCGCCATACGAAAGGAGCATTCCTTTTAGCTTTGTTCGCAAAAGAATCCGGATACCTTAAGATCTTCGTTCCGAAGCAGAATCTTCGGGAAGTAGCTTCAATCCCCGGTCTACAGGTTTTTCCTGTGGAAAATTTGATGGATTTGTTTAGTTACTTAAAGGATAAAAGTAAATTAGAACCTGTTATTACTGAGGAGTTTTCCTTAGATTTGGAGGGTGGTTCTTCTAAACCGGTGGAGGAGTTCGGCGGATTAGACATGGAGGATATAATCGGCCAGGCACAGGTAAAGCGAGCTCTAGAAATATCCGCGGCCGGAGGGCACAATTTCCTGATGATAGGACCTCCCGGTTCCGGAAAGACCTTACTCGCTAAGACTTTCCCTTCTATTTTACCTTCCCTAACATTGAAGGAGTCGCTGGAAGTTACAAAAATCTATTCTGCTGCGGGACTTATATCCCCCGGAGGTTCTCTAATCATCAAAAGGCCCTTTCGAGCGCCTCATCACACGGCTTCATACGCAGGGATGGTTGGGGGCGGTGCTATACCTCATCCCGGACAGATAAGCTTAGCACATAGAGGAGTCCTTTTCATGGATGAGTTTCCGGAATTTCCACGCTCAATTTTGGAGATGTTGAGGCAACCTTTGGAAGAAGGCGAAATTATTATATCCAGGAGTTCCGGTAGTTATATGTTTCCCTGTAGATTTATTTTAATTGCGGCTGGAAACCCATGTCCTTGCGGTTTTTTTGGTACCAATAAAGTTTGTAAGTGTGCTCCCGGCCAAATTTTACGTTACAGAAAGAAGCTCTCAGGTCCAGTTATGGATCGAATAGACCTTTTTTCGTCAGTTCATCCGGTAGATTTGGACAAGCTGAAAAGGTTTTCTTCCAAAAAAGTAAAAGGTGAGTCTTCAAAGGAGATAAAATTTCGTGTAGAAAAGGCTAGAGACTTGCAGAAGGAACGCTTTAATTCCTTGGATTTGGTTTGTAATTCCGAAATGTCGAATAAGGAAATTGGGCGGTTTTGTGGGTTGGATCATAGTGGAAATCTGCTGTTGAAACAAGCTACAGAACTTTACGAACTTTCTGCACGCTCCTACTTTAAGGTTTTAAAGATATCTCGTACAATTGCAGACCTGTCACTTTCAGAAGGTATAAAGGAGAATCACATTGCGGAAGCCCTACAGTACAGGTACAAAGACATTTAGGTTTAATTTGCCCCTCTTTTGGCAAAGAAACAGTTGACTTCCATATAATATGTGTTGTAATATCCGGTTATGGTTAAATTAACAAAGATCTCAAAGGCCTTTTCGGATAATAACAGATTAAAAATTTTGGAATTCTTGAGCGATGGACAGAAGAATGTTACTCAGGTAGCAGACAACCTTAAAGTGGAGGAGAACTTAGCCTCCCACCATTTAAGAGTATTGGCCGACCTTGGTTTTCTAAAGAATAACAAAAAAGGTCGTCAGGTCTTTTATAGATTGAATGATAGGCGCTTTGTTGATTTGGTTAAAAGCATTAGTCAAAACCCCGCTTTTAAAGATTTAATTAAAGAAGCTCTAGAAGATTAATCTATTCGTTTAATCCTTGGATTTTAACTAGGGGAGGCTTTGCGCCTCCCTTTTTTGTTTGTGCCCCTCAATATTTGGGTGTACTTTGGCACCTCACCTTTACGCTATTTTTTCATATGAACTTTTGAGGCAACAACCCACTAAAGCAATGGAGAAATCCGTGGTCCTGTAGGATTAGTAATGGCTCTGCAAGAATTATGCGGGAAAAATCCAACTAAGGTTTTATCCACAGATTTATCCACAATTCAAAAACTTAATAATTCCTTAATCTTTTGCGGGGAATATGCGGGAAAAGATAAGCCTTCGACTTAATATTCTAGTTAGATTGGAATATTGAACTTGCTAATCTGTATTGAAATATATTAGAAATATACTATGGTTTTAAAGGATTTTATATTTCAAAATTTATATTATTTCATTAGTCTTGTCGCTTTACTATCGGGGCTCTTAACCTATCTATACTTTTACAATAGGGAAGTGCTCTCCTATTCAGTAGGTACTGTAGAAATAGAAAATTCTGATATAAATTCCTCTGTTTCAAGTCAAAAAGTTGGCCATATAGTCGTGGATCTTTCAGGGGCTGTAGAGCGCCCAGGTATTTATTCCTTGGATGTAGGTGATCGCCTAGCCGATTTAATTTCACTTTCAGGTGGTGTAGCTAATGAGGTATCTGAAAAATGGCTCTCAAAGAGTTTAAACCTATCCTCGGTTTTGCAAGATCAGCAAAAAATTTACATTCCTTTTGAGTGGGAAGTCTCTCCCAGAGCTCCGGCGTACGAAATCAAGGAATTAGAGGTTTCAGAACCTTTAGTCACTTCCTCCACAACTTCCTCCGTTGATACAACTAATATTTCAGACGGAGCCTCAGAATCCCCTGATATTGCTATAGAGGATACAGGCGGGATAGTAAATGTAAATCAGGCCTCTGAAGAAGCATTAATAGAGCTTCCGGGGGTGGGGGAGGTTACAGCCGGAAAAATTATCGACAATCGTCCTTACACAAATATACAGGAGTTGGGGGAAAAAACCGGTATTTATGCAAGCACAATCGACAAAATTAAGGACTTAATAATCTTTTAATAATCTTATGGTAAAATGCCGTTCTCGTTTTTTTAGTAAACAGCTTTTAAAGCATAACCTTCCGTTTGTTTTGCTTGTACTATTAGTGCTTTCTAGGGTGTCAGGGTTTTGTGAGGGGGATATTAAGGCATGCGCTGAAAGACCTCTGGAATTTAATAATCTCTTAATAATTCAAAAAATTGACCCGTTTTTGGAGAGAATTCGTAATAAAGCAATACAAAGAGCTAGGAAATATTTTCCGAGTCCAGCAAGCGAGCTTCTACTTGGGATGACAATAGGAGTCGATCATTTTAAGAAACTTCCGCAGTTTAAGGAGATGTTGTTAAAAACAGGAACAATTCATGTGGTTGTAGTTTCGGGGTATAACATAAGTTTGGTTTATTCTTTAATGGCCGCTCTTTTGGGGTCTTTCTATAATCGGACGAAATTGTTGATTGGTTTTTCCGTTGCCCTGTTTTATGCTTTGCTTTCAGGATTTGATCCCCCCGTGATTCGTTCCTGGATTATGGGTTCGATCGCATATTTGGGAAAGTATTATGGAAGGTCTTTTCCGACCTTAAGGGTTTTGATTGTTTCCGGCCTGTTAATGATTTTATGGCAGCCTCTTTTTTCGTTTAGCCTTAGTTTCCAACTGAGTTTTTGTGCTACCTTGAGCCTGATTTTGTTTTCAGATACTATTTCCAAGCTTTCCATTACATCAAAAATTCCTGAGTTCTTTAGGGAAGATTTTACTGCGACTGTAGCTGCCCAGATTCTAGTGTGGCCATTAATTTCTATTTACTTCGGAAGGGTAAGTATTATCAGTATTTTAGTGAATACTTTGGTATTGTGGACGGTTCCCGTAGCTACGGTTTTCGGTGGCGCTTTTTTGCTACTGTTCTTTGTTGGGGATTTTTTATCCAGAATCTTAGCCTTTTTTGTCTATATTCCATTAGGTATTTTTGCTAATGCAATCGAGCTTTTTTCTAAGGTGTCTTTTGCCCAAGTGGAGTTTCAGTTTTCTTTAGTTGGATTTGCCGTTTACTATCTGGTTGTTTTGTTTATGAAGGTTCGGCCGTCTCTTTTTGCTAGTTTGGATGTTGGAGAAATCATGGAGAAAGAAGGCCCTATTGTTGCCGATGTCTCCTGATCATGAAAACACAAATCATTTTTTACACAATAGCCCTGTTTATAAAGATTTTACTGTTTTATAACCAATCAAGAGGTAATTACCTGGAAATAGCATTCCTTGACGTTGGGCAGGGAGACAGCATTTTAATAACCACGCCAAGCAAAAAACGCGTATTAATTGATGGGGGAGCGGGCTTCACTGCGGATAGGATTTTAGATTCCTACTTTCCGTTAAATAATTGCCACATAGATGTTTTGGCCCTAACACATCCGCACGCCGATCATATAGAAGGTTTGAACCGTGTTTTAGATCATTGCAAAGTTGACTACATAGTCTTTAATCCCGTGAAGTATGACAGTTACTTGTACGATAATTGGTTATCAAAAGTTTCTGAGTTAGGGGATTCCGGAAAGTCCAAGGTTATCAGTCGCATTGATAGTGAGACACTAAAAATTGATGGGATTACTTTCCATTGTGTTTGGCCAACAGCGGAGGCTTTAGAGAGGAGGTTTTCCAACATAAATAACGCTTCTTTGACTGTATTCTTGGATTACGGAGATTTTGAAGCGTTTTTGTCTGGAGATGCCGAGACGGGGGTTTTGGAAATCATTAAGGAAAGATTAAATGAAGGCGCTTTTTGGTTTATCGATTATCCTTTGGAAGTATATAAAGCATCTCACCATGGGGCAAAAAATGGCTTGGTTAAGGGTCTTTGGACCAAGTTAAACCCCGATGTTACAGTTATATCGGTCGGGGAAGATAACAAATTTGGACATCCTAGTTCTGACGTTATGGATTTCTTCGCAACACAAAAATGCACAGATCTTTCTGGGTTGGAGAAGTTACGTAGCCTATTCGTGACAAAAAAGGGCTTGGTTAAAAGAACAGATGTGGATGGAACGGTAAAAATAAGATACAATTTATCCCAATATGGCCACAACTAAAAATATTTCTCAAAATATGCCCAAGATCTTGAAAGAGGTTGTTGGTAGGGCTGTTAAAGACTGTTATGACAGTGAATTACCGGACTTTACAGTTGCGATTCCGAACGACTCTAGGTGGGGAGACTACGCTTGTAATGCTGCTCTGAAGTTAGCCCCGACTCTTAAGCAGAGCCCCGTTGAGATCGCCAGAAATCTGACTTATAGGTTACAGGGTCTTAGTGAGGAGCCCTTCGAGGGGTTCAAAAACACTTCAATTGAAGTTGCCGAAAATGGCTTTATTAACTTTAAATTATCGAGGCTTTGGTTACAAAATATACTCAAAGACCTATCCTCTGTCGCAGTGAATTATAGGGTAGGGGATTTTGGGTTAAATTACGATCTTTTATCGGGCAAAAAAATAATGGTTGAGTATACAGATCCGAACCCATTTAAGCTTTTCCATATTGGCCATTTAGTACCAAATGCTGTTGGAGAATCTTTTGCTCGTTTGTTTGAATACTGTGGCGCAGAAGTCAAGAGAGCAAGTTATCAAGGCGATGCCGGAATGCATGTGGCACAGTCTATTTGGGGGATGATAGAAAAATTTAAGGATCCTAAAGTAAGTTTGGAGGAAATTGAATCCCTGGATCTAAAAGAAAGGGTGAGTTTTTTGGGCGAATGCTACGCTTTAGGTTCCTCAGGTTTTTCGGAAGACTCTGAAGTTGAAGAAGCTATAAAAAATATAAACTACTTGGTTTACATTTCGGCCCAGGAGAATTTGGAGGAAGCGCGTGGATGGGAACTTCAAGTGGACTATAAAAAATATTTGACCGGTTCCGAACTTGATTACGAGAAGGTTAAAAAACTTTATAACTTAGGTCGCCAATGGAGTCTGGATTATTTTGAGACAATTTACGAACTATTGGGAACTAAATTTGACTATTACTATTTCGAAAGTATGACGGGGGAATATGGCATGAAGATTGTCAATGAATATGTACGACAGGGCATCTTTAGTACTGACAAGGGCGCTATCATTTTTGAAGGCGAAAAACACGGTTTACATACCCGAGTTTTCGTAAATTCTCAAGGACTGCCAACATATGAAGCGAAAGATTTGGGGTTGGTTTACATGAAGATAGCTGACTTTGATTTCGATTTGTCGTATGTTATCACTGCCGCAGAACAGGAGTCATATTTTGCCGTAGTCTACAAGGCATTGGAACAGATAGATAGGGACTTAGCTTTTAAGAGCATTCACGTGTCGAATGGAATGATGACACTTGCTGATGGGAAGATGTCCTCAAGGACGGGAAATATTATAGCGGTTGATGAACTAATTGACCAGTTGGCACAAGCAGCTTGTGAAAAAATGGCGCAAAATATTTCGGGTGTCTCAGAAGAAGAGAGGAGACCTACAGCGACCAAAATAGCCGTTTCCGCCTTGAAATACGCCATATTAAAGCAACAACTAGGGAAGAACATTGTCTATAATAAGGAGAGATCCCTTCAGCTGACAGGAAATACCGGTCCTTATTTGCAATATACCTTTGTAAGAATTTATTCGATTTTAGAAAAGGCGGATTTTACGTGGGGAAGCTTTGATTTAGAAGATATGGGTCTGTCTCAAGAGGAGGAATTACTCTTGCGTAAGCTAACACACTTCAATGAAGAAGTGTGTAAAAGTACTAAGGAATTATTACCCAGCTATCTATGTACTTATCTTTATGAGCTTGCCGGGCTGTTTAACACTCTATACTCTAAAGTGCCAATTCTTGACACAAATGATGACAATTTGCGCAATTTTAGATTGAGCTTAATAAACGGCGTTGGTGTAGTTTTAAAGCAGGGTTTGTATCTCTTAGGAATTGAAACTGTAGATAGGATGTGATTTGATCCCATGGCCACAAGAAAAAGAAGAAAGAAAAAAAAGAGTAAGAATAAGCGTACGGTAGCTAAGCGAAAGAGGGTGCGAAATTTGCGATTTTTAGTGAAATTTATTAAGGGTATTTTTTCCGTTGTAATTTTAAGCGGATTTTTAATTGGCTTGTTTTTATGTTTAGAAAACCTTCCTTTCTTAGTTTCAAAAATATCTTCAAAAATAGGGATATCAGGTGTTGGCGATCTCGTTTTAATAGATAGTTCGCAAAGGAAAGAGGCGGAGGATGGCTCTAAAGAGGCTTTAGGGAGTCAGAAGACCACCCTTACTATTGGTTTAATCGCAGACTCGGAAGGAGATAACGAAAGTTTGGAAAAGGCGCTCGATGGGTTGAATGACAGAAATGTAGACGCAGTGTTTTTCTTGGGAGATTTGACACAGTATGGGAGCCTAGATTCACTCAGGGCCGTTAAGGATATTTTGAATAGATTTGAGCTGAAGGTTTTAATTATTCCTGGCGATCATGATTTGGCAGCTTCGGCGGATGATGGGGATTTGTCAGGGAGAAGAAATTTCAGGGAGGTGTTCGGGGATAACATACATTTGTATGAAAGTAGGGGACACAACTTTATGCTCTTTGACAATAGTCCTAATTTTTCGAAAATATCCGAAGAAGATTTGGCGTGGTTTGAGAATAATTTACCTGAAACAGATTTTGTTATATTATCTCAACCTTTATACCACCCAACTAACCAGAGAGTTATGGGCATGTTTGATGGTGATGTAGTTTCAACTGTTAGGGCGCAGGCAGAGGAGATGCTGACAAAGATCCGGGAATCTAATGTCAAGGCTATAATAGCTGCGGATCAACATTTTTTCAGCAAAAATACAGATCCCGAGCGAGCAGATCTATTGCATATTGTTGTAGGAGCTTTAATAAGTAATAAAGGCTCTTTTAGAAACCCCCAATCATCTAGATATGCAATTTTAAAAATTTACGAAAACGGCAATTATAAAGTGGAAGAAATTGTTTTGTAGTTTATGGATAGGATTCGCGGTATTTTTTTTAAGGTAGTTTTTAATGGATAATTATCCGCTTCCCATTGCTTTTTGCTATACTTACATCGTTGTCTTTGGGCTAGGAGGGGTCGCATAGTGGCCTAGTGCGGCGGTCTTGAAAACCGCTATACCCGTAAGGGTATCGTGGGTTCGAATCCCACCCCCTCCGCCAAACATGTCGCTACGCGACCTGTTTGGGCCAAGCACAATTCGATAGAATTTGCTTGCACTCGAAAGGTTTGTACTCAAACCTTGAGCCCGAAGGAAGTGTAATCGCTTCCTGAGTATTGTGCGGAGCACATTTCTGGACCAATGCAAATGTGAATGAACACGAACATTTCGTTGCACCTCACAGAATGGTAAACCATTCTGTGAAACACGAGAAAGTTTATCGAACCAGCTACAATTCGATAGAATTTGCTTGCGCCAGAAAACTTCGTACTCGAAGTTTGAGTACTTGTGTTAAAATACCTTTATGAAAGGGTTCATTGAGTTTATAAGAAAACAAGGGGTTGTCGGTTTAGCAATGGGCTTTTTGCTCGGAGGGGCAGTTTCTAAAATCGTAGGCTCCTTTGTAGAGGATATTGTTAGTCCGTTTTTAGGCTTGGTCTTGGGTCCTGCGGAAATTCTTACCGATTTAAGTATTCCGATTGGAGAGTCGTCAGTAAAAATCGGTAGTTTTATTTCTAACTTGATAGATTTTGTTATTATTGCAGCCATTGTGTATTTTGTGTTTAAAGGGCTTGGGCTGGAAGATCTCGATAGGAAAGGTGACAAATAGCTTTTTTGGTGTAGGGTGAGTGTAAAAGTTTTATTTTTTAAGCCCCCGTAGTTCAACGGATAGAACACGCCCCTCCTAAGGGCGAAATGTAGGTTCGATTCCTATCGGGGGTACCATTAAAATTGTGCAACAATTTTAATGGGCCAAGCACAATTCGATAGAATTTGCTTGCACCCGAAGGAAGTGTAAACACTTCCTGAGTACCGTAGATTGCTATGCAATTTTGATTTTATTTTCGGGGTGTGGCGCAGTGGTAGCGTGCTCCGTTCGGGACGGAGAGGTCGTCGGTTCGAGTCCGACCACCCCGACCATACATGTTGCGCAGCAACCTGTATGGGCCAATGTAAATATGAGCGAATGCGAGTATTTCATTGCGGCGATAAACTTTGAAAAAGTTTAACGAACCAGCTACAATTCAAAGAATTTAGCTGTACTTTACAAGTTTACTAACTTGTAATATCAGTAGTAAAAAGTTGCTCGCAATTTTGATTTTATTTTCGGGGTGTGGCGCAGTGGTAGCGTGCTCCGTTCGGG
>CAZMKN010000006.1:0-13330 GCA_964567095.1 uncultured Candidatus Saccharibacteria bacterium | reverse complement strand
GCGTGCTCCGTTCGGGACGGAGAGGTCGTCGGTTCGAGTCCGACCACCCCGACCAAAAATCCAGATATCCCCGCAAGGGGGTAACTGGATTTTTTAGTTGTGTGGGAGGACGAGATCGGGTCTACACAAAACTTAGCGAACTAGGCTGCTTAGTCAGGCGTAGTGAGCTTAGTTGTTGTGGATGCTCAATGAGGTGTTAGTGAATTCAAACGAAGTGCAGGATGAACTTAACCGAATTAGTCCCCGAAGGGGGACAATAGGAGGAGCGAAGCGACGAATTGCCGACCACCCCGACCAGCAGGTTTGAGTAGGTTTGAAGACCGTCCTTGGAGAATGACGCACCTAGGCCGAGAACCTTCCTAGAACTCTGCTATACTTGGTTTATGCCCAAGAGAATCCTTAAGAAGGCTCCCCCAAAGCTTCCTAAAAGAAGACGTAATTTTCCCAACCATTTTGCGAATTTGCTTATAGCAACAGGTTTCCTTTTTGTTGCCCTTTCCCTAGGCCCTTTACTTACCCAGGAACTTTGGTTTCAGCTAAAAGAGTTAAAGAACCAAAAATTTATACTCAAGTCACCGGGAGATTCAAAAGGAGGGGGGATAAAAGATAGCCCTTTTGCGCGCTTGATTTCCACAAGGCCTATTAACTTAGAACCTAAAGACCGTAATTTCGGATTGGTAATAGAGCGTCTCGGTGTAAATGTTCCTGTTGTTAAGGACGTTTCGGTAGGCAATGTGGATGAGTATGTTGAGGCCCTGAAAAGGGGAGTAGCGCACGCTATAGTTTCCGACTATCCATCTGAAGATCCTGGCAACGTGTATATCTTTGCGCACGCATCCCTTAACTTTTGGAAATTAGGAAAATATGCGACACTTTTTAATCTTCTGAGGCACTTGGAAATAGGGGATACGGTTCATGTTTTTTATGAAGGACGAGATTTTGTTTACAAGGTGATTAACTCTGAAAAATACAAGGGGTTTAACACTTATCCGATCACCCGACCTGTTTTGGAACCTTTGTTGACCTTGCAAACTTGCGATCCTCCAGGGACCACTTTGAACAGGCTAGTAGTGACGGCTAAATTAGTAGAAGTGCGCTGAAATGTAATTCCTGTCCCGGCTATCTAATACTCACGGTGTATAGATTTGTTTCCGCCTCAGATTTAAACGAGGTTAGAAGCACAATCTTATCTCCTCCGGGAGAGCTGAACACCCTGTTTGAGTAAATCGTATTATTGTAGATCCCTGTTTTATTAGTTCCATCGATCCTTATCAAGAAAATCGCACTACTGCTGGGCTCGCCATTTTCCCCGCTGTTACCGTTGTTGACCTGTGTCGCATCGTCGACGCTTTCATCAAGAGGATTATCTACCATTACCAAATGAAAGCTATCCGCATACCACGACAGTTTTGGTTGTACATCATTTGGGTTTGTAGTTAGAACAACACTTCCTCTCGTCTCACCAATCGGTAAAGGCTTTTCCATATTATAAATTTTATATTCAATCAGCCCTTGATTATTTATTACCTTATCTTTGTACAAAAACTTATTCTCATCTGGCGCCCAGGAAGTTTCCGGATCTAGGGCGATCTCCTTAAGTTCCTCAGTTAAGCCATCCGCCTCCGTAAGCTCCGACTTTTCAACAAGTTCCTTCCTATTCTCCACCACTATCTCCTCCCACTCCGCCAGAATCTCATCAACATCTACGACTGAAACAGATTTGGCACTATCTGATACTAGATCTGCCATGTAGTAGGCATTTTCCGCCTGTTGCACCAAAAGCTCCTTTTCATCAGGTGACCACTTAATATCCAAAGACTCAGAAAACTTAACATACCTTGTGTCCTCCAAAATTACCTTTGGTGTTGAACTGAAGAAACTTATCCTATTGTAATTTAGAGATATAACCCAAACGCCGGGAGTCTCGTCGTCCATTGACAGGTAGGCAATAGCACTCAGGGAAGGGGACATTACCGGCTTTTTCGCGCCCGTATTTGTTAAAGGCTCGATTCTGGGAGTCTTCGAAATCAGAACGGCCGTAATATCAGTTACTAACTCGGAAAAAACCTCAATCTCCTTTTGCCAAGGTGTAAATCCGTTCTTTTTTATTTCTAATAGGTGTTTTCCGGGGATAACTCCTGGGATAGAATCGTTCGTCGCCGTCACAAGTTCTTCGTCCAAGTAAACACTTGCGCCTTCCGGAAGTGATTTAGCACTGATCATTCCTGTAACTTTTATATCAACCTGGCTCTTTTCATCTTTTCGTAATCTGTATCCGGCAGTATACAAATATAGTAAAGTGCTGACGAACAGTATTATTAGTGTGGTTATAAGGCCTTTTAGTAAGTATTTTTTATTCATAGCTTTTATATTCTAGCATTGTTATATAATTTCTGTATGCTTACTAAGAAATTGGCTATAGATTTAGGTACATCTAACTCTATAGTTTATATGAAAAAGAAGGGAATACTGATCATGGAGCCCACAGTTGTTGCGGTATCAGAAGAGTCAGGAAATGTTTTGGCCGTAGGAAGTGAGGCAAAGAAAATGTTAGGGAGAACGCCAGAGTATATTAAAGCCTTTAAGCCCCTGAAAAAAGGTGTCATCGCGGATTATCAGGTTACGGAGGTTTTGTTGCGGTACTTTATAAATAAAGCAATCGGTACTTCCCGTTTAATAAAACCGGACGTGGTAATTTCAATTCCGGCGGGCGCTACTTCAGTTGAGTCAAGAGCCGTTTTAGATGCGGCTTATTCGGCGGGTGCAAAGCGGGCTTATTTAGTTCCGGAACCTTTGGCGGCGGCCATTGGAGCTGGCTTGCCGGTTTCTCAGCCGTCGGGCAACATAATAGTGAACATTGGTGGAGGTACGACGGAAATAGCGGTAGTTTCATTGTATGGCATGGTCACGCACGGAAGTGTAAGGATCGGTGGAAATGATTTCGATGAAGCAATAATCCAGTATTTGCGACGAGAACACGGTTTGATTATAGGGGAGGGGATTTCCGAGGGGGTTAAGATTAGCTTGGGTACTGCGGTCTTACCGAAAACTGGAGATATGGTGGAAGTGAAGGGGCGCGATTCCGTTACAGGTTTTCCGAGAATCGTGGAGGTTTCTTCTGAGGAGGTTAATACTTGTATGGAACGGGATTTGGAGCGTATTGGGAGGGCGATTAAAAGTGTGCTCGAAACAACTCCTCCCGAGCTTTCAGCGGATATTTTAGATAAAGGGATTGTGTTGAGCGGAGGTACTTCACAACTGAAAAACATTGACAAATATATTTCAGATTACGTAGGGGTTCCTGTTCATGTTGCCGATGAGCCTATTTTGTGTGTTGTCAAAGGACTAGCGAAAGTGCTGGATCAGTTCGACGAATTTAGTAAAAGTATGATAAAAAGGTAAAATGTATGTTATGAGTCGCAATATCTTAGGAGTAAAAGTTGATTTTCTTTCAAAGAGCGACGTATTGGAGAAAGTGGATGCGCTTTTAGATACAGGAAGAAATATGGGTGAGGAGGGGACTGTTGATGAGATCGCTGTTAATGGTGGGGAAGTGTCGGTGGATTTGGTTGGAAAAGAAGGTGGCTCAGTCGAGTGGCCGGCCAATACTAATCTCTTATGTACCACTAATCCTGAATTCGTAATGAGCGCTCAGAAAGATCCGGAGTTTAAGGATTTAATCAATGAATCCTTTTTGTCTGTTCCTGACGGAGTAGGGATGTTGTATGCTAATTACTATTTAAAAAACCTGCAGAAGGGCAATTTAATCGGCGATTTTTTTAGGGGGTTGCTTTTTGGGTTGACAGTTCCTTTTAGTGGGGAAAATTCCGAGATTAAGAAAAACTTGGGGGAGCGGATTGCCGGAGTTAGTTTGGTTTACGATTTATGTGCTTTAGCTGAAAGAAAAAACTATTCCGTTTTTTTACTTGGCGGATGGCCCACGGATTTTTTTGGACACCCTTTAAGAGCTCCCGGATATGATTTAGCTCAGAAAGCCGGAGTAGCATTAAAGAAATTGTACCCGGATCTTAATTTAGTTGGTGCTACTTCCGCACTTAGTTGTGGAAAAGGGGATGACGAGAAAACCATTGAGTTTGTTCGGTCCGCGTTAAAAGCTAGAGGGCTGGGCAAATTGGACATACTGATAGTTTGCTATGGTCAGAAAAATCAGGAAAAATGGATCGCACGGAACGGACCTAAAATACCTGTAACTTTAGGTATTGGAGCTGGCGGTAGTTTTGATTACATCTTCGGCACGAAGGCATGGGCTCCTAAGTGGATTAGAAAAATTCATTTGGAATGGCTATTTAGATTGGTGACACAACCCTGGAGACTTAAGAGAGTTTTCACTGCTTTTCCTATTTTTCCATTAAAAGTATTTTTATCTTCCCGTTGACTACTTTTCAACACGCTAATTTAATGTTTTAGCACTCTTTTTGGTTGTTCGTGAATTGTACCAGGGGATATATTCTTCATCTTTTATTTCTTTCCAGTATTTTGAACGTTACGACTATCCTTGTTATTCCTTTTTATGAAAAAGTTCCTGAAAAGTCATTGACACATATGTTCGCGATATGTAACATAAAATTATGAATATAGAAGAAAAGTTATATACTTCCACGGAAGTAGCCGAAGTTTTAGGCGTAAGTTTACGCTCTGTATATCGTTATTTAGAACAAGGAAAGCTTGAGGCAGAGATAAAGACTGCCACGGGCAGACTCCGCTTTACAAAGAAGAACATTACAGACTTCTTATATCCAAGTGGTGGTACGCATTCTCAAGTCAGTTTAAAGCCTGACACAGGTTATTCTGCTGTTTCTCAGACGGAAGTAGCGGGGATTGAAGATACAGACCACTCAGTTGACACATCTTCGGCTGATAAAATTGCTGGAATAGGGGCTGTTGCAGAAACTCCTGAGAAAAGTGACATAAGTGTCGAGATTCCAAGTCCTTCGGAAATAACAGAGAAGACGCCTGTCGCAAAACCCGAGCCTGAGCAAGAAATAGATTGGCTGGCTAAATTCAAGGCAGCGGCCCAAGAAACCCAAGCTGCACCCGCACCAGTACAAGTACCCGCACCCGACACTTCAGCAGATTCCGAAAAAAAAGACTCCATTAGTTTCTTGACCTCCTCCGCGGAAGAAGAGAAGACTCCGGAAATTTCATTTAGGTACTATAAAAGTATGCTCGGTGGTCTAAAGGAGATAGCGCAAAACATAGACAAAGTAGGCAGAAAGTCCGGCGTAGATTACGCTTTTACTTTGTATGCAGGATTGTCCTTGGATAAACCTTTAAAGAAACCATTTTCGGTTTTGCATGCTTATGTCAAACCTTCGACCGAACCTCTTTTTAAGAGAATGTTGCAGTTGGAAGAAACTGATGCGAACAATGGACAGTTGTGTTTGATGTTTACTGAGTCCACAGGTGTATTTGCAAATAAAGTGGAGAAGCACGGTCTTTTTGTAGCGTCGAATGAGCAAATTGAAAATGATTTTAAGCTGTTAGGTTTGGAAGACGAACTAAAGACCTCGATTTAGCTTCATAAGGACAGTCCTGGGTTTACGCCGATACTAAAGGATCGGATTAACCCATAGGGTTGGGGATGGCTTTGCCATGGGGAGAAGTCAGGACTGTCCTTGTCTAGACTTATGGTATAATCAATTCGCTATGATTCAGAAAAAAGCTCCTAAAAAAGTTCCGTCCGCGAAAAATAAGAGGGAAAAAGTACCCACCCATCCAGAAATAAGAGCAAAGAAAGACGCTATTACACCACTAAAGATATTAGTAGTCGGTGCTGAAGCCGCCCCATACGCTACGGTCGGAGGATTCTCCTCGGTTTTAGCCTACTTATCCAGAGAGCTTAAGTCATTAGGACACGATGTAAGACTTTTTATCCCAAAGTTTGGATTTATTGACGAGGAAGAGCATAAGATCGAGATGCTCACTGAAGGGTTGCGAGTGCCAACGGACGATGAAAACAATCCGGAGCTGATGTGTAACATAAAATACACAAAGGATAAGTACGGCGTAACAACTTATTTTTTAGAGAATAAGGAATACTATGAAAAACGTGCCAATGTTTACAGCTATGTTGACGATCCAACTAGATTCGCGCTCCTTTCAAGAGGAGCTTTGGAGTTTATTCGTACTGAGGAGTTTGTTCCTGATGTTATTCACACGAACGATTGGCACACAGGTCTTTTGGCGGACTATTTAAAGACGGCTTACAAGAAGGATCCTATACTAAAGGATATTTCTACTGTATTCACAATTCATAACCTGCGTTATCAGGGTAATTTTGATCATAAGAATGTTTCTGAACTTGACTATGATGATGGTAAATCGGCTATTGCCTCTTTCCTTGATCTTAGATTGAACACCCAGAATTTTATGCGTAGAGGCATTTTATACAATGATGCCGTTAATACTGTATCCAAGACTTATTCTAGGGAGATCCTAACCCCCGAATATGGGGAGGGACTAGACCCCCTATTAATGGAGCTTAAGGGAAAGGTGTTCGGAATTGTTAATGGTTTGGATTATGATGAATTTAACCCGGCTACTGACAATTTGGTCGAACATCCCTTTGATATAGACAGTCTGGAAGAGCGAGACAAAAACAAAGCTTGTTTACAACGAGAGTTCGGGCTTCCGGAAGATGAAAACGCTTTATTACTTGGTTTTGTGGGGCGATTGGATTACCAAAAGGGCGTAGATTTAATAGTTAATACACTTCGCCACGTTTTCGCGGATTACAATGTTCAGTTTGTAGAGGTTGGGGGAGGGGATCACAGTCTAACCAAGATGGTAAAGGATCTTAAGAGGGATTTTCCTGAAAAAGTTGGTATTCATCCGTTAGCTAACTTCACGTTACCTAGAATGGTTTTCGCAGGGTCTGATTGTATTTTATATCCATCGAGATTTGAGCCTTGCGGGATAGTTCAAATTGAGGCGATGCGTTACGGAGCCATTCCTGTCGTTCGTAAAGTGGGGGGTTTGGCAGATACTGTCAGGAATTTTGATACTTTGAAGGGTACTGGAAATGGTTTTGTGTTTAAGAATTTTGACGAGTATTCGCTGTTTGGCCAAATCGCAAGGATTTATGAGCTGTACAAGAACAAGAAGGTTTGGAGGAAGCTGCAAAGAAATGCGATGAAGTCAGACTATAGTTGGAAGCACTCCGCTAGAGAGTATGTGAAGCTGTATGAGAGAGCGATCTCATTTAAGAACAGGAATGACCAGCACATGCACAGGGTTGAGGATTCGATTTTTTAATTAAGCCAAATTCCGCTGTTTCTGAATAGTTTTTCGGAAAAATGTTTTTGTCCTATAACCGTTCCTATGGCGAACTGTTCTCAGTAAACCTCAGCAAATATCCCACATTGACAGCCCTATAATGTTTTGCTATACTAACTCTTGATATTTGAGTGAGGTTTTGTACAGCCCGATCTGGGAAGGTACTCTTAAGTCTTTGGGCAGGAGACTGAGAATCTATCTTCCCGGTTCGGGCTGTATATATTTGTGCTGTTTTAATCACCTCCCTATAACATGAAGCCCGGATTTCTTACAGTCAGCGCGGCTGTTATTAAGGCATTTAACCTTTCCTCCAATCAATTGTGTGAAGTCTTTCCCGCCAAATTTACTCAATCAACCTCAGTTGTTTTACTCAATTATGTTGTTTATAATTTCTCTGTGGAAATAGCAATTTTACTACATTTGTACCAACCTGTTACTCAATCCGAAGAAATTTTCAGGGCAGTATACAAAACATCTTATTTGCCCTTGCTAACTAAAATTGGCCGGTTAAAAGATTTCCATATTTCCTTGGATTTGCCCCTAAGTCTCTTAGAGCAAATGGATCGCTACGGCTATCAGGAATGGATTTCCGATATGAAGGACCTCGTTCGGATAGGGAAAGTAGAGCTAGTTGGGAGTGCCGCGTATCATCCTATTTTGCCGAAACTATCTAAAAATCTTATAGAACGACAGATTATTTTAAACGAATACAGTCTTGGCTACTATTTAGGTACACACCAGAACTTGGAAGGGGAGAGTGCCTTGATGATCAAAAATATCAGGGGTTTTTTCCCTCCAGAAATGGCTGTTAATGAGAACATAGTTTCTATTGTGGATTCTTTGGGATATTCTTGGATGGTTGTTGACGAAACAGCCCTTCCGGAAAAGTTTAAGTATGAAAAAAATTCCGGCGTTTATTCCTTTAAAGACTATCAACTGAAATTAATAGTGCGTAATCGTGCTTTCAGTAATATCCTTTCGTTCAAGCGAGATACTGATTTAACTGATATTAGGGAATTTGTGGACAGAATGTCAAAATGCGAAAACGATTCTTTTGTTGTTGTTTTGGATGGTGAGTTCCTCGGCCATCATTTTGACCAAGGCTTTTTAGTGTTGGAGAGGATGCTTAGTTATTTACGAAACATTGGAGCTGATGTTGTCACAGTTTCCGATTACTTGGAGGACAGGTCTTCTAGATATATCAAGAGCTTAAACGCCTCTAGCTGGGGAGCGAGCGAAGAAGATATGGCAAAAGGTGACATTTATCCCATGTGGGATGGCTTGGAGAATAAGATCCACAAGTTTCAGTGGGGGATTTTGGAGTCTCTGAGTAACTTGTACGATCATGATGTTGCTCCGGACTCTGTAGGTATAGGTTCTTACGAGTATCCTGTTTTGCCAATTTGGGATCCGGAGGGCATTAAGTCCATCCATAATCCTGTTTTAAAAAGAAAAATTGCCAGGGAGGTTTTGTTACAAAAAAGTTTGCACAGCGACCAGTTTTGGTGGGCTTCAAGAAAGCAACTATCTACAGGTGATTTTTTGTTCCATCCTGCTATGGTGCGAAAGGGACTGCAGCTTTTTGAACATTTGGCGGAGATGTACAGTAACAAGAAGGTGCAGGAGGAGGTTAATAAAAACATTTCTGCCATAGGCGCTTTATTAGATGATTTTTCTTCGTCGGATAAGTCTTTATTGGGGGATTCTTCAGTGGATGTAGCTTCTTCATTGAATGAGTCTTCCGCCAATCACAAGTCTTAAACTATGAAAGTTCTACTAGCTGCCTCAGAGGTTTCTCCAATAATTAAGCTCGGTGGTTTGGGGGATGTCGTTGGTTCTTTGCCGAAAGCTTTGATGAAAAAAGATGTCAATATTGATGTAATTGTTCCATTTTACCCTTCCGCCGAAATTCAAGGCCTAAAAATTTACAAGGCTTTAGAATTAAATGTGCCTTTTGACGGACAGATTTATCCCGTAGAAGTACATAAAACACAGATCCCTAATTCAGGGGTTGACACATATCTTCTTAGAAATGCACACTTCTTCAATTTGGGCGGAAAGTCCGCGTTTTTAAATACAGTGTCAGAGACTGAAATGTTTATGTTTTTTAATAGGGCCGTTGTTGAGTTCATAAAGTCTCAATTTAATACTTATGATTTGGTTCATTGTAACGATTGGCATACAGGTATGATTACGCACTTATTGCAGGATGAGCTAGCTGGCACTCGTCCGGCAACGCTTTTTACGATTCACAATATTATGTACCAGGGGGTAGGGGACCCGTCTTTAGTTGATCGTACAGGGTTTGTGCCGGGTCAGCACAGGTTGATCGATTGGGATTTGGAGGACGGCGATATTAATATGATGTTGCAGGGAATTACTTCTAGTGATTATGTGAATACTGTTTCGGTTTCGTATGCCCACGAGATTGTAACTAAAGAATTTGGCGGTGGGTTTAGCGATATTTTGCGCGGGCGCAGTGGAAGATTGTCAGGTATCTTGAACGGACTGGATTATTCCACGTTTCCTAGATATTACGACGTTCATGATGTTGGGGCCGAGAAGTTAAAACATAAGCAGGATTTGCTGAAAAAATTGGGTTTAAATTCTTTGGAAGGTGCTGAAAAAGTTCCCTTGTTTAGTTTTGTCGGTCGTTTGGATCCTGATCAGAAAGGTCTGGATATTTTGCATGATTTGATTGTGGACTTTAAAGATTTGGATTTGGGATTGGGCTCAGGCTCAGGTTCAGGCTCGGAAGGTGGATCGGAATCTGGATCGAAAGGTAAAAAAGCTCCTGAGAAGACAAAAATCGATGAAAAGATCGCAGTTTCTGAAAAGCCAAAGGCCCAATTTATTATTTTAGGTGTAGGCGATCCTGCTTGGGAGAAAAAATTTAAGAAACTAGCTGAAAAACGCCCCGATATTTCTGCGCAAATCGTGTTTGATACAGATTTGGCTCGAGAGATTTATGTAGGAAGCGATTTCCTTTTGGTGCCGTCTAAATATGAGCCCTGCGGTTTGATCCAGATGATTGCGATGTGGTATGGAACCCTGCCGATTGTTCATGGGGTAGGCGGTTTGCGGGATAGTGTAGAAGACGGCATTACGGGTTTTGTGTTTGATAAATACAATAAGACGGCTTTGGCTAAGGCCGCGGGTAAAGCTGTGCGCGCTTATTACAAGAAAGATCGGTTGAAAGTTATGATTCGAAATGCTATGCAGGAGGATTTTAGTTGGGGTAAAAGTGCAGATGAGTACAAGGCTTTGTATGAGCGTGTTGTGAAATCCAGGACAGTCCTTGGTTTGTAGCTCGACGAAGGCATTTCAGAAAAATTTGTTGAAATCTGTTAGGGATAGTCCTTCAAATTTTCTACAAATTCCTTGTATTTAAAGCCTTTCCCTTGAAAATAGTGCAGGACTGTTCTGATATCAAACCAGTCCGTTTCCTTTTCCTGCAGATAACAATTATAGTTTGAATAAGGATAGTCCTTCAGAGGGCCCTCGCAAATGTCCAAAGGATTTTTGTGAACGTACCTTACTTTATGCAAAAGCTCTCCCTCGCTGCGAATGTTCGCCGCTTTATACGGCCCCTGAAATAAATGTCCTACACGTTCGTATTTTTTATTAAAGTACATGCTGTAGAATGTTCCAAGAGAGCGCATGAAATCTTCAATACCTCTTTGTCTCTCGTTTCTCACGATAAGATGGAAGTGATTTGGCATTAGTGAATAGGCTATTAAGGTTATGTTTTGGCTGTGATTTGTGTGCTTGGGGAGGGGTTTTAAACAAGCCCTCAGTTTGTACACGAAATGTTCGTAATCGTTTCTTTCAAGAAAGATTTCACGTTTTTCGACACCTCTGTTGTAAATGTGATAGAACATTCCCAGTTCATATATTTTTATGCGATTTTTCGACGGCACATTTTTGATGATAGTCTTTACTCGCGTTTTTAAAAGGGGGTATATTCTCCTTTTATTGGAGAATTGCTGCTGTTTGATGTTAAGCGCTCCTCGAGGACTGTTGAGAAGCAGGACAGTCCTGGGGATTCAAGCCTTTTATACTTTATCTAAAATATCTAGTTTGACTAGATAATAGGACTGTCCTGCTCACTAAAGCAAAAACCCCACAGTTGTAGGGTTTCTTGCCTTCCTCGAAGGACTGTCCTGCTTACTTCCTTTATTTCAACTCAACTTTAGCGCCCGCCTCTTCCAAAGATTTCTTAGCCTTCTCCGCATCTTCTTTGTTAGCGCCTTCCAGTACAGTTTTAGGGGCGGATTCCACTAATTTTTTAGCTTCAACAAGCCCTAGAGATTGATCCAAAGATCGCACCGCCTTAATCACGCTAATTTTGTTCTCACCTATTTCAGCGAGGACAACATCAAACTCAGTTTGCTCCTCGACAGGTTCTTCAGCACCGCCATTTCCGTTTCCATTCATGCCAGCCATCATCATAGGGGCGGCCGCAGATACTCCAAACTTTTCTTCCAATGCCTTAACCAAGTCGTTAAGTTCTAAAACAGCCATTTTCTCGACCATATCCATGACTTTTTGTGCGTTTTTGCTTAGTTCTACCGATTCCCCGTCCGCTTTTTCAGTTTCCGTTACCCTTGCTTCCTCAGCCTTCGCTACTTTTTTTTCTTTTTTATCTTTTTCGTCTGCCATACAAATACACCTCCTTAATAATTTCTTAACAATCTCTTAATAATTCCTTAATCTTTTGAATTTTTATCCTCTTTTTCAGCAATAGCTGAAAGGGCGTACACAAAATTCCTTTGTGTACCTCCAAAAACATTAACAATCCCTCTTAAAGGAGCTTTTAGGCCCCCAACAAACCGAGCTAAAAGTTCCTCCTTAGAAGGAAGATTGCTCAACTCAGCAATTTCCACAGCTGAAACTATTTTGCCTTCGAAAATTCCCACTATCACGACAGGGACTTCATATGTCTTTGCAAATGCCGCAAGCTTCTTCAAAGGAGCGATTGCATCCTCATATGAAAAAAGTGCTATCACCTGCCCTTTTAACTGTTTGGTTAGATTGTTTAGCATCTTTCCGCCCGCAGTCTTTTTTTCTTTCTTTCCCGAATGGCTTGTTTTTTCCAAAAGCGCCAATTTCATAAGTGTATTTTTGGTGATGGAAAGTTCCGCCCCCTCAGCCTTTATTTGTTTTCGTAACTCATTTAGTTTGTTTGCGTTCAGTCCTGTATAGTCTGCAAAAATGACTGATTTTGCATCTTCCAACTTTTCCTTGAGTTTTACCACTGTTTCTTTGTTTTTTATGTTTGGCATATTTTCTTCTTTTCTTTTTTGCCTTTCTCCGGATGGATGTTTGTCCGCTTTTTTCGCTTTTTTTTGGTAAAGCGAAGTTGGCGTAAAAAAAGACACCCATTGGTGCCGTAGATATAAGAAAAATTTAATTTTATACTTTTTGTTCCTTTTGCTCTTAATCGCTTTTAACTTTTCGCGATTTTAGAGGTTTCAGGATACCTAGACAAGATTTTTAAACTCTTAAAAAGTGATAAGAGCCCTTGTTTTCTACGGCCACAGAGAGAGTTTACTGTAAAGATGGGGGAGAGTCAAGACCTAACAGAATCCTTGTCGAAACCTCTTTCTATTTTAATTGGAAGTCTCGTTTTTTACGAGGGCTTTTTTGTTTTCATAATCCAACTCAGAACTCAGGACAGTCCTGGGCTTTACCTAGCACCAGAGGATTACTCGAATTTACAGAGGCCTATAGGATTAGAGATGCTTTTATATCGGGAAGAAGTCAGGACTGTCCTGAGTTGCTCACTTCCTGAGAACTATTAAATCTATGTAGCAACTTTAATGGCTCAACCAAAATCTCAGCCTCCCTAACCTTAGTTAACAATCCACCAACTCACATTCAAATCTTCTTCCAAAGGTTCGGCCAAACTGATTTCAAATACAGTATCACTAACTGCGCTATCTTCTCCATCAACATCAACCCGCTTGCTTCCAACCGCAACTGGGATTTCAGGTGTCACCATAATCATCGAATCCTCGGTTAAAACTCCCGC
>CAZMKN010000005.1:27232-30598 GCA_964567095.1 uncultured Candidatus Saccharibacteria bacterium | reverse complement strand
AGGCAGTTTAAACGTCATCCACTGTATTGTACTGTAAAGAAAAACCAACAGTCAACCAAAAAGTGAGCAATATTTGATGAGATGTCAAAAGGAAATGATCAAAAAAACCCAAAAACAAGAGATTCAGAAGTAAAATTAGCAAGATTCTACAGTTTTCGGTTCTTTCTGAGAGTTTGGAAATTCCCTGTAGGCACTTTGAAATTAAGGACCCTAAAAATAGTAAAAACAAAACTCCCCCAAAAATCCCGAACTCAACAAATATTAATAAATAAATATTGTGAATGGGTTGAGTAAATTTTGTGGAACCTAAATCGATAAAAAGAGTGTCCACAAAAAAAGTGAAGTTATTAGAGCCTACACCAAATAATGGAGATTCGCGAAATAAACTCGTACCGGCAATTAGCAAATTCTTTCGGCGCACAAGACTATCCGAGGTAAAAGGCAAAAATGTCAGAGAGCTAAGATCGAATGTTTTTATAGGAGCAAAGAATAACGCCAGGTGAAAAAGAAAAGCCAATGAAAGCAGGACCATGAAACCAAACTTTAGAAACTTTACGGGCATTAAAAATAAAACCAGGCAAACTAAAAAGCCCAAGAGCACAAACCAACTAAAAGTTAAAAGCAGCGCTATAAATCCCAGTAGCCAAGAGAGGTACAGAAATACAGAAGTGTTTTTCTTTTTCAATAAAGGGAGCAAAAACAGTAGGCAGAAACTAAGGAAAGCGGCAAAAACGTTGGGGTGCTTGAAAATTCCATAAGGCGGGATTTTGGAAAATCCGAAAATACCTTCTCTGACAATGCCCGGAGTCGAAAAAGAGTAAGGTTGTTCGCCAAAAAACAGGTAGTTATTGAACACGCTGCTTTGGTTAAACCATTGGAAGATGGCCAGAAATCCTAGACCAACAAGAAGAACTCCCAAAATCTCAGCAATAGAAACGGAATCCTTTGAAAAACTGCGGCATAAGAAAATGTAAACTCCAAAGCCCAAATACAAAACTAACCGAAATAGAAAATAAACTGATGGAATAAAGGAATACGCGCTCGAAACAGAGAAAAATCCTACAACAACAAAAAGTATCAAAAAGGCAAAAACTCTAAAATCTAAAAGTTTGGGCAAAGATTTAAGAAGCTTGGGAAAAGAAACTAGCAGAAGCGCGGCCACCAAGATATCCTGAACGTAAAGTGTGGGAATTAAATAATCGACTAACCTACCATTAACATAGCAAAGATTTAGAATAAAGTGCTTTCCTAAATTTAGCGGGAGACAAAAAATTATTGAGTAAAATAGGAAGTTTTCTAAGCGTTTCCGTAAAATCATCTAGCCAACTCTTTTGATTGAGTATGGGCAGAAATAATTACGGAATCATCTAATTTTTCCAATTGCGGTATTTGTACACTTTTCGCAATAAGAAAATCAGCCAAGTGAGGGTTGCGTGCTAAAACTGGGCCATGAAGGTAGGTTCCAACGGTATTTCTGTACAAAACCCCTTCTGTAGTGTCTCTATCGTTATTTCCGTATTTCCTATGGGTAACTCCGAGAGGATCTAGGCCTTCAGATAAGTAAGTTCTCCCTCCGTGGTTCTCAAAACCAACTAGAGTATTACCAACATAATTGTTGTTCTTGAAATAAGGGTTTGCAAGTAAAGTCCTGTTTAAACTAACAACAATATTACCAATACTTCGAGTTTTTGAAGCACCAAAATGGTCGGTGTAAAAGTCCAGAAAACCCAAGCCCTCCAGCACAGAACCATTGGCTAACTTGTAATGGTTACCTAAAAATTGATAAGAACCGCAGATAAAAAGACCAACACCGCCCTTCTCTAAAAAGTCACGAATATAAGGACTTTTTTCCCCGAGGAAATCCTTATAAACGTTCTGTTGAGCTAAATCCGGGCCGCCTCCCATAAAAACCAGATTTATTTTTTCAAAATAAGCAGGGGATAAATTGGTACCTCTATCAATCTCTAAAACTTCAGTGGAGAAACCTCGGGATTTTGCACGAACAACTAATATCTCGACATTTCCTCTATCACCATAGAGATTTAGCTCTTTAGGATAAAACCACCCAATGGTCAGCTTATTCATAGTATATTTTTCCCCAAAAGGACCCTCCTAAACTCTAACATAGAAGAGTAATTCGGAAGAACGACTACTTTCTCTCCCTCCGCCTTGGAAAGGCTGTCCCTTGTAAATGCAGCTCCAAAATCGCCAACAATATCGGTAACGTGTGCATAATTTAGCCGAATCTCCATATCTAAACCCCTACTACCACCCACAAAAACCCTCTTATTTGCGCAAGCCTCACGCAGCAAAACAGGATCAATATCATATATCCAAGAGACGTCCCGACCATCAGGAATTTTATCATTCAACAAAAATAAAATAGAATCAAAATCCAGGAAATTGCCTTTTAAAAGGTTCAAATTATTGTTGAAACTTGCAGGATTCTTGGCTAGAAAGATGTAGAAGGTCTTTCCGATTTTAGAAAGTATCTCACCACGGCCAAAAGCAGGTTCAAAACTTTGTAAACCTTGATCGATTTGAGAGGAATTCAAACCAAACTCCTTAGCCATTAAAACAGCACTATTCACGTTTTTAGCGTTAAAAGAACCGACAAGAGCAGTTTTTTCCAAAAGGTCCAGAGAAGAACCATAGAAAGAAATATTTTCTGTGGGAAAATGCTCTCGCAAAGGAAGAAGATTAGTAGCTTCAACGTCCAAAAATATCTTGAGATTTAAATCAATGGAACAGAGAGCACTCTCCCAACAGGAAAGTATAGTATCAATCTCCCCATAACGATCAAGCTGATCTCTTGACAAATTAGTTAAAACCAAATGGGTAGGGGACATTCTCTGTAAAGCGAAAGGTAGGTACAATTCATCTACTTCAAAAACAGCAAAATCATCCCTAACACCACAAAAAACCCCAGCCCTTAAGAGAATAGAGGTTAAAATCCCATTAGTTAAATTGGCGCCAGAAGCATTTGTTGTAACAGAGTATCCTGCAAACCCAAGTAAATGAGATACTAATTTAGCTGTAGTAGTCTTCCCATTAGTACCGCTGATTAAAACAACTCCTTTACCAAAATGTAATTTAGAAGACTTCCATATATTAGGAAAAACTTTTAAGACAAGATGTCCGGGCCAAGTATAACCATTACCTAATTTAAAAGTTCTGATAAACCAAGATAAGAATCTTACAGTTAAACTAGATAAAAAATACATGTCCACATTATATGTCATTATCTTATATATAAATAAAACGTAGTAGTATTAGTAGTAATGTGTATATGTGGATTGTTCTTTGTATGACTTTGCCTAGAGCTTTTTTTCCACTTTATCTTTGTGCATAACATTTTTTGTTTTT
>CAZMKN010000005.1:4208-27132 GCA_964567095.1 uncultured Candidatus Saccharibacteria bacterium | reverse complement strand
CCCGCTATTTTTTCTACACCATGCATTATTGTCGTATGATCTCTTCCACCGAGTAACTCACCTATAGAGACCAAAGGAGTATCGGTCATTTGTCTTAGTAAGTACATTGCTATTTGTCTTGGAATGACTATCCCTTGAGTTCTTCTTTTTCCTTTAATGTCCATTTTGTTCACCGAAAAATATTTACACACTGCTTTCATTATTGTATTTGTGTTAGCCGTTTCTCTTTTTTCTACGACTATTTGTCCCAGCGCTTTCCCGGCCATTTCCATTGTTGCCAATTTTCCCTCTGATTTCGCTTTTGAGGCTACTTGTATGTATGCACCTTTTAATTCTCTAATATTTGTATCAACCTTTTCAGCAATAAAATCAATTACATTGTCAGGCACAGGCTCATTGTTTGCATCTCTTTTGTTCCTTAAGATCGCGGTTCTCATTTCAATTGTAGGATGTTGTATGTCCGCTGTTATTCCGCTCCCAAATCTGGAAGTTATCCGCTTTTCCAGATTTACAAAATCCTTTGGAGGTCTATCCGAAGTCAAGACTATTTGTTTTCCAGATAAATGAAGCGTGTTAAAAGTGTGGAAAAATTCTTGCTGTGTAGATTCCTTTCCTACAATGAACTGAATATCGTCAATAATTAGCACATCAGCATTTCTGAACTTTTTTCTAAATTGGTCTACTCTATATATTTTTCCCTTGCTGGATTGAAGAGCTTCTATAAGTTCGTTGCAAAACTGCTCTCCGGTTGTATAAAGTATCTTAAGATTTGGCTTTTCCTTTAGTATTTTATTTCCGATAGCTTGTACCAAGTGTGTTTTTCCAAGCCCCACACCTGAATAAAGAAAAAGAGGGTTGTATTCTTTTCCCGGATCTTCGGCAATCGCCCAGGCTATTGAATAAGCAAGCCTGTTGGTATCACCCATTATGTAATTATCGAATGTAAATTGGGCGGCAAGATTTGCCTCGCTATTGTTTGGTTTACTACCCTTAAGTTGTGTTGAATTGTTGAACAAAGGTTTTTCAGGAGACTTTTGCAGTTTCTTTTTGGATGTTTCTACTTTATTTGCAAGCGACGCATCTACAGTAAAAATCAGCTTGTAGTCTCCTTTTCCTATTTCATTTACACTGGCTTGAATTAAAGATTCGAATTTCTTTACCTGATCCATCGTATATTTTTGTGGGCAAGCTATTTCAAGGGAGTTTTCGGTAAGTTTTATTGGGAAGCACTTCTCCGCCCATGTTTTATACATGTATTCCGAAAGATCTAAGTAGAGTTTTCCAAGAACACCTCTCCAAAGGGCATCTATAGTGGGCCTTGGCTCACTTCTTTCGTTCTTAGTTTTTATAGATGTTTTAAGTTGTTCTAAAGGCATGTCTTTGGTCTCGAAAACTTTTGAGAAGACAATAGGATTGTGTTCTGTGTATAACTTTAACGAAGTTATCCACAATGTCAAAGCAACGTAAGTTGGTTCTTAGAGGATATCCCAGGTATTTTTTGCGTAGCTGAAGTTAGTTTCGCGGATTTGATTGAGAATAATTTTCCGAAGAAATCTTATTTTTATTTCCTAGAGCTTCTGAATGTTGTTTGTCCGAGAACAGTCTTTTTTGTTGACTAAAGGATCTTCTTTCGTTATCATAGTCCTTGCTATGAAAAGAACTTGGCAGCCAAAAAAGAAAAAGAGACTGAGAAAGCACGGATTTTTAAAGTTAATGAGTACTAAAGATGGCCGAAACACTATAAAACGACGTAGGACTAAGGGCAGAAAGATTTTAGCGCGTTTCTATAAAGGCAAACAAGCTCGAAATATTAAATAGTGCTTAATACTGGATATAATGTTAGAAAAGGAAAATAGGCTTTTATCAAACTATGAGTTTAGCAAAACTCACTTTAAGGGCCGGAGAATTAAGACACCGTTTTTTTACCTCTACTTTTTAGAGCAGGGAGGTCCTACGAAGGTTGGTATAGTCGTGTCTACCAAATTTTCAAAAAAGGCCGTCGTTAGAAATAGGGTAAAAAGAGTTTTTCGGGAAATTATCCGCCAAAACTTTGGTAAGATAAAGCCTGGGTTTTGGATAGTATTGCACCCATCTAAAACGAGTTTAAAAATATCTTATGAAGAACTTAACATTGAATTTAATAAAATTTTACAAAAAGCACCTTTCCTCAGAGAGCAATAATCAATCCGCTTGTAGATTTTTGCCTAGTTGTTCTGCTTACACAACGGAAGCCATCGAAAAGTACGGCGTATTAAAAGGTTTATCACTTGGGATTTTTAGAATATTTCGTTGTAACCCCCTTTCTAAGGGAGGTTATGATCCTGTAAAATAATTGATATGTTAGGAACTATTTGGCAGACAGCTTTGGTAACCCCCTTGATTAATTTACTGATGGTTTTATACCAGCAGGTTGGGAATCTCGGTGTTTCCATAGTTTTAATGACTTTAATAATCAGGACCATTATGCTTCCGGTCATGCTTCCCTCTATGAAAAATATGAAAAAGCAGAGGGCTTTAAAACCACAGCTAGATAAACTTCAGAAAAAGTTCAAATACGATAAAAAGAAACTAGCCGAAAAACAAATGGAGTTGTTTAAGGAACATGGCATAAACCCTGCTTCAGGGTGCTTAACCCAAGCCGTAACCATCTTAATATTGTTCGCACTTTATGGTGTGATTCGTAAGGTTACTACTTTGGAAAACGTTAGTGAAATAAACGACCTGCTTTACTTTACCTTTTTGAAATTCAAGGAAGGTGTTGCCATTAACACAAAGTTTCTGTACTTAGATTTAGCTAAACCCGACCCCTACTTTATTTTCGCAATTTTGTCTGGAGGACTTCAGTTTTTGGCGTCCAAAATGACCATGGCTTTTGCAAAAATCGGCGAAAAAGCAGCAAAAGAGACTCCCGAAAAGACAGATGATATTGCTTATAATATGCAACAGCAGATGCTCTACACAATGCCCATAATGAATGTTATAGTAGGTGTAACCCTGCCTTCGGGAATAGTTCTCTACATGGTTACTGCCACACTTTTCTCCATAGTACAGAACATCATTTTAAATGGTTTTGAGGGTTTGGAGCCCTTGATTAACTTAGTTAAAAAATGGAAGAAAAAGTAGAAAAACTTAAGAACATACTAGAGGATCTGTTTGCGCATTTAGATATTGATCCAAAATTTACTATAGATGATTCTCAGGAGGGAACTCTGTTCGCAAAAATTTGGGAGGGGGACCTGAGCTTCTTAATTGGTTATAGAGGACGGTGCCTAAATGCCTTGAAGCATTTTTTGAATTTGGCCTTAAATAAAGATATCGAAGACGATAGCGCTTGGGTTCACGTGACCGTTGATATTGAAGGTTATCTGGATAGAAGAAAGGAGCGCATTGAAGAAATAGTGAGAAATCATATTGATAAAGTAAGGTTTTTCAGGAAAGAAGTTTCCTTACCAAACATGATTTCTTCCGAACGATTTATTGTGCATACCTATATCGGCGAATATCCTGATATAGACTCAGAGAGCGAAGGCACCGGCTTTAAAAGACATGTTGTATTAAAACTTGTTTCTAAATAAAATATAAGCAAAAATGAAATTTACCTGCCGTCAAGAAAATCTAGAAAGGGGCTTAAATCAGGTTTATAAGGCTGTTCCTAACAGAGCCGGATTGCCGATACTCTCGAACGTATATTTGCTGGCTCAAGATGGCCGTTTGCGCCTGTCCGCAACAAATTTGGACACCTCTATTACTACCCATGTAGGCGTTTCTATTCAAAAGGAGGGATCAATTACAGTTCCGGCAAAAATATTTCGAGACTTAATTTCTAATTTGCCCGAAGGTGTTATTAACTTTAATTTGGAGGATGGACTGCTTCACGTGCAAGCAGAAGATAGTAAGGCTGAGTTAAATACTGTGTCGGCAGAGGAATATCCGGAAATTCCCGTTATGGGAAACGATGCGGAGGTTTTAGAGATAGAATCCGCTCTTTTTGCAGACGCGGTGAAATCCGTTGTTTTTGCCGCGGCTACTGATACTATGCGCCCGATATTTTCCGGTGTGTATCTGTCCTTTGTGGACGGTCTTTTGAGTGTAGTAGCTTCGGATGGTTTTAGACTCTCAGAAAAAGTACTTACGCTAGACGTTCCGTTTTCAAAGACCTTTTCGGTGGTAATACCGGCAAAGACCCTGTTAGAAGTAGCCAGACTAATTGTATCGGAAGTACCTACAAAAATTGCTCTGGATGAGCGTGCTAACTTAGTTTTGTTTTCAAATCAGGACACAGTTATTGCAACTAGAATACTCGAGGGACAATTTCCTGATTACAAGAGCATCATTCCAAAGGAACACTCCTTGGAGGCCGAAATTTCCTATGGGGATCTCTTGGAGGCCGTACGTTTAGCAGATGTTTTTGCACAAGAAGTCGACAGTTCTGTGAAAATCCATTTTAACCCGAAAGGCGTTATTTCCGTTTCCTCCTCTTCTCCTGAGTCCGGGCAACAAACATCCTCTTTCAAAGCTACTGTGACTGGAGATGAACTGGATATCGCCTTAAACTCTAAGTATATTTTGGATTTCTTAACAAATGCCGGCACTGATAAGATCCGGTTTTGTACTCAAGACGCCCTTTCGCCGTGCGTTTTTCGTCCATTTGATACACAGGATTTCCTTCACATAATAATGCCTCGTCAAAGTAGAGACTAAAAAATGGATTCAGTACAAAAAGTAAAGTCTAGACTCGGAATAGTTGAGGTTGTGGGTTCTTATGTTGATCTAAAACGCTCAGGTAAGAACTATAAAGCCATTTGTCCTTTCCACACTGAGGATACCCCTTCCTTTATGGTTTCTCCGGAGTTAGGTATTTACAAGTGCTTTGGCTGTGGTGTATCCGGAGATATTTTTAGCTTCGTTCAGGAAATGGAAGGCGTCGGATTTTACGAAGCCCTAAAAAAGCTTGCGGATAAAGCGGGGGTTGAGTTGGAGGAAATTCCGAAAAACGAAACTTACAAACTGAAGAAACGCCTTTACGAAATAAATGAAAACGCTGTAAAGTTTTATTCTCATTTGTTGTTAAAACACAAATCAGGGAAGCGGGGTTTGGAGTACTTAAAAAAGAAACGAGGTTTAAAAGAATCGATTATTAAAGACTTCAAGATAGGATATGCTCCAAAAACATGGTCTCTGCTTTATGAGTTTTTAAGGAAGCAAGGATTCGACGCTAAGGATTTGGTAAAAGCCGGTGTGGCTATTCCAAAGAGAAAAGGCGGGGGTTATATCGATAAGTTTAGAGGGCGCGTGCTTTTTCCTTTGATAGACACTACAAGTAAAATTCAAGGTTTTATGGGAAGAACGATTTATGATGAGGGACCAAAATACCTAAACACCTCAGATACTCCTATATTCACTAAATCTAACTTTGTCTATGGGCTTCATAAGGCCCGAATTCCTATTAAGAAGTTAGGAGCTGTTTTTGTAGAAGGACCTATGGATGTTATCAATGCTTTTCAAAATGGTATAGAAAATGTTGTTGCGCCCTTAGGCACATCCCTTACGCAAGGGCACCTAAAGCTTATTTCTCATTATACGCAGGACGTTACTTTCTGCTTTGACTCTGACGATGCCGGATTGAACGCAATAAAACGAGCGATATTTATAGCAGAAAAACTCGATTTAAATGTTAAAGTGGCAATGATTCCCCCTAAGTACAAAGATTTAGATGAGGTTTTAAAATCCGATCCCGATTTGGCAAAGGATATTTTGAGTTCGTCCGTTTCCGTTTACGACTTTTTTATTGCTTATGCTTTAACGAAATATGGTTCGAAAACGGCTCTGGGGAAAAAGAAAATAGTTGCCGAACTTTCCCCTATTTTTTCCAAAATTTCAAACAAGGTCATGCTAGACCATTATGTTAAGGAGCTTTCCAAAGATCTTGATATTTCTGAAAGCGCTATTTACTCCGTGTTTTCTTCAGAAGTTGCTCTCGAAGATGTTGCTAATGTGTTTGGCTCTGAGGGCCCCAACGTTTCCCTTAAGATAGAAAGTCCCATTGACAACTTGGAATCATATTTTCTGTTCTTACTTTTAAAATTGGACGATACCGCTCAGATGCTCCCATTTCTGGAGGGAGATAACGGGTCCTATTTTGTATCTCCCGAGACGGGCGTACTTTTTTCTAAATTAAAAGATTATGTTAGTTCCACCAGAAAGAAAAAACTTGATATCAAGGCTTTTGTTGATACAATAGATGAGCATTTGCGCAGTTACGTTGAGGGTCTATACTTATGGCAGGATTGGGAACCTTTGATAGACACTAAAATACTTGTAGAGCTTGAGTCTGTGAGCACTCGTTTGGAAAAGAGATTCGCAAAAAAAAGTATTCGTCGGCTGAGTAAAGAGCTATCTTTAGCGGAAATGCAGGGAGATATGAGTAAGGTTAAGGAACTTATATCTAGGATAAAGGAGTACTCTGGAAAGATACGCTGAATTTAGAGTTAGGTAACACTTTCTAAAGGTTGAATAGGAATTTTAATGGCGAAAAAAACCACTAATAAAAAAGAAAATATTGTAGATCCCAAAGAGAGAGTTATTCAGAAACTCGTACTTCAAGGGAAGAAGCAGGGTTATTTGACTGTGACGGAGGTTCTTTCGATATTTCCCGAAGCGGAGGAGAATATTGAGGATATAGATAAGCTTTACAAAAAATTGGGTGATGAAAGTATAAATGTTTTTGATGTGGAGTCGGAGAAGGGAGAGGGCGACCTAGACGCTTTTTCGGAAGGAATTTTGGATAAGCTTAAGAGTTCAGGATCTCGTTCTACCGATCCCGTAAGAATGTACTTAAGGGAAATAGGGAAAGTGGATTTACTTACCGCAGAGGAGGAGGTTCGTTTAGCAAAAGCTATCGAAGATGGAGATGAGAAGTCTTTTGAATACTTAACGCGGGCAAATCTTCGCTTAGTAGTCTCCATCGCCAAAAAGTATATGGGGAGAGGTCTTGCTTTCTTGGATTTGATTCAAGAGGGAAATACCGGATTGATGCGTGCTGTGGAAAAGTTTGATTGGCGACGCGGGTTTAAGTTTTCTACGTACGCCACTTGGTGGATTAGACAGGCTATAACAAGAGCTTTGGCTGACCAGGCTCGTACGATCCGTATTCCTGTGCACATGGTTGAAACAATTAATAAGTATAAAAAGGTGGAGCGCCAATTGGAACAAGAAAAAGAACGGGCCATTACTCCGGCGGAGATTGCTAGAGAAATGGATATCGATATTGAGAAAGCCCGTCATATTGTGAAGATATCCCAGAAAACCGCGTCTATTGAGACCCCCGTGGGAAAAGAGGAAGATACGCGACTGAAGGCTTTTATTGAGGATAAAAAAGCCCTGTCACCTTTTGAGGCAGCGAGCCAGGAACTTTTGAAAGGCCATATCCTGGATGTTTTGGGTACTTTAAGCGCTCGTGAAAAGCGGGTTTTAGAATTGCGCTTTGGTTTGGTTGACAACCGCTCTCGCACATTAGAGGAAGTTGGGAAAGAGTTTGGCGTTACTAGGGAAAGGATCCGCCAGATTGAAGCGAAGGCCCTGAGGAAATTGCGGCATCCGTCCCGAAGTCAAAAGCTAAAAGATTACCTCTAACAATATTTTAATCGTTTCTACTGTATAGAGTTTGTTGTTACTTCCGCTCTTTTATAAATATACACGTCAGATAAATTAACTAAGTTGGGCTTTGGTAACGTAAATTCTTTTTCAAGCACGAAGTATTTTGGATTTTCAACCGTGTTTTCAAATTCTTGCCATTTCTGTGTGTAGAAAGGGTATTTTTCCCGGACCTCTTTTCTTTTGAAATTGCGCATCGGCTTCGAAGATAAAATTATGTAGTCGTACCCTATTGGGCTGGGAGGAAAATCAAACCGGGCATTTTCTGTGCTGTAAACATTCGGTCTTTTTACCCGAATTCCTTGAAGTTTGTTCAGAGGGTCTAGGCCTTCCTCTGTTATCGCTAGTTTGTTTGCTTGTTGGGGAACGTTATCTCTAAGCCAAAGGTAAGCCTCAGATTTTGGGGTGTTTCTATTGAATTGCTTTAGTGTCAGTAATGGATAGTATAGATATGTTGGGATTGTGACTAGTAGGAGCCAGATAAAGGCCTTTTTGGAAATTAGTTTTCTAAGTTCTGCAAAACCTTTTGTGCTAAATATAAGGATAGCGGGGATTATTGGCAATAACCATCGGTCGACTTCCCTGGAGTTTAATGAAAAGAATGCGATGTAGATCAGGATATTTGCGAATAGAAAAAGTTGGAACGGGTTCTGGATTTTTTTGTGTACAAAAGTCTCAACTTTCCCATAAAGGGAGGTAACAAAAACAATTGGCGTCGCTATAGAAACCAAACTCAGTATGTATTTGAAAGGGTTGGAGTTTATGGAGTCAAAAACTATCCCCCCTTCCTTGAGGTACATTTCCAATATTCGGAAAACAAAATCTTTTATAAAAATGAGCGAAAAGGGATTTGATACCGCAAACCCGATGTAAGTTAAGAATAAGAATCCGAACAGACTTCTTGAGTCTTTTCTTTTTGTAAACAGGTAAATGAAAAGAGGTAGTGATAGTCCGGCGGTTATTTTCGTACCTATGGAGAAACCAAATAAAAGTCCTGTAAGCCATACAAAAATAGATTTCTTAGTATTACCTAGATAGTAACCCGCCGATAAAAGAGTTAAATTTAGTAGAATGGTTAAGAAAATGTCCATGTTCACATAGTGGGAAAGTACAATAAATTTCCAATTTAAGGCTGTTAGAAAGATTAAGATACCCATTTCTATTTTCGAGATTTTTCCGAACGCCCTTTTATAAATTTGTACTGTTATGGGAATTAGTCCAAGAGAGAGAACCGCAGTTATAATCCTTAAGAAAACGTAGATTGCCTGTTTATCGAAATTTATGGATAGTAGGTTTGCGGTTTTACTAAAGGCTATTGTGGCAAACGTTAGAGAGTATGTTGGAAACATTCCATAAACAAAGGATATTGGAATAAGCTTGTAAAAATCCTTTTCTTTTAGAACGCTCTTTATTTGATAAGTGTATTTAACAGCCAGTTCCACGATTTCAGGTTCATCTGCATGAAAGCAGTGAGGAAGCCCAAAATTTATTGCGTGTAGTCTAAAGTAAAGACCAAAGATTATTATTCCAAGAATCGCTATTTTAAACGTGATTGAGAGGATTTTTTGCTTTGTCATTTTATGCTTCTCGTATTTTCTGTTTGTAGCTATCAACATTCGGTTGGCCAAAAGGATTCACCTTTAAAAGCTTTGCGAGGAGAAGTGTTTCTATCATTTTAGTTTCCATAAAAAAGCCCAAGGAGCTCTCATCCGCTTCTTGAAGGACAGTTGTTCTAAATGGAATGTCCTTTTCTTTATACGTTTCTTGGATTGCTTGGAGAATATTTTTCTGATACTTATTTTCATCCTCTGTGATTATGAATTCGTGTTGTACGTTTTGTTTGCCTCCAACGAAGTACTGTTGAAGTGAATGTAAATCTTTGGAGCCTTCAGAGATTGTTGGGAAAAGCCCTCTGCCCTCTTTTCCTAAGCTCTCAGCTAATAATTGTTGGTACCAAAGTCCTAGTGTTTTTAGCTTCGGTGAAAAGATGAAAATGTTGTATATTTCTTTTCCTCTTTGATAGTTTTGAAAAACTTGATTCGATTGGTTTAGGGTTTCCACCGAACTTTCATTTAAGAGTTCTTGTCGCGCCACCATGGCTCCTTTCAGAAGTTCGATTATGTCGATTTTCGCTAGCGATAGAGGGAATAATCCGGCCGGAGAAAATACGGAAAATCTTCCACCAACCTCTTTGGGGATTTCAAGTATGGCCTTTTTTTCTTTTTGAGCTTTTAATGCTAATTCCGAGTTTTTTCCTGTTATGAAAATTTCTCTGAATTGCTTGTTCTTAGGGAGAGATTTTCGCAGAATCTCATAGTTCTTAACCGTTTCGAATGTTTTTCCTGATTTACTTATTGTTATTACCGTTGCTGCTTGTTGCTCGTTCTCTAATTCTTCTACTAGAATTTGTATTTTTTCTAAGTTTATTTGGTCTAAAAAGATAAGTTTAGGGGCGTTTGCCCTTCTGTTTTCTAATGCTTCATAAATTGCCCTTACCCCCAAACTGGATCCGCCTACGCCGATAATTATAATGAGGCCTGTTTCTGGCGTTTCTTTCGCCACTTCCATTACGTGTTTTAAGTTGTTTTCATCAAAGGGAAGGTTTATGAAGGCTTCTGGGGATAGATATCCCTCAGACTTACTTATTTTCGCAAGACTTTGTAGGTAGATTTGCAGGCCGGTTTCCAAGGGGTTTCGCATGTTTCAAGTATAACATTCAAGTATAAGGACTGTCCTCGGAAAGGGCAGTCCCTCCTAAAAAAGAAAAAAGACAGATTTCTCAAAGGATAGTCCTTGTTTAAATTAGGATTATTTTCCGTCTTTCTTTCCTTGACTCTCTCCTATCCATAAAGTAAAATGCCAGTTGTCTACGAATTGCCCATTGGTGATGCCGGATAGACGGCTCTCGAGGCAACAAATAGCATCAAACAGTATGAGTAACATAAAAAATCTAGGGAAAGTCTCCTGTTATAATTGTGGCGCCACTTTGGAAAAAGCGCAATTAATAGTTGTGACCGAAACTCCCCTGGCCCTGGTTGCCCATGCTACTTGTCCCGAATGTGATGCCCAGAGTATGGTAACCGTAACTCCTTCTGGAATTGGTAGTGTGCCCTTGGTTTCTGACTTAGAGCCCAATGAGATTAAAAAATTTATAAATATGGAGCTGATATCTTACGATGAGATTTTAGAGCTTCATAAGAAACTGAAGAAAACAACTATATGCAACTTAATGCAACAAAAAGAGAGGCGCTTGGTAAAAAAGCAAAAAGCGTTAGAAAAGAACGCAAAATCCCAGCAGTAATTTTTGGTCCTGACATTGAGTCTGTTTCTATTACGCTTGACTACCGCGAGTTCCTAAAAGCTTATAGAGAATGTGGTGAGACCGCTCTTATAGACATCGTTGTGGAGGGTACTAAAGACCCCTATAAAGTGTTAGTGAAGGAAGTTCAGGTACATCCTGTTGATTACGCCATTACGCACGTTGGTTTCCACAAAGTTAATTTGAAGGAGAAGACGCGCGCAGATATTCCGGTGATTATTGAAAACGAGGAAAATGTTGCGCTGGTGAAGAGCGGAGAAGCTCTAGTTTTAACACAGTTGAGCGAAATTACAGTGGAGGCCCTACCAACAGATTTACCACATGAGTTTGTACTCGATGTTTCGGGTTTCGCAGAAATAGGGGATGTTATCACAGTGGCCGATCTTTTTTATGATCACGAAAAGGTTGCGATAGTAGATCATGATCCGGAAGATGTTGTTGCTACATTGGATTACGCAACTATTGAGGAGGTTGAGGAAGAGGAAGTGGCTGAGGAGGAGCTCATCGAAGGTCTTGAGGCAACGGAGGAAGTTGATGAAAAAACTATTGATGGAGAAACTGAATCAACTGATGAACAGAGTACCTCAGAAAAAGCAAAATAGCATCTGCGCTTGATTTCGAGTTCACATATACTCTACCAAAAATACTCAGCACAGCAAGTTCTTTTATAGATTGAATTTCTTCTCACACGTTAAACTGTAAAAACGAAAGCTATTTTTCTGGCCATTGCTCAACTATCAGGGGGACTTCTGATCCTTGAATTTCCTGCCAAATTTTCTCTGTTGTAAAAGGCATAAATGGATGGAGAAGTTTTAGACAAGTTTTGTATGCTTGATCTAAAATAATCAGCCCTTCGCTTTTATTCTCTCTATTTTTAACTTTCTCAATATAGCTATCAGCAAGTGTGTGCCACATGAATTCGTAAATAGCGTTTCCCGCGTCTGCTAGGCGGTATTTCTTTATATTTTCGTTTACATTTTCCACTAGCCCTTCTAAATCTTCTAGCATTTCTCTGTCCTGTTGCTGTAATTCAATATTAGATTCTTCGTTATTTTGATGTATTCCTTCATCTTTTTTTATCATCTCTATAAACCTAGCCATATTCCAAATCTTGTTCGCAAAGTTTCTGTAGCCTCTAACCTTATCTTCGCTCAAAGCAGTTTGTTTTGCAGCAGTATTGCCTCCAACTGTAAGTCCCATCCGCAAAGCATCTGCTCCATATTTTTCCACGAATTCTAGAGGGTCTATAACATTACCTTTGCTTTTACTCATTTTTTGTCCTTTGGAATCTGTAACCACTCCGTGGATATAGGAATGTTTGTAAGGGACTTTCCCTGTCAAATAGAGACTAAACATTAACATTCGCGCGTCCCAGAAGAAAATAATGTCCCACATGTGATCCATAAGATTTGTTGGAAAATAGGTCTTAAAATCTTTCCCATTGGGGTAGTTGAGTGTGGTCAAAGGCCACTGTCCGGAACTAAACCAAGTATCGAAGGTATCGGTTTCCTGTATATAACTTTCGCCCGGACATTTTCTGTTTACTTTATATGTTGCGTCTATAGGAGCAATTAATTTTTGTAATCCTTTTTTAATATCCGCAAAATTATATTTTTTTAATAATTCTTTAATTTTCCCATCATGAGAAACACCTTCAGAGTCAATAAATGTTACAAATAGGTCTGGATTTTTCTCTGTTGAATACCAAATTGGCATTTTTATTCCAAAAACTATCTGTCTGCTAATAGGCCAATCATGAATTTCATTTAGCCATCGAGATATTTCCTTTTTCCAGCGTGGTAAATGGAATTTCACTTCTTCTTTTTCTATAGCTTCTTTAGCTTTTTCTGCCAAACTATCCATTTTTACAAACCAGTTTGGTAAAGGTAGTGGTTCTATCGGTCTTTTGTCCTTGTAATCAACCAGTAAATTGTTTTTATAAGTCTCGTCCGTTTTTTCTAAGGCTCCCTTTTCCTTTAGTATTTTTGCCACTTCTTTACGTGCTTGATTTGGGAACATACCCTCAACTTCAGGGGCCCCCGCGGTCATTTTCCCTTCTAAATTTATAACCGTTATTATTGGAAGATTGTGTTTTTTGCCTATTTCATAATCATTAAAATCGTGTCCGGGCGTTATTTTTAATGCTCCTGTCCCAAATTCCACATCTACATAAGTGTCGGCAATTATTTTCATTTCTCTGTTATTCAGGGGATTGATTGCTATTTTACCTATCAATTTCTCATAACGGGAATCATTTGGGTTAACTGCAACAGCAACGTCTGCATAAATTGTTTCTGGGCGCACAGTCGCAACAGTTATGGTTTCTTCCGAATCTTTTATTCTATATTTAACATAATAAAGAGGTGAAGTGCTTTCTTTGTGCGTGGTTTCCAAGTTACTGAAAGTTGTTCCATGAAAAGTAGAGTAGTTTACCATGTATGTGTCTCTGTAGATGAGCCCGTCTTTGTGCATTTTTTCGAATGTGTCGTAAACCGTTTCGATCACGTGTTCGTCTAGCATAAAAGTTTGTCTTTCCCAATCAGCACTTATCCCTAGTTTTTTCAGTTGCTTTATGGCAGTTTCTGAGTTTTCTTTTACAAATTCTAAAATTTGGTTGAAAAGTGTTTCACTATCAAAATCAAATCGGGACTTGCCCTTTTCTTTTAGTTTCCTTTCGTAAACTACTTGCGTTTCAAAACCCGCGTGATCTGTTCCTGGAAGATAGAGCGCTTTATAGCCTTGCATACGCTTTATACGTGTAAAAATATCAGGAATTGCGTATGTAATATGTCCACAATGAAGTTTTGCATTAGCATTTGGAGGGGCCATAAGTGTACAAAAGGTTTCATTTTTTGTTTCCAAGCCATTTTCTTTTCTAACTTGCTGTGCTTTTTCAGGCGAAAAAACACCTAGACCTTCCCAGTATTTATAAATTTCGTCTTCGGTTTTTTTGTGATCGTAGGTTTTATCCATCTATATAAAAGATCCTTCAATTACATATGTGAGAGTCTCATTAAAAAGTATGAACACACACCCTTACTTTTTGCCCGTCTGAAGGGAGTATATCACAGCTGTGTGTTAATTAACTACTAATCTTTTCGTTGCGCCTATAACCAAGAAGCTTGGAAATTCCTTTTTAAATTCTAAGTAGTCTTTATCTACGATTTTTTCTCCTTTACCATGTTCCATGCATATTTCCACGAAATTAGTGATTTCAAACTTATGCTGAGTTAGTTTCTTTACATAAAACTCCAAAGGTCTATGAAAAGACATGACACCTTCTTTTCCATAGAGTTTGTTTGGCACTTCCATCTCTGTTTTGTAATATTCCGATTTTAGATAATAAGTTCTACCTTCTTTTACTGATTTTCCCAGATGTGTCCATGGGTGGGGAATTGAGAACACCAGTTTTCCGCTAATTTGGATAACTCGCGCAATCTCATCTACTGTTTCCGATATATTTTTTATGTCATGAAAGGACATGTTGCATACAGCCGCCTCAAACTGATTGTCCTTTATACCTTCCAAATCGGAACCATCTCTTACCAAAAACTGAATATTTGGATTCCCGAACTTTTTCTTGGCAATAGCTATTAAATCCTCAGAAATATCTACTCCCGCAATCTTAGCACCTTTATCCGCTAGGATCTTTGAAAAGTACCCTTGTCCACAGGCTAAATCTAGTACATTTTTATTCTTAACGTTTCCCAGTATTTCTAGTACAACAGGGTTAATGTAAGTTTTGTGATTAAAATCCCCGGAATCTCCTACTAAAGAATCGTAATCTTCGGCAACTCGATCCCAATTAGTGGTCTTTCGTTTGAGCAGGCGCATATACATATTATTACACATTTCCGTTTTCAATTACCAGAGGGTTTGACAAGAATCTATTCAGGGGTATAATGAATATGTATTCAATACTTAGTTAATGTAGGAGGTGAATATAAATGCCTTTATTTGATAGAACAGGTCCTAGCGGACAAGGTCCTTTAACAGGACGAGGTGTGGGTCCTTGTGGAGGAGGTGCTGGTTTTGGGAGCAGATTCGGGTTTGGTAGGGGATCAAGATTCGGAAGAGGTTTCGGCAGAGGCTTAGGCCGTGGCTTCGGGTTTTTCGGGCGTGCCCCAACTGAGGCTGAAGAAAAAGAATTATTGGAGGATTATAGGAAAGATCTGGAACAGGAATTATCTGCAGTTGCCAAGGAATTAAATAAGTGACCTTTTGGCATGCTTTTTAATATGAAAAGGTGCTAAATTCAACTATTTAGGAGAAAGTCTTTTGTATGGCATCACTTTTAGAGTGATTTGCCTGTGCTTTGGGCTTTCTCCCTTGTAGGTCTATTTGCCATTATAAAAACTATGCCAAGACCAAGAAGACCAAGACATATAAAATTCAGCCCGGATACAACTTACTTCAAACCTAGGGGAGTGCCGATGCGCTCTTTACACGAGATTACTTTAAGAGCTGATGAAGTGGAAGCTCTGCGTCTTTATAACCTGAAGGAGTTGTCACAGACCGAATCTGCTGAACAAATGAAAATATCTCAACCTACTTTTGCTAGGATAATTAATCGAACCTATCACAAGATTGCGAAAGCTTTGATAGAGGGTTATGCTATTCGTTTAGAAGGGCCTCAAACTCCTCTCTAGTAAGGGTTTCCTTTTCAAGTAATTCCTCCACAACTTCCTTTATCACTTCCTTCTTTCCTTCGAGTATTTCCTTGGCCCTGCTGTAAGCTCTTTCTATTATCTCTTTAATCTCTCGATCGATTTTGGCCGTAAATTCCTCGCTTTGCGACGCGCTGCTCCCCAACTGTTTTGCCAGCCAATTCTTTTCCTCATTACTACCGATATAAGCCACAGGCCCTAAACTACTCATTCCATATTCCGTAACCATTTTTCTCGCTATTTGTGTGGCTCTTTCAATATCATTGGCCGCCCCACTTGTAAATTGATTGAAGAACACTTCTTCTGAAGCCCTGCCGCCCAACAGAGCCGCTAGCATAGACTCAAGTCTTGTCTTTGTCTCGTTGTATCTATCTTTCTCCGGTGGAAAGCTTGTGTGGCCCAGGGAAGCGCCCCTTGCCGTAATAGAAATTCTCTGCACTTTGTCCATGTCGGGAAGATTTGTTGCTACGAGAGCGTGCCCTGCCTCATGATATGCCGTCATTTTTCTTTCCTCTTCAGATTGTAAAGTCCTTCTTTCCGGACCCAAAGTTACTTTTAAAGCGGCCTCATCGAGGTCATTATCACTAATCTTTTCTTTGCCTCCTCTTGCAGCTAAAATAGCTGATTCATTTAACATATTTTCAATGTCTGCCCCGCTAAAACCCACTGTCTTTCTTGCTAGACCAACTATATCTATATCCTTCGTGAAAGGTTTCCCCTTCATGTGAAGTTTTATTATTTTTTTGCGATCCTCCAAATCCGGAAGTGGTATGTGAACCCTGCGGTCAAATCTTCCGGCTCTAATCAATGCAGGATCAAGCATATCAGGGCGGTTTGTGGCAGCAATTACTATTACACTTGTTCTGGGATCGAACCCGTCCATTTCCGTTAAAATTTGGTTCAGTGTCTGTTCCCTTTCGTCATGACCTCCGCCGATTCCCATGCCTCGTTGTCTTCCGATGGCGTCGACCTCATCTATAAAAATTAAACTTGGTTGCGTTTCTTTCGCCATTTTGAATAGATCTCGGACCCTAGCAGATCCCACACCTACAAGCATTTCCATGAACTCACTTCCTGCTACACTAAAGAAGGGCACTTCCGCTTCGCCAGCAATTGCCTTTGCCATTAGAGTTTTACCAACACCGGCCGGACCAACAAGTAATACTCCTTTTGGAATTCTTGCGCCTAATTTTCTGTACTTATCGGGATGTTTCAAGAAATCCACAATTTCCATTACTTCCTTTTTCGCTTCCTCACTTCCAGCTACATCGTCAAATGTGTTTTTGGCTTTGCCTTTTTTGAACAGCCTGGCTTTTGACTTACCAAAAGATAAAATGTCCCCATTGGCTCCTTTCATTCTGTTAATAATGAAAAGAAGTATTAATATTGGTATCGCAAAGGACAGTAGGGACGGTAAAATCTCCATTAATAATATCGGGTGTTTTACCTCATATTCGCCCGGGAGTGTAGCTAAATCAATATCATTGTCGTCCAGGATTTCTTGAAAGCTAACCGAGCTTTCTTTCTCCGTAACTATTTTTGTCCCATCTTTAAGCTGAGCCTCTACGAGATCGTTGGTTACCGTTATACTTTGTACCTTCTCTTCTTTTATCAGTTGGATGGTTTCGCTAAGCGATAGTTGTTTTGTGGATATACTGTCCAAATCGCCTATCCCCACGAATATCCAAACTAAAAAGAGCACCATCATGTAAAAAAAGATGTTTTTATAAAAAGGGATTTTTAGTGGTGCTTTTGGTGCTCGTTTTTTCGCTTTTCGCTTTTTGTTATTTATTTTTTTAGCCATATTTTATTCCAACTTAAATAAAGGATTTATGCTTTCCGTTCTGATTAGAGGATTATATCAGAATAGATTGAGGTGCATGGTCTCTTTTACTATTTCTAAGGTTTTTTGAGCCTCTTTTCTAGTTTTTTCCGTTCCCTCTCTGAGTATATCTTGTACTTCCTCCAAATGGGTTTCGTAATAATTGTACTTCTCTCTCAGGGGTGCCAAGAAATTTTCCAGTGCTTTGAATAGTTTTTCTTTTACTTCAACGTCTCCGACTGTTCCTTTTTTATATCTTTCTTTTAGATCGTCAATTTCTTTTGCGTTTGGGTTAAAGGCATCGTGATAGATAAAAACCGGATTTCCTTCTACTGTTCCGGGATCTGTTGAATGGATTCTATTTGGATCTGTGTACATGCTCATTACTTTTTGTTTTAAGGATTTGGATGGTTCGTTTAGGTAGATTGTGTTTCCCAGCGATTTGCTCATTTTTGCGTTTCCATCAAGTCCGATTAATCTCGCCACCTTTCCTATTTTAGGCTCAGGTTCTTTAAAAACTTCTCCATATGTGGAGTTAAACTTTCTAGCGATTTCCCTAGTTAGTTCTATATGAGGGAGTTGATCTTCTCCGATCGGTACCAAGTCTGCGTTTACACACAATATGTCGGCCGCTTGTAGAAGAGGGAAGTTGATAAATCCCATGGAATAAGTGTCGCCCATGTCTTTATCTTTTATCTCCTGTTTTAGTGTTGGATTTCTTAAGGCCCTGTTGTGGCTTGTTATCATGCTGAAGATTATTCCCAGTTCGTAGATTTCGGGAATTCCTGATTCAGCAAAGAAAGTTACTTTTTCAGGATCTAGTCCTACAGCCAGATTTCCCATTGTAACTTCCAAAACAGATTTCGCTATTTTTTCTGTTTCGTTCACATACTTGGGATAGGCCAATGTGTGCATATCAGCAATTACGATAAAGGTTTCGTAATCGTTTTGTAGTTCTACTCTGTTTTGAAGTGATCCAACGTAGTGACCAATGTGAAGCTTTCCCGTGGCGTTGTCACCTGTGAGAACTCTTTTTTTCTCCGTATTCATGGGGATATTATAGCATTTGAGGTGTTTTTGGGGGAAGTTGCTACGAGGCCAATAACCATTTTGTTGGCATATTTAGAAAGCAAAGCAATTTTCTTATGTTTCACAGAATGGTTTACCATTCTGTGAGGCACAACGAAGTGCTCGTCTTACACTCGCACTTACGTTGGTCCAGAAATGTGCTCCGCACAATTTCTGGCGGAGGGTGTGGGATTTGAACCCACGCACCGGTATTAAACGGTGACGGCTTAGCAAGCCGCTGCATTACCACTCTGCCAACCCTCCTTGTACTAGCAAGGCTTATTTTATCATGATTTGTGGGCCGACGGACTTGGTTGCATTCCGAATTTTGGTGGAGATATCACCTAAAGTTTGGAATCAGCTTGTTGAATGGGTTTTTAAGTGGGAAGAGCTGTTTTGTTTTGCTAATTAACCTTGTTTTCACAGGAAATATACCTACTCTCTCTATCACATATGGGTATTAGAACTACTGAATGATAAGATTAACTCATGGTAAGTAATCCTTCTGAACAACCGCCATCTCAAGAGATAGAAAAAGAAACCAGACCTTTAGAGTTTAGTTGGGTTACGGGTAAAAACTCTTTCAGAATTAAACAGGGAATAAATTTGACGCCAGACCCCGAGAAGGCGTATGCATACATAGCATTTGCATCACCCTTACCAGAAACCATGTCGGATGCAGAAAAAGAAAAACTAACCAAGCACACAGGAGTAGACGGTGAGGAGTATTGGTATTGCGGATTTGGTGATTTCGATTTAGATAGGGCAATGGTAATGCAACCTAATAGGCAACCCTCCTTAACACACTATATGGAAAAAACCAAAGGTGACGAAGCAGTAAAACCTCTAGAAATAAGTGCTGTTGAGGTAGCAGATGTTATTAGAAAGGGTAGAACGATTATATACACTGGTGCCGGTATCTCCGTAGCGGCAGGAACACCTGATATGAAGGCCCTGATGGCTTATCTAGGTATAGACCGTTCGGAATCCGTTGATGATTTTGCTCAAACAGTAATGTTTAGCCCAGAAGGTATGCAACATCGATTACTTAGTTTACAAGAAAGTTTCTTCGAAAGAACTACTCCTGCACACGAGTCCTTAACAATCATTCAAAAACTTACGGGTGTACGAATAGCAACTGAAAATCTTGATATGTTAGGTGAAGCAGCAGGGCAAGAACTGATTAAAAGAGGTGCGATAGACGAAATACTTACAGATACAGAAGTGCAACAGCTAGATTGTATTGTAACGGTAGGTCTAAGAGCTGATGATAGCGGATTGCTTTGGAAATTCAGGGAATTAAACCCAGAAGGTAGAATTATAGCTCTTAATGTGGAACCCCCTCCTTATTTGGATAAAAGGGATTGCTATCTTGAAGGTGACGCCCAAGAAACAATTCCGCAAATTGCAGAGATATTAAAGAATAGCTGACTTTGATTACAGTAGTGCTCAAACTTCGAGTACGAAGTTTTCGGGCATAACAAAATGCGAATTTTTCTATTACATTTTGTTAAGCGCATTTAAAAAGCAAAGCTTTTTAAATGGTGGAGATGAGGGGAATCGAACCCCTGTCTTGAAAGACCAAACATGAGTATCTACAAGCTTAGTCAGATTTTATCTCAAAAGGCAAAGTAACTGACAGACTTTGAACTCCTTTCTAGGTTATTTTTTGAGTTTTGTACTCTTGGTTCTTGAGCTCACCAGACTCAAAAACCTCATTCCGGTTTTTATTAGATTCGTTAAATCTCTTCGGACAGAGATTTAGGAACCTGACTTAAACAGTAAATTTTACTAATTTTAAGCCATTGCACCAACTAATGCTGGTGTTCTTACCATAGAATCGGCAAGTAATTTTTTGCTGTGTTTTACAAGAATCAGCATCTTGGCTTGCGCTCATATTTTAAAAGTGCTTCCAATCAAATCCGATCATCCCCGGGAGTTGAGAATACCCTAATTCGTGTTTATTTCCAAATTTGGGATTTTCTTTGTTGCTGTAGGTCCTTTTCAATCTGTCGTGTCTTGGCTACCTGTTTCTTCTCGTATTTCTTCTTTCCTCTCACTACAGCCAACTCTAATTTTACCAAATTATTCCTCAAAATGAAAGCTATAGGTATTGCCGTTTTTCCTTTTTGATTTACTTCCCGCGATATTTTTTCTATTTCCTGTTGGCCTAGGAGAAGTTTGAGGTCGCTATTTTGCTTGCTACCTTCGTTCTTTTGTGATTTTTTCGAGTAATCTCCTACATGAAGGTTAACTACAAATGCCTCATTCCCGATAATCTTTATATAAGCTCCTTCAAAATTTACTTTTTTTTCACGAATGGCCTTGACCTCGTATCCCTTTAATACAACTCCAGCCACATACTTTTCCACAACTTCGTAGTTGTGAAACGCCTTTCGATTTTTTACTAACAACATGGATTGATTTTATCATCTATTTGGCAGAACCGCCCTTCATCAAGGGCCGCCCTCGTTTAGATCCGTGGGAATAAAGATTCGCCTGATTTTATCCTTTTTTGGCCGAATTGTTCGGAGATTTTCGCACTAGTATCGGGAATAAAAGGTTTTAGCAGTACCGCAATCTTCCTGATAGAATTCACTTCAAAATCCAAAATTTCTTTCAATTTTGACTTCTCTTTAATCGCCCATGGCTCGTTTATATTTATATGTTTGTCCAGATCTGAAAGCATTTTCCATATGTTTTGCAGGGCTAAATCCACACGATATTTTTCTAAGGGCCTTGCCCATTCTTCTTTCCAAAGATCCCTAAATTCATTTATCTCAAACTCAAACCCAGAACTCTCGGCCAGCTTAGCGATTCTTGCTACAGTATTTCCTAAACCATTAGCTAGATCGGCATTATAAATTTCCTCAAAATGTCCTAAAGAAATGTCAACATCTTCAGTTATGGGTCCGTGTTTTAGAAGATAGTATCTGGTCGCATCTACTCCGTATTTTTCAACTAGTTCGTTAGGTCGAATAATGTTCCCTTTCGACTTGCTTATCTTTTCACCATTTAAGTTAATAAATCCATGAGTGTAAATTGTATCAGGCACCCTCAAACCAATGTTCATGAGCATCGCAGGCCACAGTAAGGCGTGAAATCGCAAGATATCCTTTCCAACAAAATGAACTATTTTAGTTTCCTCATTCCACAAATCCTGATTTTTTCCGACAGTATAGTAATTAACCAGAGCATCATACCAAACGTAAATAACCTGTTCCTTATCTGTCGGAGTAGTTATTCCCCAAGGCACCTTGTGCTTTGGTCTACTAATCGGAAAGTCCATTAATCCTTGTTTCAAAAAGGAAAGCATCTCGTTCCGTTTGGATATTGGTAGAATAAAATCCTTCTCATTTTCAATTAAATTTCTCAATCTGTTGGTGTATTTAGACCACTTTAGAAAGTAATTTTCTTCTTCCAATCGTTGGATTTGTCTTGTTGTGTGTAGTGGACATTGCCCGTCTTCGTTTAATTCTGAAAGAGTTTTGTAAGCCTCGCACCCCTCACAATAAAAACCTTCATAAGTTCCTTTGTATACGTCTCCGGTTTTCACAGCCTTCGCAAAGAATTCCGAGGCTGTTTTTTCATGATCTTTATCGGTTGTTCTAATGAACCTGTCATAGGAAATGTTTAAGGAATCTATCTGTGCTTTATCTTTTTTAGAAATTTCTTCGGCGTGTTGTTCTACTGGAATTTCTGCCTTTTGAGCGGCTTTGTAATTGGTTGTTCCATGCTCATCTGTACCTGTAACAAAAAACACGTTTTCTTTTCCGTAAATTTCTCTGTAGTATCTTGCGATAGCATCAGCTAGAACTTTTTCGTACGCATGCCCTATATGAATTTCTGCATTAGCGTAGTCGATAGCGGTTGTTATTAAAACTTTTTTGTATTTTTTGTCTGTCATTATGGGATTATTTTAGCACAGGAGGTTTTTGACCGTTGTGATTTTGTTTAAAAAAAGTGAGGAACCCTTTGGGCAGATACAACGAGGGTTCCTCGAGTTGGGAGAAAGCTTGTTTCAAGTCCGCGGTCCGAGCGCCGCTCTCCAGAGCGCCAGGGACTCTTCCAAGCTCTTTAGTTCCTGCGTGAGTCTCTCTATCTCCCGGGCGATTTCATCCTTTCTTGCCAAGTCCCGAGCCATGTTCTCACGCAACTTCTTCGTCGATAACTTCCGAATCTCCGGGTCCAAAAAACCGTATCTAATCACACCACTTGGTACACACATATCACACCTCCTTATGTCTGCGATTCACACATTCATATTATAGGATATAACTTTACTTTGTTCAACTTGCGAGATGATTATCTCTACTTTAGTGGGTAAAAAGAAAACCCTGAGAGGGAGACTGTTCTCAGGGTTCGTGTGCTTACTTCTGCGGGTTTTTCACACCC
>CAZMKN010000005.1:0-4108 GCA_964567095.1 uncultured Candidatus Saccharibacteria bacterium | reverse complement strand
CCAGTTTTTATCCAACCAAATCATTTTCAAAGGGATCAATGTTTTGTACATCCAAAAGGCATGTTTTCCTTCACTCGGGAAAATAAAAATCATCCCCCGATCCGACGGTAACTTTTTTCTTAACATTAAACCCTTAGACCTTTTTACATTTGTATCCGCAATTTCCAACAGGTATATTCTCCCATCGATTTTCATCTCAATAAATTTCTTGGGTTTGCAAAATAAAAGTGCCAGCGTAATCCCAAGAGTAAAACTCAAGAAAATTTTTATCACTAATTTCCTTTCCATACTTTAAACATATCAAAAATTTAACTTTATGAGTGAATTAACTTATAATATATCCATGGAAGAGGATAGCGCAAAATCCAGAAACCTAACTCAGCTTATTTTATTACTCTTAGCCTTTATTGCCGGGGTTTTTGCGGCGAGGCTTTGGTATGATACTCACCCAGCTTCAGCTCCTTTGGAGCGTTCGGAAGAAGTAGAAATAAGTACTCAAGTGCAAGAGTCTTCGGAAGTTCCACCTAACCTTCCGAATGAGCCGAGTCTTTAACCACAATATTCGGCCTTTTTTCGTGTTAGTATAATTCTTGTATGCTCACACTTTTTGACGAGTTAAATCCTCAACAATTGGCTGCCGTAAAGCACGGGAAAGGCCCCGCCTTAGTGGTTGCAGGCCCGGGAAGCGGCAAAACTCGAGTTTTAACTCATCGTGTGGCCTATCTGATACACACACAGGGAGTTCCCCAAGAAAACATCCTATCGGTTACATTCACAAACAAAGCCGCGGGTGAAATAAAAGAGCGTGTCGGCCGTCTGCTAGATACTTTTTCAGGAAAACTTTCTTGGAGTGGCACATTCCACTCTATTTGTTCCCGTATTTTGCGTCGAGATGGTAAGTACATCGGAATTCCCAATGATTTTGTGATTTATGACTCCTACGATCAACTTTCTTTAATAAAAAATATTCTTAAGGATTTTGGTATTGATTCTAAGAAAATTCGGCCTAAAGCCGTTTTAGGTACTATATCAGGAGCAAAAACGGAGTTACTCACATCCCAAGAATACCAATCGATGTCCTCGGGTTACTTCCAAAGAACTGTGGCAAAAGTTTATCCAGAATACCAAAAACGCTTGCGAAGAAATAGAGCCCTGGACTTTGACGATCTTTTAATGGAGGTTGTTAGACTTTTTGCAGAAAACCCTTCCGTTTTGGAAAAGTACCAAAACCACTTTCGATATGTTTTGGTGGATGAATACCAGGATACTAATAAAGCCCAATATGTAATCACGAAACTTTTATCAAAAAAGCATCGGAATATCTACGTTGTGGGAGACATGGCCCAGGCAATTTATAGTTTCCGAGGTGCCGACTATCGCAATATTTTAAATTTCCAAAAAGATTATTCTGATGCGGCTATTTACAATCTGGAAAAAAACTATCGCTCTACCCAAAATATTTTAGAGGCCGCTAAGGAAGTTATAAACAATAACTCCAGTAACATTAATTTGGATTTATACACAGATAAGGGGCGTGGTGAGAAGTTGACTGTTTATACAGCACGGAATGGAAAGTATGAGGCCGATTATGTTGTTAGTGGCATTTTAGAGGCCACTTCTAACGGGAAGTCCTGCAAAGATATAGCCGTTTTGTATCGAACAAATGCGCAGTCCCGAAACTTGGAGGAAGCCCTTATAAAAAGAAGTGTTCCGTACAGAATTGTTGGCGGTTTTAGGTTTTATGCACGAAAGGAAGTAAAAGACGCAGTCTCGTTTTTGCGTGTTTTGTACAATCCTAAAGATACAGTTTCTTGGGCGCGGATAATTAATGTTCCTACCAGGGGAATAGGTAAGAAAACTTTTGCGGAGATCAAAGCATCTGATTGGGATTTGGAACTAATTGAACAAAAATCTAAATTGGCTTGGAGATCCTGGATTAATCAAGTGGGAGATCTTACGACCTTGGAGCTGTTGGACTTGATGTTAGATAAAACAGGATATATAAACTGGTTGGATGATGGAAGCGAGGAAAATGCTGAGCGTCTGGAGAATCTGAAGGAGCTTCGTTCCGTGGCCTCTTTATTTGTGGATTTAGGTGAATTCTTGGAGAATGTTTCATTGATAGAAAGTGCTGACCGTCCTGATGCGTTTGATGCTGCTGCAGTTACTTTAATGACGATTCACGCTTCAAAAGGCCTGGAGTTTCCCGTTGTTTTTATGGTAGGGATGGAAGAAGGGCTTTTCCCGCACAGTCAATCTATGTTCGAAGAGCGGGGGCTAGAAGAGGAACGCCGGCTTTGTTATGTGGCAATTACTAGGGCCAAGGAGAAGGTCTTTATGACTAATACTAAATCGCGATTCTATTTTGGTAGTGTGCAAAGCAATCCTCCTAGTAGATTTATTTCTGAAATTGATGCAGGTTTAATTGAGTTTAAGGGGGATAAGTCCACGAAGTTATATTTAAAAAAGCAATCATCGGTAACCAAGTTTTTGGATGAGCTTGACTATGACAGGATGAATTTTCGTTGGGAATAATTGATTCTCTTTGGTATAGATATATTAGAGAGCTGTATAATGACTTCATGCTTTATAAACCAAGAAAATCTTTAGGGCAGAACTTTTTACTTAATAGTGAAATCTCAAGTTATATGGTTGGCTTGTTAGACCTTACTAATCATGACACTGTGGTTGAAGTTGGACCCGGTTTAGGCGCCCTTACCCAAAAACTTTCCGAAGCCCTGTTTGAATACGGTTCCAAAATATATGCTGTTGATATAGACTCTCGCTTTATCCCTAAACTGAAGGAAATGTTTAAGGAAACAATAAATGTTTTTGTTGTCGAGGCGGATATTTTGAAATGGTTACCCGCCCAAAAGTTTTATATTGATTTTAAAGTCTTGGGTTCTTTACCTTATTACATAACATCTCCGATCTTGCATTGTCTGGTGAAATTGGAAAGACGTCCCATCCAAGCAGTACTGTTAATCCAGAAAGAAGTTGCAGAGAAAATAAGTGCTCCGGAGGGGGAAGCATCTTACTTATCTACTTTTTTGCAAACCTTTTATAATATTGAGTATTTGAGGACTGTACCTTCAAATGTTTTTAAGCCCATTCCTAAAGTGGAAGGTGCTATAGTTTCATTTGTAAGAAAGGAAGTACCGAAAATTTATGAGGATTTGAAAGTCGTAGAAAAATACGAAAAATTTTTGCACAAAGGTTTCCGCTCTCCTAGAAAAATGCTTAACAAGCCCTTTAAAAAAACTGACTTAGAGAGGGTTGGTGTGGACGGCACGAAAAGACCCCAGACGTTAGATGTTTCTACTTGGATGCGGATGTTCGAGATTTTGGTCTTGAATAAATGACCTTTTTTAAATAAACTCTAGGGGCGTTCCCCTAAAGACATCTAAAGGGGAAACACCCCCAAAATGAAGGACCCCATCTTGTCCTCCTTAAGGCAATATTAGTTGAAACTTTATAAGCAGTCAAGGGAGTGTATTGGATAAACCTAGGATAATCCTGGTTTAAAGTGGATAGGATACTAATTTTGCTATACTGAAATTGTGCCCCCAACTGACGCTAAAAAAATCTTTGCTCTGAAAATCGCAAGGAAGCTAAAGGAGCATTACCCAGATCCAAAAACCGAGTTAAACTTTGAAAACGAACGGCAGCTTGTTATTGCCGTAGTACTTTCTGTGCAGACAACAGACGTGAAAGTCAACGAGATCACCCCCACACTTTTTACTAAGTACACTTCTTGGAAGGACTTTGCTAACACCTCCGCCGCAGATCTTCAAGAGGATATTTACGGAGTCAATTTCCACAAGACGAAGGCAAGAAGATTAATAGGTATAGCTAAAAGAGTTATTAAAGATTTCGGCGGTCAGTTGCCAAGAAACATAAACGAACTAACCAAATTTCCCGGAATAGCTCGCAAAAGCGCGAACGTGATATTACAAGAGCTTTGGGGAATATCCCAGGGAGTTGTTGTGGACACACACGTTAAAAGGGTTAGCAATAGGTTGGGCTTAGTGGCTACAACAAATCCGAAAAAAATTGAGGAGGAATTAATGGCGCTGTTGCCAAAAGAATATTGGAGAAATTACTCAGG
>CAZMKN010000004.1:30646-32517 GCA_964567095.1 uncultured Candidatus Saccharibacteria bacterium | reverse complement strand
CCTCCTTGCCCACCATCAAAAATCGCTTGCATTTTTGATGGGCCAAGCATAATTCGCAAGAACTTCCTTGATCCCACCTTAGTTTTTATATTCTATTTCACCATATTCGTTAAAAGTTACCCTTGTTGGATCAAGTTGTTGTGGGGATATTGAAGATCTATTCACTAGACCTGTATCCACATCCTTTTCATTAATTAATTTCCTTAACGAACTGATTACCTCAGGCATATCCAATCTACTTCTCAACTTGCCAAATGTTAGAATCTCTACCATTGCATCAGCCAACGCTTCTTCTTCAACAGGAATGTTCTCTACATTGCCATATTTATCCTTCTGTAAGTGAATAACTCTTTCCTGTAAAGGTTTATTTTGTTGTACAAGTTTTTTCCACTTTTGCATAAGTACCGGGTCAATTTTCTCGGGCCAAGCAATATGTGTTATCTCGTGTATTAGTGCCTTAATCGAGAGCCCTTCTATAAATTGTTGTGCGTCTTCTCCATTGATGAATCTATCTTCTAGACCCTCTTTTTCCGCATATCTGTTTGCCATTTCTACAATCTTTTCGGGCTTAATAGCAAAAAACGCTATGTGTTTCTCTGCGATTACAGCAACGAATCCTGGCAACTCCCCGGTTAAATCACCTTCTGCTCCGATTTCTTTTCGATAGTTTTCTTCTATTCTACTGAAGGTTTCGTCTCCCGGATAGTTTATGGATACTTCAACACCTTCCGCACCTAATTCTATACCAAAAGCCTCTTTTAAACTTAGCAGGACACTGTCTATCGATTTCTGTTCAATAGGTGGGATTGAGGATTCCCTAAGCTCTGGTTTATATGTTTCGCTTGACATACATCGATTATACATATTGCCCACAAAGAAATTTGGAACATTGTTTACGATAACTAAGCCACTTTTTGTTTGGAACTAGGAATTTCTGAAGATACTACAATCGAACTGCTATAATTTTCATATGAAAAAACCGCCTTTTTTATACCATGCTTCCTCTAATAAATATGTAGAAATATTCGAACCTCGCGAAGAAAGCGTGAGAGACCAGGAAGAAGGTCCTGTAGTATTTGGGACACCGAATAAAACATATGTCTCCATGTTTATGGTGAAATCTAATGATTCTTGGACTAGTAAGGGGAGGTATAACGGGGTGTGGTATCACGCTATTTCTGATGAAAAAAGATATAGACAGTTAGATAAAGGAGGGGCTATTTATACTTTGCCAAACGATACTTTTGAAACTGATCCAACAAGGGGAATGAAATCTATGGAGTGGGTAAGCAAAGTAAGCGTAAAACCAATGAAAAAAGAGGTTTATTCTAGCGGTGTGGAGGCCATGTTGGCGAATGGAGTTAAGGTTTTGTTTATTACTAAAAACGTTTTTGCAGATTTTAAAAATCTAATGAAGAAACAAGAAACAGAAAAGGCTTTTGATCTACTTTTTTCTTGTAAACCTTTACACTAGTCAATTTAGTAATTGCTCACGATTTCTACGCATCAATCTTTTCCCATGTTCTCTGGGAAAACCGTGCTAAAATACATCCCATGATAGCGACAGATCTAAAGACAGGAGTAATTTATCAAGAAGATGGCCAGCCTTGGCAAGTAGAAAAATACTCTCACCACAAAACAGCACGCTCCGGAGCTACAGTAAAGGTTTTTGTGCGTAATCTCATCACAGGGGAAACTAGACAAAAAAATTATCTCGGAAATAATAAAGTAGAAGATGCCTTTGTGGAAAGAAAAAACGTTCAATATTTGTATCAGAATAACGGTTATATTTTTATGGATCCTGACACATACGATCAATTTGCTGTCCCTGAAAAAGCTCTAGGAGGAAAGGCTAAATACTTGAAAGCAGG
>CAZMKN010000004.1:0-30546 GCA_964567095.1 uncultured Candidatus Saccharibacteria bacterium | reverse complement strand
GGATTCACATTCTATACGCAAGGACTGTTTTTTATTTTGGCCCTCTTATTTTCATTGTTTGCAGTTTGGCAAGAAGGTCGAAAAGACGGTTTTAACGAGGAAAGGCTTTTCGATAAGTATTTACTCGTTGTGCTCTTAGCTCTTTTATTTTCAAGAACTTACCACGCCTTAGAAAAGCATTACCTATTCTTCCCTCTAATAAAGCACGTTCTCACACTCTGGAAACCTGGGCTAAGCCTGGAAGGATTTTTTCTCGGCTTTATTTTATGGTCTTTTTTACTAGCACGGTTATCTAAGTGGTCAGTGTTCAGGATTCTAGATATTTTTTCTTTAGCATTATCCTTTGGCGCCCCCGTAGCAATCTTGGGTTATATAGCCCTACAAAAAGAGTTTAGCCATCTAATAATTATGGGCTTGCTACTAATATTTTTTGGAATGTTTTCGGTTCTTAGATTAAAAAAGCTTTTCTCTGGGTTAACTTTCATCCTTTTTTTGGTTCTTTTTGTTGTTATAAGGACATTCGGGGGGTTTACTGATTCAAGGGATTTGATATTCTATAGCATATTATTTACAATTATCATATTAGTATCAGTACTGAGGATTAAAAAATCTATGAGTAACGGAAGAAAACTACCAAAGTCAATATTTGAAAATTTAAAATCCAGACTTTTAGCAAAACGCGAGGATATAAAAGAGCAGGAAAATCTTTTGGAAGAAGAAGATCCTTATATGCAGGAGGGGCGGGCTGTAGGCAATTCAGAAACCGTTGATGAAGCTTATTTGGAGGATACTTTTAAGACCGTTATTGATGCGCAAAAAGTGAGTGTAAAGCGCCTTAAAGGCCTTGTTAAAAAGGCTCTTGGTAAGATGCAAAGAGGCCATTATGGTATGTGCGAAAAGTGTGGGGAGCCGATTGATGCAGCTAGGCTGGACGCTTACCCAGAAGTTACTTTATGTAGTAAATGCGTTAAAAAAGCCGAAGCTGAACAGGCTAGCAATTTCGTGTCCGTGTAAATGATTTATAACTGCTCCTTTCCATTTTCTAAGTTTATGAGATTGGATGTTTTTATTTTACTAATCATTTTGGGATTTGGGCTATTTGTGTACTCATTTTATAGGTTGAGGCTTTTGGAGGGGCATCGTTATTTTTCATTTTTTGGCCTAGTACTACTTTCGATAGGGGGTTCCCATAACTTATCGGTAAGATACTTCAAAGGATGTGTACTAGACCCTTACACTTTTTTTGGTATTTTTTCATTTAATTTTGCGGACGTGCTTGTGAATGTAGGTTTTGTTCTATTGTTTTTAGTATATATAATGGATTTTGTTGCCAAAAAGAAAGATCAAGAAGTGTAGGAGAGGTTAGTTAAGTTTATGAGAAAAAAAATAGCAAACGAAATAGAAATAATACATGAGGATGATAGTTTACTCGTTTTAAATAAACCATCCGGCCTTATTGTAAACCGTTCTAAGACTGCCCGAGAGAAAACCTTGCAGGACTATTTGGATGAATATTTGAATTTGCCACAATTGGTCAAAGACTGGGAAGCTACACCGGAACAGGAGATATTTAAACAACGCTCTGGATTAGCCCACAGACTTGATAAAGGTACATCGGGAGTACTTTTAGTTGGAAAAACCCCAAAAGCCCTAGCTGTTTTAATGTCCCAGTTTAAAGAACGAGAAATCCATAAGGAGTATCTAGCTTTAACTCACGGGAAGATAATAGATCAAAAGATAGAAATCCAAGCCCCGTTAGGTAGAAATCCTAAAAACAGAGTCAAATTTGCAGTGGTGGAGGAGGGCAAGTCCTCTAAAACCGTTATTGAAAATCTCAAGGTTACGGGCGTTTTTACCTTAGTACTTGCAAAACCAGAAACCGGACGAACGCATCAAGTGAGAGTACATTTGGCGGCGATAAACCATCCAGTTGTGGGAGACAGACTTTACTGTCCAAAAAGTTTCTTGGATATTGACATGCAAAATGTTGGCCGACTTATGTTGCATGCACGAAAAATATCCTTTATTCATCCAGTGTCATTTAAAAAGGTGACATACACTGCAGAAATCCCTGAGGAATTCCTGAAATACTATTAAACTTTACCCAATCTTCTGCTAAACTAGTACTTAATGCCCAGAAGACCTGCTCGACATAGACGAAGACGCAAAAACGCACCTCTTAGGAAATACTTCGGGATAGGCGTTTTGTTTGTAGGTTTCCTTCTTTTTCTCAGTTTATACGCCTTTTACAAACAATTTCATCAAAGTTATACATTCGCATCTTCAATGACATCGGATGATTTTAAGCACAAAGACTTTTACACAGTTGCTCTTCTGTCTTCTGAAGATCCATTCGATATAGTTCCCCTGAGGTTGAGGTCCATTAAGCTATTGTTTTTAAGCCCAGAACACTCGGTTTTTAGTGTTTATGATGTACCTACGACCTTAACTTTTGACATGCCCGGAAAGTTTGGGGAGGAGGAACTCTCGAAGTCGTTTGCTTTGGGAACAATGGAGTTTTCTTCTTCAGATGAAATCTATTATGAATCCGGTATGAATTTTACCCTTAAAGTATTGCAGGATTTAACAGGTATTAAAGTAGATCGTTTTGTTTTAGTTGAGCCCAGTATGGCCGAGTTTTCGGAAACGCTTTTAGTTAAGGGAAATATTCTTGAACTGCTTCACAGATCCGAGAGTAAAAATATAAAGCAATCACTTAAGACAAATATGAGTTCCGCTGATTTCCTTCATTTCTATTCTCTGGTTACAGGTTTTTCTAAAAGCGAAACAACTTTTAGCACGTTCGAGTCCCCGGATCTTTTAGACGCTTTTATTAGAGAGATGACCTATGATACCCGCTTTGCTGAAGAAAAGAAGAGCATAGCTGTTTTAAATGGGTCGGGATTGTCCGGCGTAGCCGGTTTTGGTGCTAGAGTTGCAAAGAATATGGGGGGCCATGTTGTTGCCGTTGATAACGCCAATGACACTTATGAAAAAAGCTATTTAATAGTGGAGGATAGAACATGCCAAACAACTTTGTACTTGCTTTCGTTTTTTAATGATGTCGAAGTGCGCTTAAGGAGTGAGGTTGACTTTGATGAGCCGGTTTTGGATCGTGCTGATACTACTTTAATATTCGGACTTGACATAGCATCAAAATATTGAATAATATGTAAGTAGCGTTAGTTGCAAAAAAAGTTTGGACCCCATCACGTAATTTATTGTGAATACATCTATTCTTGTGGTTTTAGCCCCGGTTTTTGTTGGGGTGCTCGTTCTTGTTGCTTATATTGCTAAGAAATTATGCAAGGAATATCCCTCGGACTCTTTACTTTCCAGTGATATTGATATTCTAGAGTTGCGTGTACCCAGGATAGAAGAAACATCTGGAGACATGCACTCTTCTTCATTGTCTGCAGAGGGCATGTTCGCCTCGTTACACGGTCTTTTGAAAGAGGTAGCTACAGACCAAGAGTACTTTTCACTTGAAGTAGTTTCTATAGGGGAGCGTGGAATTCGCTTCTACATAGTTGTTCCAAAGAGGATCTCCAAATTTGTAGAAAGCCAAATATACGCTCAGTATTCATCGGCTCAAGTAAAGATTGTAGATGATTACATTGATGTGCTGCCTGTTGATGGGCAGTATTCGGTTAGCACGTTGGGCTTGTCTAAGCCATCTTTTTTTCCATTAAAATCCTTCCGTGACTTGGAGGTAGAGCCTCTATCGGGAATTACCTCGGTTTTGTCTAATGTTGGGGCAAATGATTTTTTGGGTATTCAGCTTGTTGTGAAACCTGCCCCGGATGTTTGGCAAGAAGAAGGCCTAGCCTACGTAGATGCTATTAGAGGGGGTGTGGACTTTGAAAGGAAAAAGGCCGCGGATGAAATTAAATCTATTTGTTCCTTAATACTGTCTGAGATTGGCGAGATTATTGTTGAATTATTGACCGGCTTTTTTAGGAGTGCCGATGCGGAAAAAGCGAAATCATACAGCTCAGGATCAGAGGATGCTGTGAGGCTATCTCCTACTCAGGAACTTGAATTGAAATCCGTTGAGAATAAGCTCTCAAAATTAGGTTATTATGTGCAGATTCGTGTGGTTTCGGCCTCGGAGAACCCCGCATTAATGAAGAGAAATACGCGCTCGATTATTGCTTCTCTAAAGCAGTTTTACACCACGTCTACAAACGGGTTTAAGGCAGAGCGACCTTCAGATATGGCTCAAGAGTTAAACAGATTCAAGCAACGCAGTTTCAACCAAAAGGATAGTTTTATATTAAATATTGAGGAATTAGCGTCTGTCTATCATTTGCCCTCTCCTATTATCGCAACTCCTAACATGTCCTCATGGATTTATTCCAAGAAAGGAGAGCCCCCAGCGGAACTTCCCACAAAAGATTGTACTTATATAGGCGAAACAATTTATAGAGACAAAAAAATTAGGTTTGGCTTAAAGGATGGGGAGGATAGGTTGAGGCATATGTATCTGATAGGGAAGTCGGGTACAGGTAAATCCACTTTACTCGCGTCAATGATAACTCAGGATATTGTTAGAGGTTACGGTGTTGGGTTATTAGATCCACATGGGGAAACAGTAGAGCGGGTTTTGGAACGCATCCCAGAAGAACGTTTAGATGACGTGGTTGTTGTGGATCCTTCCGATAGAGAATATCCGGTAGGCATAAACTTGCTGGAGCTGAACAATAAATCGCAGAAGAACCTGATGACATCGGCTTTGGTTTCGGCCATTAAGCATCACTTTGATTACTCTTGGGGCCCTAGATTAGAGTATTTGCTAAATTACTCGATTCTAACTTTACTTGATGCTCCAAATAGTACGATGCTTGGCATAACGCGTTTGTTGGAGGACCCTAATTATTTGAAGTATGTCCTTCAGTATGTCGAAGACCCGGTTATCAAGAGGTTTTGGGCTGTTGAGTATAAAAACATGAAGGGTAATATGAAGCTGGTTACAGAGGCCATCGCACCTATACAAAATAAAGTAAACAGATTTTTGGCCTCTTCGACGATCCGTAACATTTTGGGTCAACAGAAATCGACAATCGATTTTTGGGATATTATGAATTCGGGTAAAATTTTGTTGATGAATCTTTCTAAGGGGAAGATTGGGGAGGACAACGCAAATTTATTGGGAGCCTTACTCGTCTCTAGAATCCAATTTATGGCTTTACAGAGGGCTAATATACCCCCTGAGGAGCGGCGTCCTTTCTATTTATATGTCGACGAGTTTCAGAATTTTGCAACGGGTAGTTTTGAATCCATTTTATCTGAGTCGAGAAAATACAAAATGGGTCTGTATCTGACCCATCAATATACTGCACAACTGCCCGAAGAATTACTACAAGCTGTATTGGGGAATGTAGGTACTATAGCCTCTTTTGCTCTTGGGGCCCCCGATGCCTTCTCAATGGCTAATGAGTTTGCTCCCTTTTTTGACCAAAATGATCTTATTTCAATGGGGCGTTTTCACATTTATATTAAGTTGATGATAGATGGTATGACTTCAATGCCTTTTTCTGGGAAGATACTGCTTCCGTGGGTTCCGGAGACTGAAATTGTGCCGAAAACTGGTATATCAGAGGAGATTTTGCAACGAAGCCGGGATAAGTACGGAGTTTCTGAGGCTGCTGTTACGAAGGAGATAAACGATTGGACTGAAACTCAATTCGACTTGGGTAAGGCGCTGGCTCAGCAACATCATTTGAAAGACACTTCCACACCTGCTAAGAGTTCTATTTCTCGCAAATCGTCTAAGGAAGGCTCTGGAGAAGTGTTATTGCAGGATACATCTAAGGCGGTTTTAGGCGAAGAATATGAGGGTGTTGTTAAGGATTTGGCAGGATTTGGGGCGTTTGTGGAAATTTTTCCTGATGTTGTAGGTCTGGTTCATGTTAGCGAGATTTCCGATGACTATGTAAATAAGCCGGAAGACGTTTTGGCTATCGGAAACTCCGTGAAGGTTAAAGTTTTGGAAGTAGGTGATTCCGGTAAGATAAAGCTATCCATGAAAGGTATAAATCCGTTAGTAGATCAGAAAGTGAAAGCTTCAGCAAAAAAGAACTAAAATAACCTGCTATTGGGTACTCAAACCTTTATGGATGTATTGGCCTTTTGCTTAATATTTTCAAGATTCTTTTTTGCTATTCTATTGATTCGATCTTTTTTCAAGACCTTTAGAAACGCTTCCGTTGCTCCTTTGTATTCTTTTGTGTGTATGAGAGCTTTACCTAATCTAAGGAGTGCTTTCACGTTCTTAGGGTACTTTTCTAAGATCTTTTTATTCACTTCAATAGCCCTACCCCACTCTTTAGATAAGGCTAATTCTATGGCCTTGGCCTCTAGACTTGAATTCATACATGTAGAACACTATCAAAATTTGGGTTTCTTTGTCAATAAACCCTCGGAGAACCTAGATCTACAACGGATTTTGGATAGGCTCTTTCAAAAGACCCTCTGTTTTGTTACCATCTAATAGCCTATGAGTGGACATAATAAGTGGTCGAAAATTAAAAGACAAAAGGCCGTTGAAGATAGCAAAAAAAGCAAAATTTTTTCCAAGCTTTCTAAAAAGATAACAATAGCTGCGCGAGAGGGTGGGGGAGACCCTGAAATGAATCCGGCCCTATCTATGCTTATTAACAAGGCTAAGGAGGCCAATATGCCTAAAGATAATATCAGTGCCGCGGTCAAAAAGGGTATAGGCGCGTCAAAAGACGTTAATAACATTGTAGAAATGGTTTATGAAGGTTACGGGCCCTTTGGAGTGGCTTTGGTTATAAAAACTGTTACCGATAACAAAAACAGGACCGTCTCCGAAATACGGAAGGTTTTAGAGGCGAGTGAAGGCTCTTTAGGTACTTTGGGCTCAGCCTCTTACGTTTTTGATACCGACATGACGCCTACATTTGAGGTTCCTTTGGATAAAGAAAGTTGTTCCAAGATTCGGGGATTAATTGATAAACTTGAGGGGCTCGAGGACGTTATAGACATCTATGCAAATTTTAAACAGGCTTAAATCTAAAAAAGTTCGTTACATTCTATACTCATTGGTACTGTTCATCCTTTTTATTTGGGCAGATTCGGTTTTGCAGAGTGGGGGATCTTGTGTTTTACCCAATACTCTATTATTTCTCGTCGCTTTCACGGGTACATTGTTTACTCAGTATTCATCCCTATCTGATTATAAAAGCTTTCTAGTACTGATTTTGCCGTTAGGCCTGACCTTAGGTGTTTTGCTTACTTTATATTTTTTCCCAAACTTCAGTCTCATTTTTAAGTTATTGGGTTTCTTTATTGTAAGCATTCTATATTATTTAATAAACTTAGTTAATAACATTTTTCTTGTAGTAGAGGAGAAGGCTGACATTATCCCTTTATATCGAGTCGCACTTACTTGGAGCCAAATTTTGCTTATTATAGTCTCTATTCCTTTGTTTGCTGGGATATATAAGCTTAACGTGTCCCCATTGCTGCAGGCCGGTTACGTGGGACTACTATCTTTTTCTTTCACTTTGTACTTTTTTTGGAATTTGTGGTTTGATAAACGCGTGAGAAAAATATCTTTAGTAGACTTAGTTATCAATTGTTTGCTCTGTACCTTCTTTGTTGTTTCGACCGGACTGGCCATTTCTTTTATACCGGCAGAATCCTTCTTAAGGGCTTTATTTTCCGCGTCCATCCTGCTGTTTGGCCTTAATTACTTGGATGCCTATATGAAAAATAGGATAAATTCAAGCCTTATGTATCAATACGGTGTTATTTCTTTAATCTTTCTTATTTTTATTCTTATATTTAGACCTTAACGAATATTTTTCCCTTACTTCTAGGAAGTAGGGGAGTGCCCCCGAAGATAACCCATAGTACCCCCGCGCACTTAGCACCCCATAGTATTAGTTGCTAACGATATTCTAGAGTAGGGGAGATTGTCATACCTCGGTGAGGGATGTTTGTCATACTTTTAATAATTCACTAAATATTGTGGATAACTATTTAGAAGGTAGTAACTGCTTTTTCTTTTTAATTAAATGAATTAATTATTTAGAGAAATGACTATATATATGTTTAACTAATAAATAATAATTATGTGAAGTTGTATAACTAGATCTTTTACTGTCTTCCCCCGTTGATTTGTTACCCGCAAATATACTTTATCAGTTCTTGTCGCGTTTTCTCACTTGGGATGTCGTTAAACATACATTATACGACGTCTGGTTAGGGACGGCATTTTGGACAAGAGCCACTTCCCTCCTCTAGTATATATTTGAAATTTGATGTTGGTTCTATTTCCGAAATAATTTGGATAAATACATTAATTTTATTTCCTAGAATTTTCCCGCCTTCCCTTTCCGGTTTCAGAATAATCCTTCAGTCTCTGAACCCTCTTTTCCTTATGTGTGAGATTTCTGAACATTTAATGCGGGTTTAATGTAGGTCTGCCCTTATGTAACTAGACACTTTATCCTGTATTAACAATGTATACCCCTACTTTTTGCAAGACTGTACTTTAAAAATGGGCTATTTTAGGTTATAACTTTAGTATGTATAAAGCTGCTCGAAAACCTTTGAAACTCGACCCTCTAAAATCGTTTCTAGGACATTTTAAACTTAAACATGATTAAGGATACCTCAACAGAAAACAGACGCGGTCTGTTAAATAGATATTTAGTAGATTATTTAGAGCATTGTGAGATTGAAAAAAATTTAGCCCAAAGTACCATTCGAATGTACGATTTCTATCTTAATGATTTTTTCACATGGCTTGCGGATTTCTTGGACAGGGAAAAAATTTATCCTAAAGATCTAAATGATGAAACGGTTCGAAAATATCGTCTATTTTTAAACCGTAGAAAGAGCGCTCAATCTGAAGATGGTTATAAAAGATCTACACAAAAAACTTTTATGGTTGCAGTTAGAGCTTTCTTAAAATACCTAATAGTAGAGCGCAATTTGGATGTTGTGTCTCCTGATAAAGTTATTTTGGGAAAAGACAGAGATAGGGTTCCAAAGGTTCTAAACGAGGATCAGCTGGAAAGATTATTCTCCGTTCAGGATCTGAATAAACTTTCTGGTGTTCGCGACCGCGCAATCTTGGAAACTCTTTTCAGTACGGGGCTTCGTGTTAGCGAATTGGTTGCGTTAGATGTGGATTCCATAAACATTGAGACCGGTGAGTTTACAGTGGTAGGTAAAGGAGGGAAAGCACGCATCGTTTATTTGAGTGCTTCCGCGAAACACTGGATACGTCGTTATTTAGCGACTAGAAATGATGAGTTTGATCCGTTGTTTCTTCGTTATTCGGGTAAAAACATGGCAAAAAACGATCCTGACGGTGAATCTTTAAGATTAAGTTCCAGGAGTGTTCAAAGGTTGGTGAAAAAATATGTACATCGAGCGGGCCTTGCGGTTGAGGCTACTCCTCATACACTGCGCCACACTTTTGCCACAGGGCTGCTCCAAGAAGGTGCGGATCTTCGTTCGGTTCAGGAGCTTTTAGGCCATTCTGATGTTTCTACTACACAAATTTATACTCATATCACAAACAAACGCTTGAAAGATACACACAAAAAATTCCACAAGGACATTCAATTTACTCCGGAGGAATAATAGGTCTCATTCAAGTTGTATAATATCGTGCGCGCCGCTTTCTCTCATTCCGGCTGAAGTAATTTGCATAAACCTCGCTTTTCTCCAGAGCTCTTCAACATTAATAGCCCCTGAATAACTTAATCCCGACCTGACACCTGCCATTAACCCCCCAACCACCTTCCCTACCGGGCCTTTATACGGAACTAAAGACTCTACCCCTTCCACATGTTTAACATAGTTACTTCCCTTACCCTTCCCGTACTTTTCTAGATGTTTCATTTTTTCTTTAGCCGATGTTGAGCCATTGTGTTCCTTGTATTTTTTCCCACTAAGTTCAATAACTTCCCCCGGCGCTTCATCTGTGCCAGCTAAGTTGAACCCAGATATTATTGCGGAGGCTCCCGCAGCTAAAGCCTTTACAATATCTCCCGAGTTTTTAGTGCCACCATTCGCAAGTATAGTGCCGCCAAATTCTTTCTTCGCTTTTGTGCATTCGAGCAGCGCTGTAATTTGAGGTACCCCATGGCCAGTTTGAATTCTAGTTGTACAAGTACTTCCCGGCCCCACACCTACCATTATTGAGTCTGCTCCCGCTTTAAATAGATCAGCCGCCCCTTCGTATGTTCCCACTACTCCGGAAATAATAGTAATTTGTTTTCCAAAACGCTCAGCTAATTTTTTGGTTGCGTCAACGGCCTTTTTTAGATGTCCGTGGGCCACATCTATCGTCAGCACAGTAGCTCCTGCCTGTACAAGTTTTTCCGCAGTTTCTAAAAATCCCTCCTTTATACCTAAGGAACCGGCCCCAATTACGCCGGCTTCTACTATTTGTGTCATTTTTTCTACCTGTATTTCCGGAGAATCAAATCGGGGTAGAATCCCCATGCCTCCCAAGTTTCCCATTGCGATTGCCATCTTCACTCCTGTAATAGTATCCATATTTGCACTGATTAAAGGAATCTGTAGAGTTAGCTTAGATGATATTTTTGTTTCCAGATTAATTTCGGATCGAGAATTTATTTCCGAAAACTGCGGTTGTAGTAGAACATCGTCGAATGAAAGAGCTAACGGAAAATTTGGAGTTTCTTGGTGTTTTTTTGTCATAACTTTCCTATTCTAACATACCGTTTTTAGTATCAGGCTTTTTCCAAAAACAATTTTACTGGCCTAAAACTTCTTCGATGGATATCACATGGGCCGTATTTTTCTATAGATTCCAGATGAAGCTTAGTTCCATATCCTTTATGTTTCTCAAAACCATATTCGGGGAATTTAAGAGCGTATTCACACATCAACTTGTCCCTGTAAACTTTAGCTAAAATTGAGGCCGCGGCTATATTGATGCTTAATCCGTCCCCTTTCGTAATGTTCGTCTGATACTCTCCCGCCAGTTTTCTAATATGTACATAGTCAGTTAAAACGTGCTCGGGGCAAGTAGTCAGGTTTTTTACCGCGCCCCAAAATCCCTTTTGAATACCTGCGGATATTCCTTTGCTATCAATCTCATCCTTAGAAATTTCCTCTATTGAGTATGAAATTGCCTCATTTATAATAAAGCCGTATAGTTCCCCTCTCCTTTTAGGAGTTAGTTTTTTAGAGTCATTTATTGACGCATATTGTCTACCCACTTTATCTAACGAGACGTCGTAATTTCCGGTAATGTGGTTGTGGTTAGAAAATTCCTCATTCAATATTTCCAACGTTTCCCTCTTAAAAATTACTGCAGCTACAACCATTGGCCCCGCTAACGGTCCCCTACCCGCCTCATCAACACCTGCAATAAGATTTATTCCTTTTTTCCACAGCCCCGATTCATACTTAAGAAGATAGTTCATTCCTTATGGTTTCAAGCAGTTTTTGTTTTATTTCGCCAATATTTCCATAAATTTCAGCACCCCCCGACTGAATGTGGCCTCCCCCACTGGCCCCCATTTTCTTATAAATTTCCGGTATCGACAGTTTATTTCTATAGTTATTCCCTCTTCCGGATATTTTTATCTGTGTCGGGTTTACTTCTACTAAAACAAATCCTCTATAATAGCCTTTTACTTTTCTGGCAATAGAAGATTTAAAAGCGTTTTTTATTTGATTTATTTTGCCCCTATCGCCGATTTTCTCAAACTCCTTTTGTGAAAGTACCAAAACCTGTGTGTTGATATCCTCATAATACTCCGTGTTTTCGATAGCGTATGACATCGCGTCCAGGTATTCCCTGCTTTTGGAGAAAGCGAACATGTCTGTATAAAGATCGGTGTTTGCCCCCTTTTCTAGTACTTTTGCGGTTATTCGTAGAGTTTTAGGTGTGAAATTCCAAGAGAAGTTTCCAGTATCAGAGGAAATTCCCCCATAAGCAATAGTAGCCAAATCCTCGCTCAAAATATCTATGGGTATTATCGTATCTAGAAGTATCTCCACAGTTGAGCTAGCCTTTTCGTCGCAAAAGGCAAAATCAACCTCTAATAAATCATTAGATTCTTTATGATGGTCGATTTTTATTTTTTTCTTAATATGTTTCCAATCCGGAGTTTCAGTTTCGTCTATTGAATTATTAAAAAACTGGATAGTTGAAGTGCCGTCCAAGAAAATGCCGGTATCATACTCCCCTTTTTGGATGATACTTTTTATGTTGTTCGTATCCTTTATTTCCCCAAAATGAGGAAGTTCTTTGTACGTTTCTTTATTAATTTCGGTAAATTTTCTAGGAAAATATATTTCGGCAAATATTTTTAAACTTTCCAGATATTTCTTAACTAAAATACCGCTTGCAATGCAATCCAAATCCAGTGGCTGGGCGATTAAAACAAGACACTTTTTTGATCCTTTAATTATTTTTTTAAACTTCATAACATGAACCGGAAGGCCGTCCTTAGCCAAGAGTAGCCTTAGATCAGGAGGGTCCTTTATTCCAAAAAGGCCACTGAGCTTACCTTGTCGCTACTCTTCAATTTGATTAGCCTTACACCTAAAGTATTTCTGGACAGTTTTGGGATTTGTGTTCCGCTGATTCTAATAACCTTTCCTTCCTGTGTTGCTACCAAAACATCTCTTGGCTCACTCCTGTTTTCTGCAGATTCAAGCAACGCAGCTACTAAATTCCCAGGTTTTCCGGAGACCCCATATGTAATTAAACCAGACCCTCCCCTACTTTGTGCTCTATATTCACTTAAATTTGTTTTTTTGCCATACCCTTTTTCCGAAACGGTTACGACATCAAACTTCTCACTACCTTCCAGTATTACAACCATACTTATTACACTATCTTCCTCTTTTCTGAGTTTAATACCGGTTACTCCTCTGGCGGACCTTCCCATTGCACGAGCTTCTTTTTCAGCAAATCTTATCGCTTTTCCTTTTGCTGTAGCGATAAACACATGATCTTTACCCGTTGTGAGTTGGGCGGTAACTAATGAATCCCCCTCTTCCAGTCCGACCGCAATAATTCCCGAGGATCTTATGTTTTCGTAATCACCCAAGCTTGTTTTTTTGACTTTACCTTTTTTGGTCGCAAACAAGACATGCCCCACCCCCGCCTTTAATTGTTCCGAGGATATTGTTAAAAATGATTGTACCTTTTCATCAGAAGCTATTCCTAAGAAGTTGACAAGAGCAGTTCCTTTTGATGTTCTTGCAGTTTCCGGTATTTCCCAAACCCGCATTTTATAAACTTTTCCCTTGCTTGTAAAAAAGAATCCCCAATCATGTGTCTCACACGTTTTTATCGAATCCATAGAGTCAGTATCTTTCATCTCAGCGCCTTTTACGCCTTTACCTCCCCTCCCCTGTTTTTTGTAGGCCGTTTTCTTTAATCTTTTAATGTAGCCTTCTTCAGAAATCGTTATTATGCACTCCTCATTTGCAACTATATCTTCGGTCGAAATTTCCCCTGCCTTTCCTTTCATCACTTTCGTTTTTCTCGCATCCCCGTAAGTTTTTTCCAATTCAATCAGTTCCTTCTTAACTGTACCTATTATTTTGGTTGGAGAGGCTAAAAGATCTTCGTGATTGTCTATTGTTGCCAGAATTTCTTTAATCTCGTCTTCTATTTTCTGTCTTTCTAGGGCTGCCAATCGCCTCAGCTGCATATCCAAAATCGCCCTGGCTTGAATATCTGAGAGTTTAAAGCTTTTCATTAATCCAATTCTTGCGGTTTCTACATCTTTACTTCCTCTGATAAGCTTAATTACAGCATCTAAATTATCCAGTGCAATTTTTAGACCTCTTAAAATATGCTCACGCGCTTTAGCCCTTTTGAGTAAAAATATGGTTCTATTTATTACTACTTCTTGTCTGTGCTTTACAAATTCTTCCAGAATGTTTTTTAATGTAAGCAGTTTTGGTTCTCCGTTTAGAAGGGCTACCATATTTGTATTAAAAGTGGTCTGTAGCTGTGTATATTTATATAGTTGGTTTTCTACTTTTTTAGGGCTAGCTCCCCGCTTAATTTCCACTACTACTCGAAGCCCGGTTCTATCTGATTCATCTCTAAGGTCTGTGATACCTTGTATCTTGCCTTTTTTTACATTTTCGGCAGTTCTCTCCATTAAATTGGATTTGTTTACCTGATAAGGAATTTCTGTTACGACAATCCTTGACCTTCCGTGATCTATCGATTCGATATTAAGTTTAGCTCTAGTAACAACTCTCCCTTTACCCGTAGCATACATTTTTATCATTTCCTTTCGGTCGTAGATTGTCCCACCAGTTGGAAAGTCAGGTCCTCTTATGTACTCTACGAGGTCCTCTACGGTGGATTCCGATGAGAATCCGGGACTTGATATTTGTTTTTTAGCCTCTTTTTTAGGGGCATTCCCAATATTGTCGGCAGTTTCTATTAGATGAATTAAGCCCGCTACTACTTCGCGAAGGTTATGAGGCGGTATGTTCGTCGCCATTCCAACAGCTATCCCAGAGGCCCCATTTAATAAGACGTTCGGTAATTTAGATGGCAAATACGCAGGTTCTTCGTTTTGTAGGTCGTTTAGTACAAATGGAACCGTTTCTTTCTCAATATCTGAGTACAACTCTTCTGAAATTTTGGCCATCTTACATTCTGTATAACGCATTGCAGCGGCTGGATCTCCGTCAATACTTCCGAAATTACCCTGAGGGATTATCAGCGGATATCTTAGGGAAAAATTTTGAGCCATTCTGACAAGCGACTCATAAATGGCAGTATCCCCGTGTGGGTGGTACTTCTTCATTACTTCTCCAACTACGGCCGCGGATTTGTTGAATTTGTGTTCCGCCGTCATATTTTGATCCTGCATAGCATAGATAATTCGTCTATGTACCGGTTTCAAACCATCCCTAACATCGGGTAGAGCTCTAGAAACGATGACGCTCATTGCGTAATCTAGGTATGCATCTTGCATTTCCTTTGAAATATTTGCCTTTATTATTTTACTGGTCTCAGGCTCAGTATCGCTCTCTAGTTGTGTTATTTCTTCTTTTTTTGCCATTTTGTCTTGGTTATTTATATATATGATTAACTGTTACTATGTAATATCAATATTGGCCTGTTTCGCATGTGTTTGTATAAATCTTTTCCTTGGAGGTACTGACCGCCCCATAAGAGTAGTGAAAACCTCGTCTGCATGGGCCGTGTCTTTTATAGTAATTTGCTTTAATATTCTGGTTTCTGGATTCATTGTTGTTTCCCAAAGTTCCTCCGGGTTCATTTCTCCCAATCCCTTAAACCTCTGGATAATAGCCTTCTGGGCCGTTTCCGTTTTTGCAAATTTGGCCCTTTCCTTCTCGTCAAACAGATATTTTTTATTTTTACCCCAACTCGCTTTAAAAAGAGGCGGTACTGCCACATAGATATGTCCATTTTCTACAAGTTCCTTCATGTGTCTGTAGAAAAATGTTAGGTATAAAGTCATTATGTGCATTCCATCTGCATCTGCGTCCGCCATTATTATCAACCTGTTATACCTTAAATTCTCCGGAGTGTACTGCTCCCCAATCCCCGCCCCTACGGCCACTATCAAGTCCTTGAATTTTTCCGAATCCACTATTTTGTTTAAGCGAGCTCTTTCCGTATTTAGTACCTTTCCAAATAGTGGAAGAATGGCTTGATATTTTCTGTCTCTTCCTTGTTTGGCCGATCCTCCCGCTGAATCGCCCTCTACTATAAAAAGCTCTGTTTTTTTATTATCCTTTGATGTGCAATCTGCCAATTTTCCAGGTAAAACGCCTCCCCCAAAATCTAGCGCATTTTTTCTAAGCACAGTCTGCCTAGCTGCTTTCGCTGCGATTCTTGCTTGCAAAGCTAAAACATTCTTTTTAATTATTCGTGCTGCATCTGATGGATTTTCTTCTAGATAGGTTTCTAATCCTTCTTTTACAATACTTTCAACTATTCCCCTAACGTTTGAGTTTCCAAGTTTTCCTTTTGTCTGCCCCTCAAATTGCAATTCATCCGCACTCAGTTTAACGGATACGATCGCAGTAAGACCTTCTCGAAGATCGTTGGCAGCCAAATTAGGATCCTTTTCTTTTATCAGTTGCTTATCTCTTACATATGCGTTAATAGTTCGTGTTAGAGCGGATCTAAAACCTGTTAAGTGTGTTCCCCCCTCATCGGTCCTTATGTGGTTTGCAAAGCAGAGCATATTTTCGGCGTAAGAACCGTTGTATTGAAGAGCTACTTCTACTTGCACCCCCTCCCTTTCTTTTAGAACATGAAATATTTTTTTGTTCACTATTTGTTTGTTTCTGTTCAAAGATTTCAGAAATGCTTTTACGCCATCCTCGAAATAAAAGCAAAACTTTTTTTCCTCCCGATGATCTACAAGTTCAAATTTGATTCCGGCCGTCAAGTAGGCGTATTCCCTTATTTGATTTACGAAAAATTTATACTCAAAATTTGTTTCCTCGAATATTTTTGCGTCGGGCTTGAAATGTACAATGGTTCCCGATTCATAGTCCCAATCTTTAACATTAACATCCCAAGTGTTTTTTGCTAGTTCCGTGGGGTTTTTAGGATCCCAGACATGAACTTTATTTTTAGCGTTTCCACCATTCTCGTACTCTTGTATTACTACCTCATCCCCCCTTTTAACTATTACTCGCAACCACTCTGAAAGTGCGTTAACTACAGAAGCACCGACACCGTGTAATCCACTGGACACTTTGTATCCCCCGCCACCAAATTTTCCTCCGGCATGGAGCTTTGCAAAAGACAATTCTAACGCGCTAACCCCGTATTCTTTCTTTATGGCATAAGGTACTCCTCTGCCGTTATCATAAATCGCAACTGATCCATTTTTAAAAAATTCTACTTTAATGTGATCTGCAAACCCGGCTATTGCCTCGTCCATGGAGTTGTTGACAATTTCGGTTACTAGGTGATGTAGGCCGCTAATCCCTGTCGAGCCTATAAACATTCCCGGTCGTTTTCTTACTGGGTCTAATCCCTCAAGTACTTGGATTTGGTCAGCGCCGTACTCTGGAATTGCTTTTTTTCCTTTATTTTTAATATCTTTCGGCATGACTCCACTATTTTAGAGGATTTTTTGTCTCATTTCAACTTTACTATCGTTTTTTTACGAAACTTTCAACAGGAGAAATTCTAGTGCGAGCAGTGCATTGATATTGGTGTGGGTTAGGTCTTTTCTCGCTTGCTCGAGGATTTTTAGGTTCTCTATGGTTTGGTGTTGGTTGGTTGTGTTTTCTTTTAGGCCTTTCCTTTCGCTATCTATCCAGTTTTCTATTAAGCCCGTTATTGTCGGAAGATTTTTTTTACTCATTTTTTCTGCAAGTTCCAGTTTTTTTGCATTTGAGAGTTTTCTTATTTTATTAAAGGATTGATTTTTCGGTTTTCCTAAGTTTTCTGCCCGTGTTCTTATTAATTGACATCTAGATATGACTGTATCTAGAAGATCGTTTCTACTTTTTGCCTCTAGGATTATTGTGACGTATTTTGGCGGTTCCTCCAACGTTTTTAGAAAAGCGTTTTGAGCTTGTCGTGTAAGGTAATGCGCACTTTTCACGATCACATATTTTTTGTCAGACATGTAAGGTTTTTTGGTCAAAAACTTTATTGCCTCCCTTACTTTTTCAATCCCTATAGATTTTTTATTACTTTCATTTTGGATAATAAGCACGTCTGGGTTATTGTTGTCGCGCCCCTTTCCTTTAGGAAGTCCGGTAAGTTCTTTAATTTTTTTTCTTCTGGATGAATTTGTGCCCCCGAAGACTAGGATAGTTCCTTGCATAGTACATAGTATAGTATAGTTGAAAGACACACTCCTAGCGACTATAGACCCATCCTTTTAGAAGACAGTCCCCGTTTAACAATCTGTACAGGAGCAGTCTCAGTTTGTGTATTGTGTGCTATTATTTATTCAATCTGTCTATGCCCAATAATATTAAAGCTAATTCAGTTGAAGATATCCTTGCTGAACAGGATCTTATAACAAAGGAGCAATTGAGTTCCATAAGTAAAGAGCACGTAGAAACAGGTAAGCCTGTCTCCGCCATTATTAAGGAAGGAAATTTTGTTTCGGAGTTAGCCTTTGCTAAGGCACATGGTCAATCGTACGGTATCAATTATGTATCTTTGACCGACAAAAAAATAGAGCCCGCGCTTTTAGATTACGTTACTTTAGATCTTGCCAAAAACCAACAAGTTATTCCTTTTGAATTTAATGAACAAACCAACGAACTTTCCGTTGCAATGGTGGATCCGCTTGATCTGCCAACTATCGAATTTATAGAAAAGCGCGCGCAGGTTAAAGTTATTCCATTTATCACCGTTTCCTCCGAAATATCCCACGTTTTAGGCGACTTACAAGGTCGAGTTATTGGTAAGGAAATTAGTGCCGCATTGGAGGAGATAAGTCAAACTACGTTGAAGCTGGAGGGAACCTCGGAAGAAATTTCTAGCGCGGCATTAAGGGATGCGCCTATTGCCAGAATTGTGGGGATGATACTGGAGACAGCAGTAAAAATTGGTGCCTCAGATATTCATATTGAGCCCCACGAAAACCACACACGCTTGAGGTATAGGGTGGACGGTGTTATGGAGGAGAAGCGCACTTTACCTAAGCAGATGCATGCTCCTATTATCGCTAGAATTAAGATTTTGGCCAACATGCAGTTGGATGAAAAAAGAAAACCTTTAGACGGACGATTTAAGGTACAGGTTGGGGAAACTTTCACAGATCTTCGTATATCTTCGCTTCCCACCGTTTGTGGCGAGAAAATAGTCATTCGTTTACTCCAAGACGAGGGCTCTGTACATTCCTTTAAAGATCTCGGACTTAGAGGACTTTCATTAAGACGGATTGAGGAGGCAATTTTAAAGCCCACCGGAATGCTTTTGGTAAGTGGCCCCACGGGTTCGGGTAAAACAGTCACTCTAGCTTCCGCTTTGAGTAAGTTAAATACTGTTCGTGTAAATATTATGACGCTTGAAGATCCAGTAGAAATCAGGATTCCCGGCGTTAACCAAGTACAAGTTAACCCTCAGGCGGGGTTAACTTTCGCTACGGGACTCAGATCCTTTTTACGGCAAGACCCCAACATAATAATGGTAGGAGAAATCAGAGATGGGGAAACTGCACAATTAGCTATTCAGGCTGCGTTAACAGGTCACTTGGTCTTAGCGACTCTTCATACTAATTCCGCCGCAGGCGCTTTACCTCGTTTGCTTGATATGGAAGTTGAAGACTATTTGCTGGTTTCAACTGTAAATGCTATTGTAGCTCAAAGACTTGTTAGAAGAATATGTCCTAAGTGCAAGAAACCTTTTACTCCTCCTGAAGAACTTCAACAGGAAATACGGGGAATCTTACATGAAGTAAATGAGTCAAAGTTGTTGTCTCTATCGAAAGACAAATCAATTATTGAATCATTCCAAAAGTTGAAGCAAAATGAGTTACAATTATATAAAGGTGAGGGTTGCGACGAGTGTAATCAAACAGGTTATTCTGGGCGTGTAGGTCTTTTTGAGGTTTTAAACATGAGCGAGGAAATCATGGATATGGTTTTAGCTCATTCCTCCGCAAGTAAGATTGGACAACAGGCTCAAAAGGAAGGAATGTTAACCCTTCAACAGGATGGTATGTTGCGTGTTTTAGAGGGTCTAACCACCCTCGAGGAGGTAATGAGAGTAATAAAATGAGTTTAAATGCTGCCCAAATTTTACAAAAAGTAGTCGATTTAAAAGCTTCTGACTTACACCTTGTTGTGGGTTCATCCCCAATCGTTCGAATTAATAGATTACTCTCCCCTTTAGAAGGCTACTCTGACTTAACTATAGAAGATTTAAATGCCTTTTTGTCCCAAGTTTTAGAAAAAGATCAGGTGGATGTTTTAGAGATTAGTAAAGAGCTGGATTTTTCTATCGCATTGGGTAATAAAGCTCGTTTTAGGGTTAACGCATTTTACCAAAAAGGCTATCCCTCCCTAGCTTTGAGGTACATTCCAAACGAGGCGCCCAGTTTAGAGAAGTTAAACCTTCCGGAGATTTTGGCATCGCTGACGGAGTTGCAGCAGGGATTGATTTTAGTAGTCGGCCCTGCAGGTCACGGTAAGTCTACAACTATAGCCGCAATGATTGAAAAGATTAATCAAAATAGGGCGGAACACATTATTACGTTAGAGGATCCAATAGAATATGTTTTTACTAATGCTAAGTCGTTGATAGAACAGCGAGAGCTATACGTAGATACTACTTCCTGGGACAATGCTCTGAAGGCCGTTTTGCGCCAAGACCCTAATGTAGTGTTTGTTGGTGAAATGCGCGATCCCGAGACAGTCGCTGCCGCATTAAGAATTGCAGAGACTGGACACCTTGTTTTTGCAACACTGCACACAAATTCAGCGTCTCAAACCGTTGAAAGGATAATAAATGCGTTTCCGCAGTCTAACCACGTAAGCATTCAATCTCAACTTTCGGCAATTATAGAGGCGGTTATTTCGTTGCGTTTAATTCCATCAAAGGAAGGCGTTGTGTATCCCGCAACAGAAATTTTGTTGGGAAGTTCTGCAGCAAGAAACATTATTCGCGAAGGTAAATTTGAGCAGTTAGATAACATAATTCACACAAGTTCCAATATTGGTATGGTTTCTTTGGAGAGAAGTATCGCTCAGTTAATAGATAAAGGAACGGTGTCTCCTGAAGAAGGTTTGCGCTTTACTTCTAAACCCGATCAAGTTAGAAGATTGTTAAAATCTTAGTTTGAAGATTTAAGCTATGTCCGTTTACAAATACAACGCTATAGATTCTGAAGGCCACAAAAAAGAAGGAAGTGTGGACGCTAATTCCAAAGAACTTGCCCTGGGTTTGTTAAAAGAAAAGGGGCTTTTTGTTGTTAGTTTGGAAAAATCAGATAAGGATATTCTTCAATCTCTTCTTTCATTTAGAGGTGTTCCTCAGGACTTAGTGGTTTCATTTACACGTCAGTTTTCAACAATGATTTCTGCGGGCCTTCCCATCGCCCGTTCTTTAGAAGTTTTGGTAAGTCAGACGGATAACTATAAATTTAAGCAAATACTAACGTCTGTTTTGCGAGATATTGAGGGCGGTATTTCGCTTTCCGCGTCTTTGACAAAATATCCTGACGTTTTTTCAAATACATACCAATCTTTGGTTAGGGCTGGAGAGGCTTCCGGAAACTTGCACACTGTTCTAAACAGACTTGCAGACACAATGGAGTCGGAACGCGAGCTTCAGTCTAAATTTAAGAGTGCCATGATCTATCCAATTATTGTGTTAGTTGCTATGGTGGGTGTTTTTATTCTCATGATGATAGTAGTTGTGCCTAAGTTGACAACTATGTACGATAACATGAATGTTCCTCTTCCTATACAAACGAAAATAATGATAGTTATATCCGAATTTATGACGCAGAATATGGTTGTCACAGCTTTAATTGGAGTATCAGTTATTATTGGTTTTCGCTACTTTACGAATACTGATTTTGGGAAAAATTTCTTTACTGAACTTTCTTTTAAACTTCCTGTTTTTGGAAAAATCAATAGGAATAAAGAAACAACTTCGTTTTCTAGAACCTTAAGCCTGCTTATCAATTCTGCCATACCAATCGTCGAAGCTCTAAATATAGTTTCAGCCGTAGTTAACAGTTCTACCATGAGGGAAGCTGTTTTGGATGCCGCGGAATACATAGAAAAGGGCAACTCCCTATCCGATTTTTTCCGTGGGAATAAGGCTTTTCCCCCGTTACTTGGACAGATGGCAGGTGTTGGTGAAGAAACTGGAAAGATGGACGAAGTTTTAGGTAGGGTTGCGGATTATTATGAGGGGGAAACAAGCTCAGCAATTGAAAACCTGTCGGCTGCATTAGAGCCGATTATACTTTTGCTGCTAGGAAGTATGGTTGGTGTTTTAATCTTTTCTATAATCACGCCGATTTACAAGATTACTACATCTATTTAGTTTATGTTGTTATACTTTACAAATGTTTAGCCAAAATCATAAAATCTCAAAAAATGACGGTTTTACTTTTATTGAATTAGTCGTAGTTTTAGGTTTTGCGCTTTTGATAACAGGAGTGCTGGTTGTTGCTATTGATCCTCAAGCGATTTTAGCTAAAAGTAGAGATGCTCAACGTGTTAAAGACTTGGATGAGTTGAGCAAGGCTATTCGGCTTTCACTTTCGGAAGGCGAAGTATCTTTGGTTGATACAAATGGTTGTGAAGATTGCACTAGTGTTTCCGGTTTCCCAAAATCGGATGGTGCAGGATGGGTTAAGTTTAGGATTTTGGAAGATAGGGTTGGTTTGGCTAAATTTCTTTCGGTTTTGCCCTTAGATCCGTCGAACGAAGACCCATACATTTATACCTTTATCTCGGATGAAAAAACTCAAATGTATAAAATAATAACGAAACTGGAATCACTTGAAAATGCCAATAGGATGAGATTGGATGGCGGTACGAACTTAGAAATGTATGAAGTAGGTACGGGTTTGAGTTTGGAGCAGTAAATGTCCTCGCTTGTTTTTTATGCGCTTTGCTTTGTTTCCGGGCTTTTTATTGGTTCTTTCTTAAATGTTGTTGCGGATAGACTGGTTTCCGGTGAATCTATCTGGTTTGGCCATTCCCACTGCGATTTTTGCAGAAAAATTTTAGGGGTGATTGATCTTGTCCCTGTGTTGTCCTTCCTATCCTGTTTTGGTCGCTGCAGATATTGTAAGAAAAAACTTTCAATTGCCTATCCCCTATCGGAGATTTTAACTGGTGGTATGTTTTTGCTGTGCGCCATTTCTGCTAGGGTTTTTGTTGGCGATTTTTATATTGGAGGCCGTTCACTTTTGATGTTCGCTTATTTTGCGATTGTTTCATGTTTTTACATAATAATTTTTCTTGCAGACGCAAAGTATCAAATTATTCCAACTAAAGTTGTGGTTCCGGCAATTATTTTCGTGGGGGCTTTTTATCCAGTTTTAGGGTTTGAGTCTGCGGATTTGATTTCAGCCTTTTCGTTGGTCGCCTTCTTTTGGGGTCTTTTTATTGTGACTAAGGGAAAAGGAATGGGCTTTGGCGACGTTCGTTTGGCTCTTTTAATTGGACTTTTCAATAGATTTCCAAATAGCATTTTGGCTATATTGATGGCCTTTGTTTTGGGATCTGTTTTTAGTGTTATTTTGATGATTTTTGGAAAGAAAGGAATGAAGGATCGGATTGCATTTGGTCCTTTCATGCTTTTGGGATCTGTTTTGGCCTTTGTCTTTGGGGATGTGTTTTTTGCGTGGTATTTGTAGGAAGACCATACTTGATTAAGGACAGTCATAGATCAAGGTTGAGTCTAGGTCAAGGATCATCCTGGGTTTGAGTGTTATAATTTATATGTGGGTACAAACAAGAAAAACATCGCTATATTTTTTGGAGGAAAATCTCCTGAACATGAGGTCTCAATAATTACAGGGCTTCAAGTTCTTAATAACATAGACACTGAAAAATACAATCCTATTCCTGTGTATGTAGCCAAAAACGGTAAGTGGTATTACAATCCTAAATTTACGGATCCCGATGTGTTTAAGGACATGCAGAAAATACCTTTTAGAAGTACAGAAGTAACTTTATCCCCGGAACCAACTCGCAAGACTCTCACGGAAGTTAATAATCCCTTGTTAAGAAAAAAGCTGAACGTAAAAATTGATTGCGTATTTCCTTGTTTTCATGGAAGCTTTGGAGAAAACGGAGCTTTTCAAGGTCTCTTTGAGATCACAGAAATCCCTTATGTTGGTTCGGGAATTTTGGGTTCCGCATTAGGCATGGATAAAGTTGTAGGTAAAGACATTTACAAAGCGCATAATATCTCTACAGCCCCCTATGAAGTTTTCCACAAAAGCCAATTGGAGGAAGATATGGATGCGGTTTTGAGCCAACTAGAGCGCTCCCTTAACTATCCAATGTTTGTAAAACCTGCCGTTGGAGGTTCGAGCATTGGTGTTACCAAGGCAAAAGATAGGGTGCAATTGAAAAACGCCCTAGAAATTGCTGCTACATTTGACTCCAAGATTATTGTAGAACAATCTATTGAGAATGCTAAAGAAATAAATATTTCTGTTATTGGAAACTATGGAGGAGAGCTAAAAGTTTCCGAATGCGAACAGGTATTTAACTCCGGAGAGTTCTTAACTTATGACGATAAATATGCAGGAAAAGAGGGTCGTTCAAAGGGGATGGCCTCTACTGAAAGGAAGATACCCGCTGAGATCTCCAAAGAGGTTAAAAGTCTAATTCAAAAAACTGCGAAAGAAGTATTCCACTATCTTAATTGTTGTGGCTTAGTTAGAGTTGATTTTTTGTTAAAGGAGGATCCTTTGGAGGCTTTTGTTATAGAAATTAACACTATCCCGGGAAGTATGTCTTTTTATCTATGGGAGCCGACGGGCTTATCCTTTAAGGATATGATTACTAAGCTTATAAGCCTTTCCGAAGAAAGATTTGCTCAAAGGGGTGAAAACACCTCCACTTTTGAGTCGAATATCTTGGAGGATTTTAAGGCGGGTCTAAAATCTCCAAAATTAGGTCAATAGTTAGTTAATAATTTTCAGTAAGGTCGTTTTCAATTAAAAGAACAGTCTTTTCGGGGATTTCTATCAGTTTGTTTATTTCTTTTAGAGAATTTATGAATCTTACTTTATTGGGATTATTTGCTCCGGCTGCTAGAGCTTTTGTGCGTTCGCTTTCCCCTACTAGAAAGATTTGATTACAGACTTCATTTGCTAAACTTCCCAGCTGTTTATGAATTTTCGTAGTTTTGGCTCCCAACTCTACTATCCCGGGCGTTGCAATTACTTTTCGCTTTCCATTAAAAGAATCCAGTAAGTTCAAAGCTGCCTTGAATCCGGTAACATTACTGCTATAAGCATCGTCAATTATAATTAAACCCGTTTTACTAGTTGAGATTTCCAAACGATGTGGAACCGGCTTTAATTTTTTTAGGACCGTAGCTATGGAGGAGATCGATATTCCCAACGAATATGCCATAGAGGCTGCTGCTACAATATTCTCCAAATTGCTTCCCCCTACTAGTGGAGTTTGTGCGAAAATCTCTTCATTTTGTAAAACCATTGTAAATGTACTTCCCTCTCTGGTGGTACGCACGTCTTTAATATAAAAATCGCTTCCTTGTTTGCTATAAACTAACGCACTTTTTCTATATTTAGAATAATTTTTTTCCACCAATTTACTAGCACCGTTTACTAAAACAGTTCCTTCCTTTGGGATACTATCGATAAGTTCGAACTTAGCCTTAATAGTGTTTTCTATACGCCCAAATTTTTCCAGATGTTGTTCATTAATACCTGCCAAAATGCCGTGATCAGGCAGCAGAGTCTCTGATAACTCTTTAATCTCCCCTATTTTGTATGCCCCCATCTCGCAGATAAAGTATTTATAACTTCCATCCAATTCCAAGTCTACAACCTTGAGAATGCCAAACAGAGTGTTGTAGCTTTCTGGAGTTTTTAGTGTTTCGTAAGAGTAACTTAAAAACTGGTAAAGAAAATCTTTTATACTCGTTTTGCCATAAGAGCCTGTAATGCCTATGACTTGTAGGCCGGTTTCCTTCAGTTGGGTTATTTTTCGTCGGATTTTTTGGCGTACTAATATCCTATTAACTATTTCTCTAGGCCTTAGAGTTAGAAGACCCAGTATCAGGAAAAAATATGTTTGGGTTCCCGCTGTTACGCCGATAACGAAGCCCGGAAGTCCCCAAACAAAACTTAATATCCCTGTAAGTAATATCCAGTAAAGCAGACCGCCCCAAAAAATAAATTTAGCTTTAAAAGTCCAAACTAAAGGTTTCTTTTCGGCGTAAGACCGTACGAAAAAGTTTTTAGCTACCCACTTTATCAACCTTATAGGTTTATACTCCTCCAGTTGAAAAATGTGCAAGTGAATTTTAAATGGGAAAAATTTATCTACTGTAGCCATTGACATAAGATTTCTAAAAATTCCTTGGGTTTATCTTTATGCGGACTATGCCCGGCTTCCCAAATTATTCTGACTCGAGAATTTGGGATTAACTTTTTATACACTTTGGTTAATTTTGGATTTAATACTTTATCTTTATCTCCCCATAAAATCAGTGTTGGAGCTTTAATCTTTGGTAGTAAGTGTGTCAAATCTTGAGAGATTATTTGAGTAAATATTTTCCTCATTTCTCCCGCCCGATTGTAATCAGGACTTCCCAACAGGTTGCTTATTTTATAGGTGAGTTTTTTAGGTAATAACTTTTTTAAGGGACTTAAAGTGTGCGCTATGTTGATTTTTATTCTTTCTCCACTTGTAGGTTTTTCTATTCCGGCACTATCTAAAAGTATTAGTTTTTCTACCAAAGGGGTGTTTGTCGCTAAAATAGTCGCTACTCGGCCTCCGAAAGAATGTCCCAGAAAGATAGCCTTGGAGATTCCTAGCTTTTTTAAAAAGGCTTGAACGAAAGACGCATATCTGCAGGTGTCAAAATCATTTGAAGGTTTAGGTGTCTTTCCAAATCCGGGGAAGTCTAGAATAATAATTTTGTATTTTTTACTCAGTTCCTGCGCGATAGGTTTCCAGGTCGAGCTTGTATTCATCCACCCAGGTAAAATTACCAGATAGCCCTTAGCCTCCGTATTTTCATAGCTTTCGTAGTTTGTTAAAAGGTTGTCTATAACTATTTGCATATTGTTTCCTTTTCGTTTTTACAGATTCAGGTCGCGATCTAGTTTTCTCGTGTATTCATGACAAATTATATCCTATTAAGAAGAATTTACCTGTGAAAAATGTAGTAATGTAGTAAAGGAAAACGGTTACTCAAGAGATTCTACGGACACAACATTCATCAAAGGTACTACTAATACTCCTCTATACTTATTAACTTCTTTATTATAAGCGGTAGCTGTATAAAGAGAGTCGTTAGCCATGCCTATTAGAAATCCCGCAAACTTTATCGGAGTTATTATACTTTTCTTCATTATTACCTCGGCTGTACCCAAAGTGTGATTTGATATTGCATCCATCCACGTTAGGAGCACGGGCTTCGTTGGTTTTACGATATGTTTTTCTGTGTCCGTTAGTTGATAATCTATATCCCCCCGTACTTTAAGTTCTTTCATTTCAACCACATTTTCGTTCGAGATTATGTATGTGCTCCTAAACCTTTTAGTGTCCGGGTCATAGTTTGATGAGTATATGGTTATATCATCAAGCTTAGCTAGCAAAAAAGCGGTAACTTCAATATCAAAACTCCTACTTCTAGGTTTAAAAACCTTGTTTTTAAAGTCTTTCGATACATTTTTCCACCAATCCAACATATCGTTCTCATTCAATCTTGCTGGATTACTTAAATCAACAGATCTTTGGAAACCTGATCTTACTAAATCTGCTCCCCTATTAATCTTTAGATGTACTATTCCATGTACTATTTTATATTTCATATCAGCTTATAAGATGGGGGTCAAATTAAAGCGCATTTCTGCATTCTAAAATGACCCCACAGTGATGGTCACCTACTTCTCGGACTCGCTATTATCCTGCTTGTAGTATATCATGTGGGAATTCAGAGATAAGGAAATGCCTAGGCTGCATACAAATTCATATTGGACAAGTTTTCCTTAAAAAATAGATATAGATAGAGCGTAAATCAAGGTTATGCTGAAGTATTTAAGATTTACATCGCCGAGCCGTCCCCTACCCTTTTGTGGTTTATAATTAGTTTCATCCTTTCCATGATATAGCCTATACAATTTATTGTTCCCTTTAGTCTTTTCTGTTAACATCCGACTATGAGTTCTGTATTCAAACTAACTCCCTTGAAACAACCACGGCTTCAAAAGTATAAAGAAGAAGCTATGAAAGAATTAAATAATTTTTTTGAGATGGATTGGAAAAGGAACACTCCCAAAATACTCGTTTTGGACGATAGAGAAACAATAGATCTATTTAGAGGAGAAGAATCAAAAGATTGGGTAGTAGGTTGGAGTATGGGATCTTCAGCTGTTTGTATACTAAATCCTGAGAATATAGAAAAAGAAAGCAGCCATAGAAAAGATTATGATATCGAAAAACTTATAAAACATGAATTTACACACGCTTTTTTTAACTCTAGATTTGGTAGGAGTAAATTCCCATGGGTTTCAGAGGGAATAGCAATATATTTAGCTGAGCAATTGGATAAATACAAAATGCCAAGAGAGTTTACGGGTTTTTTGGAAGGAAAGGATAGTAAAAAAATATACAAGGAATCTGGAAATGCGATTAAGCTTTTGATAGATAAATTTGGAAAGAAAAAATTATTTGAGTTTTTTAGTAAACAGAAAGAGGTGCAAAACCCAAAAACTTTGGAAAAAGTCTTTAAGGAAGTTTATGGAGACGATTTGAATTATAAATTTTTCAACAAATTAAGTAAGGAAGCTCTGAATGAGTGAAAATGTTGAAAAATTTCTAGAATCAGGAGAGCAAACTCAAATCACTCCGGAAATACAAAAGATTGCTGATCAAATAGAAGGAAGAGATGTAATTTTTATTTTTAACCTTCTTGGGTGGGTACACGGAAATATTGTTATGGAAAGGAGTAATTTTCCAAACGGAGCGGAGTTCAACGATGTTTTTAGACAAAGGACAGCCGATCAAATTATAAAAGAGGGTTATTCAAGTGGATGTAGTGACTTTGCTCTAGCTTTTATACCAATAGCTCGCGCAAAAGGAATTCCCACGAAATATGTTGAGTGTATTAACAAATCTTATTTCCCAGGAGATTTACAAAGAGTAGCAGGACATGTCTTTGCTGAATGTTTTATACAAGGAAAATGGCGAACAGCGGATCCTACGGCAGGAAATTTAAACATCGGTAAAAATTACTCAAAATACGTCATTTTTGAAAAAGGATTGGACTCTTGGGACTTGGGAATTAAAAACCTTCAGACTATGCGAGAGAAGTTCGTGCCTTTTGCTGAAGAATATAACAAGAAAATTAAACAAAACTCGAAATAACAAAAGGACACTTCTTTTAAAAAAGGTGTTTTATCTGGTATGTGTGCAACCTATACATTAATTTGACATGGTACCGCAAACCACGTAATATACGTGGTATATGGCATCATTGAATCACGCTACAGCTATCCTCCAACTAGACAAGAATTGCTTCACGACATCCGATATAAAGGTCTTGTTGCAGATAGAAAAGAATAGGACACTGGAAGACGCCGTTCAACGCTTAATAAAATCCAAGGTTCTAATCTCGTTAGAGAGAGGGAAATACTTGAAGGGCGCTGCTAATGTATCAGACTTTGAGATTGCGCAGTTTTTATACTCCCCTTCTTACATTTCTTTTGAGACTGCGCTCAACTATCACGGCATCTTAAGTCAATTTCCCATGGAGATAACATCTGCCACTACAAAGAGGCGTATCATTAAAGAAATTTTAGGTAAAGTGTTTTCTTACGGAAACATAAGTACTAAGCTTTTTACCGGTTACTATAAAGAGGACAAATTCTTAATGGCATTACCGGAAAAAGCCCTTTTTGATCAACTTTACATGATAGCTCGCGGTCTCAAAACCGAGCAATATATGGATGAAATGGACTATACACGTATAAAAAAACAAGAACTTAACAAGTACTTACCACTTGTCCCCGACAGCTTTGCCTCCGGAATAAAGGATTTAATGTCTCAATACATATGATTACTCAAGAACAACTGCAAAAATTAACTCGGGAATTTAAGATAAACAAAACAGTAGTAGCTAGAGAATTTGTTCAGATCACCTTTTTGAAAGAACTCTACACACAAAATTTCTCAAAAGATTTGTTTTTTAAGGGAGGTACGGCAATCAGGCTTCTCTACGGGGGTCATAGGTTTTCAGAGGATCTGGATTTTACATTTATGTTGGAGGAAAAAGAGTTCGAGAAATCAATGGAAATACTTTTTAGCGCTCTCTCTAACAGGTATCCCTTCAAGTTTAAAGAACGAAGTTCAATAACAGGAAAAACTTATTTACTAACCGCGCAGATTCCGGTAGTTGAGCCTTTAGTCTATGTACGCTTAGATTTTTCAGCTAGGGAGGATGTATTGGAACCGACAAATAGCATCTTAAAGACAAGGTATCCTGTAATTGTGCAAAATTTTATCAGGTCTTTAAGTAAGGATGAGATTTTGGCGGAAAAAGTGAGGGCTCTAATGACAAGGAATAAACATAGAGACTTATATGATCTTTGGATTTTGCAAGATTTAGGAGGAGTTCTAAAGCCTAATTTAATTAAGAAAAAGCTGAACTATTATGGTGAGAAAATGGATCGAAAGAAGATATTAGCCCGTTTAGAGGAGTTTTCCAAGGAAGAGTTTGTTGTGGATCTGCGCCCCTTTGTTTCTCTGAATGAGCGTGATAAACTCGGGGATTTGTTCGACTACGTTATTGCTTATCTGAAAGAAAGTTTCGCGAGTTTAGAGACATTATAGTGAGATTATTCATGCAACAGCTTA
>CAZMKN010000003.1:3995-39997 GCA_964567095.1 uncultured Candidatus Saccharibacteria bacterium | reverse complement strand
GACACGTACATATTCTAGCACGCACAAAAAACGCCCGAGATCCAAACGCAAAGTCCTTTCAACAAAACGTTTAGGAGTAAGAAGAGAGTGATTGGATAAGAGAGTACTGCGGGAAGTACTCTAAACCAAGTCTGCGAACGAGGTATCCACAGCAAGGACGGAGCTTAATCAAGAACTATCCGGCTCTCGGGTATAATTATGCAATATGGCAGATAAAATAATCCTTAACAAAAATCAGCGAAAAGCAGTAAACCATACAAAGGGCCCCATAATAGTAGTAGCTGGTGCTGGAACAGGAAAAACAAGAGTAATCGCGGAAAAAATCAAAAAACTAATAAAAAATGAGGGGATAGATCCAATGAAAATACTGGCTCTAACTTTCACGGACAAGGCTACAGAAGAAATGCTAACAAGAATTCAAGAAGAAATGCCCTTAGCATACGAAGAGCCTTGGGTTTATACATTCCACGCCTTCTGCGATCGATTGCTCAAAAAAGAAGGGTTAGAAATAGGGCTAGATCCTTCATATAAAATCATCTCATACCCTAAACAATGGATGCTTCTAAGAAAAAATTTGTTTTCCATGGATCTTAAGTACTACTTACCTCTTGGAAATCCCACAAAATTTATTGCCGCAATATTGAAATTCATCTCAAGACTGCAGGACGAGAATATACTACCAGAAGAATTGGAAACCTATGTACAAAACAAAAAGTTCGAGGAACCTGAAGAAAAAGAAAGGTGGGCGGAGCTAACTACACTTTACAAAAAATTCCAGGAGCTAAAAATCCAAAACTCAAAAATGGACTTCGGAGACCTAATAACTTGGACAATTAAACTCTTCAAAAAAAGACCTAATATCTTAAAAAAATATCAAGAAAAATTTCAGCATATTCTCGTGGATGAATTTCAGGACACCAACTACGCCCAATATGAGCTTATCAAGCTTCTATTCCCTCAAGAAAAACAATACGAAAGAAGCTTATCTGTAGTTGGAGATGACTCACAGTCAATCTACAAATTCAGAGGCGCAGCCATTTCTAATATCCTTCAATTTCAAGAGGATTATCCAAAGGCAGAAATGGTTACACTACTGGAAAATTATCGATCCGGACAGGCAATTCTAAATGCTGCATACAAATTAATTCAAAACAACAATCCCGATTCTTTAGAAAGCAAGCTGGGAATATCAAAAGAACTAGTTAGTCAAATAAAACAAACGGAACAAGAACCACAAATAGCGGAGCTCGAAACTGCGGAAGATGAAGTAGATTATGTAATTACCAAAATAATCGAAATACTGGGAAAAGAACCCCAATACACTTACAAGGATTTTGCGGTTCTAGCAAGAGCAAACAATCATCTGGGGCCCTTTGTTTTAGCACTAAGAAAATATGGCTTACCTTACCAACTTGTAGGAAATAGAGGGCTTTATGACCGAGATGAAATTAGGGACATTTATGGGTTAGTCAAAGTGTTGATCAATCCTATGGATTCAATTAGCCTATATCGCGTCTTAAATATTGAGAGCTTGAAAATAGAAAAAGAGGCTATTGCCAATCTTCTAGCTGTATCGAAACACAAGAAAGAGAACCTGTGGGAAACAGTTAAAAACTCCGAAGACGAGAAGGTTATTGGTTTTGTAGAACTTGTAAAAAAATACCAAGAAAGGGTTGCGAAAAATACTCCGGTAGAACTCGTGTACAACATCGTGCAAGAAACAGGATATTTGAGCCGATTTCTGGAGGAGGAAAATATTCAAAATCAGTTATGTATAAAAAATCTGGACTTGTTTTTGGATAAAGCTAAGAAATTCGAAGTGGAATTCAATCAAGATACTAAAGAAATACCAACACTTATAGATTTTGTTGATTATATGGAAATGATGCTAGAAGCTGGGGACAATCCGGCACAAGCAGAAATAGAAGATATAGATACGATAAATTTAATGACAACACATGGCTCAAAAGGATTGGAATTTCCCGTTGTATTCATTGTAAACACTGTGGCGAGCAGATTTCCTACTAGAGAAAGAGGGGATCAAATTGAGATTCCGGAAGATTTAATAAAAGAGGAGTTGCCCGAGGGAAATGCGCATATCCAAGAGGAAAGGCGACTTTTTTATGTTGGAATGACAAGAACGCGAAAATATTTGTTTATGGTCTACGGAAAGGATTACGGAGGAAAGCGCGCGAAAAAACCAAGTGGTTTTTTGCAAGAAACAGGTATAAAGACACAAAAAGTGACAATGGAGAAAGATAGAAAAAAAGAACAAGAAAGTCTTTTGGGGGTTAACACAAACTATAGAGAACCGGAACTTAGAAAAATCAGCAATTTTACCCCAAACTTTTTAAGCTACACCCAAATTTCCACTTATGAAAACTGTCCTCTTAAATACAAATATAAATATGTCCTAAACGTGCCTACGCTACCAAGCCACGCATTAAGTTTTGGAAACACAATACATGAAACTCTTAAGCTATTCCACGAAAGATTATTGTTCAAAGACGTTTCGTTGGTGGAACTCTATAAAATTTATGAAGAAAAATGGGAACCTTTGGGATATTTAGATGAAAAACATAGAAAAGAGAGATTTGCCGACGGGAGGAAGTTGTTAAAAGAGTATTATAGAAGTTTAGATAAAGCTATAAAACCGCTTGGGCTGGAAAAATCTTTCAATATACAAATCAACGGGGTCCGCTTTTATGGGAAAATTGACCGCATTGACAGCCTAGGTAACGGGAAAGTGGAGATTATAGACTACAAGACAGGGAAAACTAAAACACAAAAAGAAGTGGATAAAGATAAGCAAATTACGCTGTATGCTTTGGGAGCTAAAGAAGCATTAGGTTTCAACCCAACAAAGTTTACGCTTTATTTCGTGGAAAAAAACGAGAAGATAAACACCACGAGAACTGAGGAAAACATTCAGAAAACTGTTGTGGAAATTAAGAAGGTTATTGAAAATATTAAGGAAGGAAACTTCGAACCAAAATCCGGATTTTTATGTGGGTGGTGCGATTATAAAGACATCTGCCCTTTTTCATGGAAAGGCTAAAAACTGCTCTAATTTAAATGGGTAGGTCTATAAATTTCGATAGTCTTTTCAACCAAGGATTTATAAGCTTTACATAAGGAGATGGGAATTCCACCCTAATACCACCAAATTTCTCCTTAAAATAACTTAAGCCGCCCCAATTTCTTGTGAAATTAGGAAACCTTTTATCGTCGACACCTTCCAAATCCAACCACTTAAACCCTAAAATTTTCAAGTATAGAATAGACTGCCAATAAAGCTCATATCCGTTTTTATTTTTCCTACCTTCCGGAGTCGTGCCTCCGTGAATGTACCAAGCCGCCTCGCCAAAACCTAGAAATAAATTCGCGCCAGTAATCGTCCCATCAGAAAAAGCTACTCCCAAAATAGCGTTATCGCCAAAAACCTCCACCTTCTTCGAAACATCCTCAAAACTTTGAATATAGAATTTTTTTTGGCGCCCGGTAGATTTATGAATCTTATAAAAACTTTCCAAAATTTCCCCAGAAGGTTTTCTATGAAACTCAATCTCAACACCCTCTCTTCTTGCGCGCCTTATCGAATACTTGCAACTCCTCGATAGAGACTTCTCCAACGTATCTTCCGGCTTTGTTAAATCAATAAAGAGAGTAGCTGATGGGCATAAAGGAGACTTATTTTTTATGTACCCATGATTTCTCAAAACATCCAAATCCTGCTTCAAACTCGGCTCGACTTTTATCAAGGCAGAATTAATTTCCAAAGCTTTCTTCTCAATCTCCTTTAGATCATCTTCCAACAACTTTGCGGGCCTCTGAACCTTAACAACATTACCAAACTTACTCTGCATGGTCGCAAAATTAACACCGGCAGAAGTACTGAAAATATTCCATCCTAAAAACTTCAAATACTCTCCCCACGCATCTGACTGTCTCAAATCCAACGGAAATTCCACGAGCTAAAAAACCTTCTTTTTTAATTTCAAGAAAGCCCAGCGCGCCTTGTTAGCAAAATTAAAGGTCTCGTACATAACGGGATTCAAAACCAAATCATACGAGGGAATATACTTCACGTGTTCGGCCCCAAATTTTTTCTTGAAATTGGTAAATCCCCATTCGGGATCTGTCCTATCATCTGGATCTTCGCAAGCCCCCCACAGATCGAGTATTTCACAACCCAGGCTCTTACCCAAGAGTATTCCTCTCCAACCAACCAAAGTACTGGCCTGCAAATTACGGTATTTGGCCGAAGATCCTCCATACGGATAGTACAAAACACCGTCGTAAACAAAAAACATCCAGGCAGCCAATGGTTCGTCCTTGTAATAACCAACTAAAATATGAGCGATGCCTGCGGGACCTAAAATCTCCCAAAGCTTTTTATAATATTCCTTCGGATGCATATAAAAACCTTGCCTATCAGCTGTTTTCATCGCCAAGTCGCAAAAAATATCAAAAGCCTCAGAACCCTTTTCCTCTTTCACAACAACACCCTTCTTTTCTGCATATCGAATATTGTACCTTTGCTTATTGTGCATATTTTTAAGCAGATCCTCCTCCGAAAGAGTCAAATCCAATAATAGATTATAGGTGGTGAATGTGGTCTTTGGAGACAGCACACAGTCAGCATCTGCGTACACTTTTCGAGCCTCATCAGCATCTTCAGAATCTGCCAAAACATTAGGTACATCAAAATTCAAGTTAATACAGTTATTTTCCTCCAACGACTTTCGAATAGCTTCAAAATTTAGGGAAAAAGGATCCATCTTTGCGCTATAGCCATAATAATTATTAGTAAGAGGAATGCGATGTTTAGTATACAAAAGCCCGCCTACACGAACGGTTTCCGTACCATAAGAACTTTTAAATTTCTCCCACTCCGGAGATTGCATTATATGCACAGTAACAGTATATCACTTCAGAACAAGACTCATTTCTGTATCCATGTTCAAAAAGCCCTCAAACGAAGCCATATTTTTCTCCTTAATCATTTCAGAAGGACTATATGTCGTTATTTCCGTACCAAAAGGGCCTTTAAAGTAAAATCTAAATACGTCATCTTGCGTCCCCGCTTGCTTTTGCCAATATAGCAAATATTTTTTGTCCTCCTTTGAAAGTAGCAACTTATCCGCCAAATCGTAGCTTAATGACAGCCTTAAACTCTCCTGCGGCTCTAAAACAAAACTTGTTGCAAAAACCGTGTAATTCCCCTCATCGTAAGAAATCACCTGTTCAAAAATATCCTTTGGAAGCGAATTTTCTAGGCTCTTTGTAACCCCCGTTAACCTAGATCCCAAAGGAACATAAACTCGCAAATAATCCGTGTACGGTCCTCCGGGCCAAGCATTATCCAAACCATTGTGCTTGTAATCCAATGTTAGATGAGAGCGCAATAAGCCATCTCTGGTATCTGAAGTCACAGAATAATCATAGGAATTTTCGACAAAATAATTCGCTTTAGTACCTCCTAAGTTCGAGTTAACAACCATTAGAAAATCCCCACTAGGATTTTTCATAGAACCCGCCCATCCTTTTTTTTCCAAAAATGAGGCCATAGAAGGATTATCCATTGTTATTAGTAAATGCTTCTGATTTAAGGCAATAGATATGGCGTCAACAAAAGCTGGGAGTTTCTCGTTAGGTAGGGCGAAAAGGCTTTCCAAGAGTTTACCTGAAAGAACCGTTAAAAAACTTCTCTTATCGCTTATACCCTCCTGATAGTCAAACTCACTGTAATACTGAGTTCTCTCATAAACGTTCTCGGAACTAACCTCCTCATTAAAAGCTGCTAAAAACACAGGACCTGTAACATCTAAAACCGACTTTATTAGATCCAAATCTAAAGCTATAACACCATCGAATGTAGTGCTATCCAACCTGAAAAAGAGATCTTCGATAGATTCGGCGCTTGAAGGAAAGTCCGGAGACCAGTTGGCATTTCGAATATGCATAATGTCCTCATCCAAAAACTCAGCAAGTGGGGGGGGAATGGCGGAAACAATCCCCCTTGTATCTATTTGACCGTCCGGGTTATAAATGTCATCCAAATTTAGAGACTTAATCTTCCCGTTCTCTAATGTCAACGTAGCATAAGAACCTATAAAACCTCCGGTAGGGCGGATTTCATTAGAATTCTGTAATAGTAGTAAATAATGCTTCTCCCCTTCAGATCCAACTACCTCCGGAAGCGTTCGCATAACAATCAAGGCATCATTTAATAATGAATCCGAAAACTTAACGGCCTCTTCGTACCTCTCCAACTTACCGTGCAAAATTTGCGGAATCCTCGCCCTATCTACAAGCTTAAGATCAGCTATAGCCAAATCCAAGGTGTCACGAGCTTGTGAGAGCTCAATCAGGCTTGTTTCAAAATCCCGGGTTTCCAAGCTCGCTTCGGAATTAGGCTTTACAACTTCCCAAGAAGAGCTAAAAGGATCCAACGCTTTCGACATTCTATAAAAAGTACCCGTAAAACTCGTGGCTGAACCTAAAAGACTGTTTACTGACGAATACATTTCTTTTTGACCCACTAATGAGAAAATCCAACTCAGTTTTTTAAAGTTTAGGCGGGCTATGTGGAAATTTTCAAAAGCCTCTTTTGCTGCAATTTTAGAAGGCTCAGTTTGCAAACGAGAAATATTTAGGGAAACGTCTTCCATGGCTTTATAGGCCTTCTTACAATGAAGATAGGCCTGAGTTGCCGGAATAATTAAGGTAAAAAGCAAAGTCAAGATGACAAAAGAAACCAAATAAAGAGCTCTTACTGTTTTTGCGCTAATTGACTGAGGAAACGCCGATACACTTTTCTGTAAGTCAAGTTTCTTACTACCAATCTTGGGAAATTTGGGCAGATTCGAGAACTTATTTAAACGAGGCAATTTGGGAAGAGAAATTTTCAATTTGGGAAACTTAAAAACAGCTTTTGGTTTTGGGAAAACCGTAGAATATGTTTTGCCAAAAGTTTCTTTCTTCAAATCCACTAAAGAAGTTATTTCCCGCACCTTTTGTGATTCATTAAGTTTTGCTTCGATTACTTTGTTTGGTTTAAATGAGTGGTTGTTTACTTCATATCCGAAGCCTTGTAAAGTCTCTGTTAAACCCTGTTTTAAAGTTTTTGTCTGCTCCCAGCGAGGGACGGTTTCGCCCAACGAACTGTCGAAAATAAACTCTTGTTGAGGAATATCAGAGTATTGCAAGTTTAATTCCGTGTTAGACAGGCCTCTCAAAATAAAGGCTAGTTCCAAATCAGCGTGGGAATCTCTGCTCAAAAGTTTAAAGATCCTTCCTGATGTCCTCTTGTAAAACAACGCTTTAATAATTCCCGAAACAGCATCGTCAACATGTAGGTAAAAACCTTTAGCAACACCATCGCCTAAAATTTTTAAGTCTCTTCCGTTCAGTGTAGAGGAAACAAGGCATGCCAAACCATACATAGAGTCCAAAGACATTCCGGCACCATAAACCTGGCAAACGCGAATTATGCGTCCATCAAGTCTTTTCTTTTTCACATAATCCCAGATTAAAGAACGGAGAAAAGAGCTGTTTTTTCCATGTGAATAAGTCTCCATATTATTTACACCTTCGGATTTTTTATGAAAACAAGGTTCTACAAGCGCAAATTTGGCCTTTGAGCTAATGGCTAAATCTAAAAGATTTTTTGTAAAAAAGGCCTCTGAGACCAAATTAAAATTATCGCTTAAAAGGTCATCCGGATAGTTTAAAGACAGAACATAATCGACAGACTGAATCTTTTTCGGAAGACCCTCGTCTGGATCAAAGTTGAATAACGCAAAGTTTGGGTGACTCAAAAGCTTTTTCGCACGAGCACTAACTTCATCGGTTACTGTATCCAAAACAACAACACGCGCACCTTTCTCCAAAAGTTTCGCGCATAGATTTAAACCTAAGAAAGTAATTCCTTTAGATATAAGAATAGTAGGAATTGAAGGCGTCTTTTTTATAACTAGTTCTTTTGACATATGGGCAGTTTCTAAACTGTTATCAGTATATAACAAAAAATTATTCGATATAATGCCTTTATGGAACTAAAAGAAATCTTTAAATTCTTTGGCAGGGAGAAAATTAAGTTGTTAATTACTTTTTTGATAGGGGGTATTTTAGGGGTTGGGGTATTCTTCTTAATACCTGACAAATTCGTTGCCAAAGGAACTTTTTACATCTCCAGAACTCCTGAAGAAAAAGAAATGGAGTATACCTATTCGGGATATTACGGACAACAAACATCCATAATGTACTCAAAAACCATCCGAGGGATTTTAGAAGATACATCATTTCGAGCAAAGGTACTGGAGCAACTTAAAATCCCTTTTACTGACAAGGACTTGAGGAAACTAAAGAACAAAACACGCATTAAAGATGAGGGACCGCAGCTCGTTGCGGTTGAAATTAAAGACAACTCTCAGGAGGCGGCTCTAGAAATTTGGGAAACAGTGGCCGAGAACTTGAGGGAGATTTCAATTGAAATAAATAAAAACGGCGATTCAAATCTATATCTGAAAAAACTGAGTGAAAATCCGGTTGTTCAAAAATCATATAGAAATGGTTATGTTTTTGGATTAGTTGGGGCTCTTCTAGCTTCGGGGGGTGGTACGGTATACTTGGCATTAAAAAGTTGTTTGGAGGAAGAAAAAAATGGATAAAAAAGATTTAGATACAAATTTCGTGCTTTTTACGGACGGCGGGGCTAGAGGTAATCCTGGACCTTCGGCTGCCGGAATATTTTTGTACACGTCGGATAAATCATTCATAAAAGAAATTGGAGTTTATCTAGGAAAAGGAACTAATAACGAAGCGGAATATAGAGCTTTAACGATCGGTTTAAAAACGGCAATAAAGTCTGGAGCAAAAAACCTAATGTGCTTTTTAGACAGCGAATTAATTGTTAAACAATTAAACGGCGTGTATAAAGTGAAAAATGAGCGTCTAAAGGTATTTTTTGAGGAAATTAAAGTGTTGGAAAAGGAATTTGAAATGGTAAATTACAGGCACGTTCCTAGAGAGAAAAATAAAAAGGCAGATAGTTTAGTAAACGAGGTATTAGACAACTGCAATTCATAAAAGGTATGTCTTCACCAAAAAAGCTAAAAAACGAGGTCCTTAAGACTCTAGCTTATTCCGAGGTCTTCAAATATCCGCTAAGTTTTTATCAGCTAGGTACCTACTTAGGATGTAGGTGCTCATATAAGGATTTAGTTAAAGCTTTAAGGGAATTGGAGAAACGCAGGATAATTTCACAAAAGGCGGGGAAATATTGCGTCGCACAAAAATACGCGGAGAATTGGCCCGAAAAGCTCAAAGAAACGGCAAGAAAAACAGAACAAGCTAGAGATATTATAAAACGTTTGGAGAAAATCCCGTGGATAAAGTTACTGGCTTTAACAGGGCCCTTAGCAGCCTCTAATCCACAGGAAAAAGGAGATGTAGATGTTTTTGTTGTGGCCCAGAAAAAACGGCTTTGGCTAACGCGACTATTCATCGTCCTGTACTTAAAGTCTTTGGGGAAATATCGCACAGATAAAAACTCCGTAGATAAAGTCTGTCCAAACCTGCTCATAGCTGAGGATAATATGTTGTGGGAAAGGAAAAAACAAAACCTTTACATTGCCTCAGAAATTGTGCGGATGCAACCAATAATTAACCGTGAAAAAACTTACTGGAGATTTTTGACTGCAAATAAATGGTGCGAAAATTTCTTTCCAAATTTTGAGTTCGAAAAAATAGAAAATTTTCAGGGGTCTAATCCAAAGGTTTTAGATCTATTAGAAAAAGCTGTGTATTGGGCACAAAAAAAGTATATGGGGAAGAAAATTGTCAGCGAAAAAGTTACACCTAAACTTATACACTTTAACAAGAATGATAAAACCGAGGAAATCTTAATAAAGTACAAAGAAAACTTGACTAAAAGAACATGAAACTATTGACAATTGGCACTTACACCGCTGGGATAATAGAGGATAAGAAAATTACAGTCAAATCTAAAAAATAATAAGGATTATCTGTGAAATATAACGAACCATAAAGGCCCTGAGAATTCAGGGCCTTTCATATTTAACCAAGTTAGTGGAACGAAAACCTTTTACATCATTCCCGGCATTCCGCCCATTCCCCCAGCCGGCATTCCACCAGCAGGAGCGTCCTTCTTTGGCTCATCCGCGATCAAACAGTCAGTTGTAAGAACCATAATAGCTACGGAAACAGCGTTCTGGAGGGCTACCCTTACCACTTTTGTAGGATCTATAATGCCGTCTTTAATCATGTCACTATATTCTAAAGACATTACATTAAATCCAACATTTCCCTTCTTACCCTTATAATCCGAGCTCTTCGCAAAGTGTGTCATTCCGGCGAGAACCTCTCCCGCATCTTTACCTGCATTCTCAATTAAACGCCTAATCGGACGATCTAAAGCAGAATATAAAATACTAGTACCGGTTGAGGCATCTCCCTCAAGCTTGAGATCCTTTATAACTTCGCGAGCCCTGTAAAATGCCACACCACCTCCTGGAACGATACCCTCCTCTACAGCGGCTTTAGTAGCATTTACAGCGTCCTCCACACGTAATTTCTTCTCTTTAAGCTCTGTTTCTGTGGCTGCACCAACATTAATAACGGCTACACCGCCTGACAATTTGGCCATTCTCTCTTTTAATTTATCTTTGTCATAGTCGGAAGTGGATTGCTCCATTTGAGCTTTAATCTGATCCACACGGGCGTCAATCTTTTCCTTAGCCCCCTGTCCTCCAACTATTGTGGAATTATCTTTCGTTGAGATAACCTTTTCGGCCTTTCCTAAATCATCCACTGTTACAGAAGCCAACTCTCTCCCTGTATCCCCACTAATTAAAGTGGCGCTGGTCAAAACCGCTATGTCTTCTAAAATAGCTTTTTTGCGATCACCAAACCCGGGAACTTCCAACGCCAGAGCATTAAATGTACCTCTTAGCTTGTTTACAACCAAAGTGGCTAAAGCCTCGCCGTCAATGCCTTGACTTATTATTACCAAATTTTTCGATACCTTAACCAAGTTTTCCAACATTGGAAGTAGCTCCTGAATACTGGATATTTTTGAGTCTGTAACCAAAATATATGGATCCTCTATTTCTGCAACCATCTTTTCTGGATCAGTTACAAAGTAAGGTGAGGAATACCCCTTATCAAACTGCATACCTTCCTTATACTCTAACTCCATTTCCAATCCTTTAGACTCACCAACAGTTAGAACGCCATTCTCACCAACTTTTTCCATTGCCTCGGAAATGATGCTCCCAATTTCCTCACTTTGTGCAGAAATTGTTGCTACCTGAGCCCTTTCTTCCTTTGTAGAAATTTCTGCGGATAATTTCTTTATCTCCGCCACAGTTTTTTCTGCGGCCATCTCTAGACCTTTTCTTAAAATCATGGGATTAGCACCTGCCGATACATTCTTCAGACCTTCCTCAACTATAGCCTGAGCCAACAAAATAGCTGTAGTAGTACCGTCTCCTGCCACATCATTGGTTTTAGTAGCAGCCTCTTTCACTAATTGGGCTCCCATGTTTTCAAATGGGTCTGCGAGCTCTATTTCTTTCGCCACAGTGACGCCATCATGAACTACTTGAGGAGTGCCCCAGCTTTTCGCCATAGATACATTTCGTCCTTTTGGGCCAAGAGTAGTAACAACAGCTTTCGCTAACTTATCGATACCGCTTTTGAGCTTTTTTCGTGCTTCTTCATCATAAATAATATTCTTTGCCATAATAATCTCCTTTTAAAATAATTATTCCTTAACTACAGCTAGCAAGTCCTCTTGCTTAACTAATATGTAATCTTTTCCATCTACTTTGATTTCTGTGCCTCCCCACTTTTTATACACAACTACGTCGTCAACGGATACTTCCATGGGAATAAGCTTTCCGTTTTTGTCCTTCACGCCGGGACCGGAAGCTACAATTTTTCCTTCTTGTGGTTTTTCCTTTGCGGAATCAGGAATAACTATACCGGATGGAAGTGTGGTTTCTTTCTCCAACGGCTCTATAAGCAAATAGTCAAATAAAGGTTTAATTTTTTTCATTTTCTCCTCCTTTGGGAACTCAAAAAATAATTACTAATGCGAGTAAATTTATAGCACTCTATACGAACGAGTGTCAAGCCGATGTGTAGGTTGCATACCAGAGTGACCTTAGATAAACCTGGCGTAAATTCTCACGGTTTTCTGTCCAATCTTTTTCTGTCTATAAATCTCTAGCGGGCTCAGCTCCGAAGTATTTCCAACATGAGGCCCGCCGCAAAACTCTTTGCTAAAAGCAGAGTCCAAACTATCGCCCACATAATAAATCTTTACTTTCTCATCATATTTCTCATCAAAAAAATGCAAAGCGTCGATTTTTAGGGCATCTTCCCTATCCAAAATTTCAAACTTAACAGGGAAATCTTTCTCTATTTGGGCATTAATAAAATCTTCAACCTCTTCAACTTCTTCATCAGTCAGCACTCTATTGAAAGAGAAATCAAAACGCAATCTCTCTTTAGTGACGTTACTCCCCTGCTGATAAACACCTGCTCCCAGAACTTTTCTTAGAGCTGAGTGTAAAAGATGTGTAGCAGTATGATACTTGGTGTTAATTTCATCTTGAGAAGATAAACCTCCCTTAAATTTTTTATCGGCTCCCTGACGAGATTTTTCTTTATGCTCGGACTGTAGCTTTTTAAATTCTTCGGCAAAAGCGGAAGTATGGATATCAAACCCAAACTCCCTCAAATCTTCGAGGAAAATCTCCTCCGGATAACCTAAGGATTGATAGAAATTAAAAGCTTTTTCAGACAAATCCTTAGCATTTACTTCTTCCGGATCTAGAGTTTTCAAAAACTTTTCAACTTCTTTCGAGGACTTTATCAAAGTTTTTCTAAACACTGATTCCTCTTCAGAAAAAATCTTCTCGATACCAGCTCGCTTCTCCGCCAAATCCGGATACAGCCAATTAAATAGCTCCGCAACAACGGAAACGAGCTCAGATGAAATATCTCCTTTTAACCCCAAACTCTTTCCAGCTCTTACTATTCTGCGCAACAAGCGACGCAGTACATACCCTTGGTCCTTATTGGATGGAACGACACCATCCATGGCCAAAAACACGCCTGAACGAATGTGATCGGCTATGATTCGCATGTTTCTTGTTGCTTCCTTAACCTGGCCGTATTTTAAACCCGTTAAAACTTCCAGCTTTTGAATAATGGGCCAAAAATTGTCTGTCTCAAAAATATCCGGCTTGGATTGTACAGCCAGCGCCAGTCTCTCTAGTCCTCCTCCAAAATCAACGTTCTTCTTGTCCATCTGTTCCCACCCACTCTCTGTCCGAACATACTGCATAAAGACCGAGTTACCTATTTCAATAAAAGCGTCCTCATTTTCTTCTAAGCTCTGTCCCAAACCGAAGTTTTCCAAATCGTCGCCTATGTAGTAGAAAATCTCGCTATCAGGGCCCCCTAACTCACCAACGCCGTCACCACGCATCCACCAATTGTCAGAACAGTAAAAAACTCGTTCTCCCAATTTAGATTTAATCCCTCTCGCAGAAAACAGAGACTCTAAGATTTCAGCTGAAACTTCATCCCTAGGAACATCCTTACTACCTCCAAAAACTGTAGAATAAATTCTTCGCGGATCCAATTTCAAAATGTCAAACAAAAATTCATAGATCCAACTCAGCTGATCCTTCTTAAAATAATCATCTAAACTCCAATTTCCCAGCATGTGAAAAGCTGTAGTGTGGCGGTTGTCGCCCACTTCCTCAATATCCTCAAGCCGAAGACACCGTTGAACATTTACAAGTCTGGTGCCCATTGGATGAGGTTCCCCCATCAAATAAGGAACCATTGGAAACATTCCGGCGTTAACAAAAAGTAGGGTAGAATCATTTTCCGGCACTAAAGAAACATTTGGGATTTCAGCGTGACCCTTATCTTTGTAAAAATCTACAAACTTTTGAATGATTTCCTTGGAGCTTAAAAGCATATCTTATCCCATGTTAAAGGAAAAAAGCGAGAATGTACAGTGTTGTATTTTCGGTAGATGCGTGATAACGTTAGAGTACTTATGGCATATACTATAGCTCAAGAAGAGCATTCCTTCATCTCTAAAATTAAACCCGTATTAAACTACCTGGCTCTCTTTATAATTCTAGGAGGAATTGCGTATGGAGTAACTATAGGTATGCAGTACATTCCTGGAATGAAACGGGAATCTGCTCTGACAGTGCAGGTTCAAAACGGTACAGCTAAAGTTTTTGTTGATAACGAGGAGATTGGGGAAACACCAATGAGCCAAAATAAAATTAAGCCAGGGACTTACGATGTAAGGATTCAAGATTTAGATGACATAAGTATAAGTTACTCAAGCAAAATAGAATTTAATCCCGGCGTGGAAACCACTATCCATAGAGATTTGGGAGTATCAGATCTTTTCTCATCTGGTAAAACCTTTTCCATGGAAAGGGGGGAAACAGGACCAACAGTGATATCACAGCCTTCCGGCGCAACGATCCTTTTAGATGGTACTGAGATGGGCAAGACACCGACGACATTAACTAAAATAACCGAGGGAAATTATGTTCTCAGCGTGAGAAAAACAGGGTATGAAAGCCAAGAAGCACAAATTAAGATAGAGAACGGATACAAGCTGACTGTTTCAACAAAACTTTTTCCCATACCAGTGCCCGGTAACATCCAAAAATTCGCGGATTCCAAAAACTTATATGATTTGACAATAAACAATGAGAGCATTACTAATTCCCCGGACAGGGCTAGAGCGGTTGTATACTGGAACTCTACAAGAGGCCTTGGAATCTCTGACGAAATTGAATATTACATAGACCAGGGGGGAAACGCTTACAACGGCTTAGGTGAGCTCATTACAACGCTGGAGGAACTTGAAACTTTGAAGGATGCAGAAGAAAGCGGAGCTTATTTGGGCTCCGGAACTTCTACCCCAGGGTTAACTGAAGCCGCTAAGGAAACGTACCTTAGTTTAACCGAAGGAAAACAAACCGGAACGATTTTACCTACAGGTGTTGGGTGGCTGAGGGTACGAAAAACCCCAAGCTTAGGCGGGGAGGAGTTGGCCAAAGTTAATGTAGGCGAAACCTTCTCAGTTTTAGAGATTCAAGCCAATTGGGTTAAAATTAAGCTAACAGATGGAAAAACGGGATGGGTTTCAGACACCTACATTAAGGTAAGCCAGTAGAAACCTACTCCACAATCAAAGGATGCCAATCAAGTAAATCAGGACGAAGTTCTTTTACAATAGAAAGAGTTTCTTCATAAGCCGGAACTAGATTCAAAAGTTTCTCATAATGAGAAATCGAAACCAAAACGCCCGCATCAGTTGGATAGGTAATCTTCAAATAATTCAGATATCTCTCCGATTCACTTCTATAAAATTCATCAAAAACGGAGTTTTCAGTTGATTGAGTAAAGTTATCCAATGCCAAATAATAATAAAAAGGAAGATTATTTCTTAGAGTGGCTAAATTCTTTGGATTTAATTTCTCGGAATACTTCAAATCCGCAAGAGCCAGCTTCTTAAGATTATCTTTTGAGTCCTCCTCAAGGAACAGCGAATTCATCAAGTAACTTTGGGCTCGCAATCTATAATAATAGGGCTCATTAGGATTTAAACTAACCGCTTCTTTCGCCAATTGTAAAGAATTCACATAGTCCGCGGCTAATAAAAGCTTCTTTGATTGACCGGCTTTAATATCAGATAAATAAAAATCAAAAATTGTTCTTGTAAATTTAAAGTAAAGTCCAAGAACCAAAACTATTAACAAAAACCTTATAACAGAATCCGATCTTCTATTCATCTTTAAAAACTCCTGCTAGAAAAAACCAAAAATAAAGAGAGATCGTTACAGCAGGCCACCCAAAAAAATTGCTTACCAAAAAAGATCCTAACATTGGTGTAATCCATAAGTGCTTTTTCAAAAAGGCTTTTGTTAAAATCCATACATAGAAAATGAAGCTAAAAATCCCCGTTTCCACAATAAGTTCCAAATAATAATTATGTGGCTTATTTAAAATGAAACTCCATTCAGAAGAATAATTTAAAATCGGGAGTCTGAAAAAAGGAAAATTGTAAGGGAAAGTTTCAGGACCGTACCCTAACAGAAAAGCTTTCGGAGAAGAAAAAATCATTTTTATGGTACTTTTCCATAAACCTAACCGAATAAACCCCGGATCTGCGACTTTATGAGAGGTTTCCTGAGCATAAACAGAAAAAAGGGACGTTAAAAATTTCGGGAGATCCAAAAAAGCGTCTTGGATTTTTAGAAAAAACACACCTGGAAAAGAAATTGCTATAAAAAGAGCTAAAAAGACCAGAATAAAAGAACGTTTCAAACAATAATCCTTACGGTTAAGCAAAAACAACAAAATTAATCCGGTAACCAAGCCTAAAGATCCTGAAATAGAAAAGGTGAACCAAAAACAACTAAATGAAAGTAAAAACAGTCCTAGCCAAAAAAGTAACTTTTTGGTAAAGCCTGTCTTTAAGAACCTGTGAACTGCTAATAGCACTACCAGACTTAAATAGGAAGCTAACCAATTGGCCTGTCCAAAAGTAGAGTAAACCCTTTCAATTGGCGTACCAGACCATCCAAAAAACTGAGATAAACCTAATAAACTTATCGGGATAGACGTAAAAATTAAAGAAAAGGTTATCAATGAAAAGATAAAAGTTCTATCGAAAAGTGAAAAGAGAACAACAAACAAACCAAAATAAACGAGCAATAAAATTAAACCTCCGCTGAAACGAGAATAATATCCCCAAAGGGAAGTGTAAGGGTGCGAAGAAAAAAGCGTAGAGATAATCGTTACCAACAAAAATAAAATGATCGGTAAAGGAGGTTTCTTTATTTTAAAAAACCTAAAAATCAATCCAATAAGAAAGAGCAAAATTACTGTGGAACCCAAAAAATAAATGAAAAATACTTTTGGGAACTCATAAACTTCCTTAGTATTGGAAACAAATAATAAGGGGGTTAAAAAAGCCAACATCCAAAACAGGAACTTTATCGCATTTTTAATCGTTGACTTTAGCAAAGACATACTGCTATTATTTCATTAGTCTGCCATGATTTCAAAGATACTGATAAAACTCATAGACAAAGCGATAGTTCCTGCAATCTTACTCTTAACGGTTAGGCTAGTTTCTGTAGTACTTATAAGCAGACAACTTGGGATCCCGTTTACGGTCTCTAATTCAGGATTTGTATTTAGCTCTCCAGAAGATTACGTAAAAGTAAATTCTTACTCCATGATTGCAATGGTCTTAGCCTTATCGATTGGGCTAATTACAGCTATCAGCAAAGCTCTTTTTTTCCACGACTCTCACATAACCCCAAAAGGAATGGCCAAAGTGTTTTCCCTAAAAATAACCTCTCTAGTACAAAGCTCGTTAGAAATTTATTCCAAGGGGGCAGTGTGGCTTTCCTATCTTTATCTTCTTTTGTTGGCTACCGGAATAATGTCTTTGTTTAATTTGATTTTTGCGTGGGTACTTTACGTAACTTTAGCCGCTTGCGTTCTGGCGTCTATAGCATTAATAATGGATATAGAAAAGGAAATAAATATTAACAAACTGAATAAAAGCGATCTTGACTACTATGAAGATGAGGAACAAATCGTTTTAGAATTTGGAGATGATTATGCTTAAACACGTTCATACAGTGATTATTAATTCGCTCCTTGTTGTTTTGTTTCTAGCCATAATGTTAATGCCAATGACTTCGTTGGGTTTAACGAGCTATAAACCTATCCAAGATAAAAATGAGGTTCTCTCGGCACAGGATGAAAGATCTTTAAAAGAGCAAGAAACCGAAGAGTTGGAAAGGTGGGTAGAGCAAGAGACTTATTATTACGATAATGTGATGAAAGTCCTAGAATCCACCGAGAGTACAGCTCTTGAGGAATTGGAATAAATCAAGCCACTGGTAAAGCATAAATTATACCTATTACCAAGATCCCCCAAATAAGAATAGTATAAAGTAGAGACCTGTCCGATAATAAAACTCTCTCCGGCGACTCTCCCTCTTCCTTTTCATAAATTACATATAGATAACGAGCCACACCATAAATAACAATGGGTATTGTTAGCATCATCCATTTGGGGGAACGTAGAGTTGATGGGAGAAAGTTTACCAGAGTACTTCCGGCACCTTGTGGAGATACCTCAAATGTGAATAGTGCATACGTTACTACACAAATCGATGAAGACATTGAAATCATACTATCCAGCATGGCATCGGGGTAGTGTCTAAGTGTCTTTCTAGTACCAAGATTCTTTTCATCAACAAACTTCCTAAGAAGGGTCTTTTCCGAGCGCCTCTTGCCAAAAGCCAAGAGAAGAGAAAGTCCTATTGTTGTCAAGGCCAACCAAGAAGATAGCGATGTATTCGTTCCGAAGCCCCCAGCGAAAACCCTCAAAACAAAGCCAAAAGCAACAACCAAGGAATCCAAAATAATAATGTTCCTAAAATGAAATGAATAACAAAATTGAACAGCAATATAAACCAAAACACTTAACGTAAAAAACGTCCCGACAAAGAAATAAGAAAAAGCTACAGAAAACAAAACCAGAACCACGGCAACAAACCAGGCGAGCTTGGCGGGTAATTTCCCTGAGGCAATTGGTCTATTTTTCTTTATAGGATGTTTTTTATCCTTTTCCACATCACTAAGATCGTTTATAAAGTAAGCTCCGGAGGAAACGACACAAAAAGCAACGAAACACTTAATTGCTAGAAAAAAAACGGCGTCATCAAACAACAACCCTGAAAATATCGGGGCCGCAAAAACACTAAGATTTTTTAGCCATTGCCTGGGACGGGCGGTCCTAAGAAGCTGATAAAAAATGTTAATAATAGTTCCAACCATTGGCTTAATAATAGGGGTTTAGGAGTCTTTCTGCAACTCAGAATCGTCAAAAACATAACCAATACCATAAATAGTGCGGATTGGATCCTTACCTGTTAAATCTTTCAGCTTCTTTCTTAAATAGCAAATGTAAACATCTACCGAATTAGAATAATTAGTAGAACTCTCATCCCAAAGAGACTCAAGAATAAAATCGCGAGTAAGGGTATGGTTCCTATTTTTGATAAGCAATTCCAAAAGTTCAAATTCCTTACGGCAAATAGATAGAGTGCGATTCCCATATTTAACGATCCTATTCCAAAAGTCTACGGAAAAATCCCCGATCCTGTAAACATTATCTTTTGGAATACTTTTTGAAAAGCGTCTAATCAGCGCTTTAATACGAGCTTTTAATTCTTCTCCATCAAAAGGACGCGCCAAACAATCATCTGCCCCCGAACGTAAGCAACGTACTCTTGAAGACGCTTGAGAATCATCAGTAAACATCAATATAGGTATACTCACGTTACTTCTCCTTATTAAAGAACATATTTGGGAGCCTCGGACATTTTCGATGGAATCAGCAAGTAAAATTAGTGAATAAAAGTCTTCTTGAGAGGCATAAACGCCTTGAGAAGATGTTGTTTCCGTATCTATAACAAAGTCAGAATTCAAACAATTCTCAAGTTCTTGAGCAAGTTCCAAATCGTCTGTAAGCATTAAAATTCTCATAGATGGATGCTAAAAACAACAACCTTTCTATCTTTAGCATAAAAAGATTAAGAAATTATTAAGTCCGGGAAATAAATCATCAGAACTTAATGTTAAAATTCCCATAGATGCCTAAATTCCTATACACTATTATTTTATTAGAAATTCTCTCGTTAGCGGGAGTTGGGTGGGTTGTAATGACTAAGGCGCCGGACACGAACCTCATTATAGTAATAGTTCTAGGTCTTTTTTTCATTTGTATAGGAACAACGACATCATTAATTTTATTTTTCGCCAATAAAAAACGCGGATCGCATTACTACAACCCAAACCTCATATACAAAAAGGGATTGGGAACGAGCTTTATAGTGAGTTTGATAATCGTTGGTTTGCTTACACTCAAAGTTTATAATATTTTAAACTTATTTACGGGCACGTTGCTCTCACTACTTCTTATTTTTGTTCTGTTGATTAGGATTTCAAATAAAAACTAAATCTGCTAGAATGAAGGGGTTTAAGAGTTAAAAGAAAGGTTTAATATATAAAATGGTAAATCATCAATATAAATTTAGAGCGTGGCACAAAGTAAAAAACTATATGTACAAAAACGTTGCTATAGGGTTAAGTGGGAAGGTTTTGTACTCTAGAGGTACGCCTAAAAAGAAGGGCCGAGACTGGTATGTGAGCGAAGAGTGCGATGAAAATATTATAGTGATGCAATTTATCGGTCTAAAAGACGATGAGGATATAGATATATGGGATGGGGACATATTAAAGGTTGGGGCTCAAGGGAAACTTGGCTTGGTTTATTGGAACACGGAAAGTGCTAAGTTTGGACTTAAATTCTTGGGTAACAAGAAAACCATAGACTTTGCGGACAAACGCTCACTTAGAAGTATAACAGTAGTCGGGAACGTCTTTGAGAATCCGGAAATTATGGGAGGGGAACCACTAGTGCTAGAATATATTGGCGAAAGTGACAAAGAACATGAAGAGGAAGGGTGATTCTTATTTTTTCGCAAGACTTCCTTGCGAACCTCTTAACTATCTGATAATTAAAATTCGGGCATTCAGTGTAATGAGTATTACTTGTTGTTGTAACTATTTCTTGTTATTTTACTTAGTAGAGAAACAATGCTTTATACCAAACTTTTACTAAAAACTAGAAGAGAGCCTCCCGCGGATGAAATATGTAAGAGCGCACAACTCTTAATTCAAGCGGGGTTTATACACAAAGAAATGGCGGGAGTTTATACATATCTCCCTTTGGGGAAACGTGTCCTAGACAAAATACTCCAGATTATAAGAAAGGAAATGGAAGCAATTGGTGGACAAGAGTTACTTATGGGAAGCTTGCAAAATCCGGAGGTATGGAAAAAAACCGATAGGTGGAATGACGAGGTATTAGACGTGTGGTTTAAAACTAAACTTAAAAATGAAACGGAAGTAGGTTTAGCAACGACTCATGAAGAACCGCTAACAAAATTGGCGAAACAATTCATCCATTCATATAAAGATCTACCTAAGTATTTGTTCCAATTTCAAACAAAATTCAGGAACGAACTACGATCAAAAGGAGGGATACTCAGAACCAGAGAATTTGTGATGAAAGACCTTTACTCATTTAATAAAGATGAGGAAGCTCTAAATATCTTTTATGAAAAGGTAAAACAAGCGTACTTTAATATTTTTAACAGATTGGGTCTGGGAGAGAAAACTTTTCTTACTTTCTCGAGTGGGGGCGCCTTTTCGAAATATAGTCATGAGTTTCAAACAATCTGTGAGACAGGAGAAGACGTTATTTATTTAGACAGGGAGAAAAGGCTAGCTGTCAACGAGGATGTTCGTACCGAGGAGGTATTAAGGGATTTGGGGTTGGAAGAGAGCAAGTTGGAAATAGTAAGGGCAATAGAGGTTGGAAACATTTTTAAGTTAAAAACAAGATTTTCAGAACCTTTAGAATTACTATATACAGATAAAACTGGTGAGCAAAAACCTGTTATAATGGGCAGTTACGGCATAGGACTTGGAAGGTGCTTGGGCACGGTTGTGGAAATTAACTCGGACAAAAACGGCATTATTTGGCCAAAAAACATAGCGCCATTCCGTGCACATTTAGTGGGATTAAATCTGGAAGATCCAGTTGTTGAAGAAAAGGCAAAAAAAGTTTATGAACGACTTGAAAGGGAAAACATAGAGGTTTTATTTGACAATAGAACCGACGTGGGAGCGGGGGAAAAATTTGCAGATACAGATTTAATAGGAATTCCATATAGGCTCGTGATCTCGAAAAAAACTGGAGATAAGATAGAACTTAAATTACGAAGCGAAAACGAAACTACCTTAAAAAAGATGAGTGAGATAATCGAAGAAATAAAATAAAAACTTGCGTATAATTTAAACAATGCCCGCCCAAAATCAACCGCTAACCAACAAGCAACATGCCGTCCCTCAAAACATAATGGATGTGGAATTCAAACTCATAGGAGAACTTACGATGAGACAATTCGTGTACGTCCTAGTTTTTGCAATAGCAGCATACATGGCTAAGCTCTCAGTTCCACAACCCTTCACGTGGTTCTTTGTTATAGGGCTAGGACTAACAGGACTCGGTTTTGCATTCGTTCCTTATGAAGATAGAGGGTTAGATGAGTGGGTCATAAACTTCCTTAAGGCCATAAATATACCCACAGAAAGAATCTGGAAAAAGGAGTGGAGAATTCCTGTAGGGCTGGCTTACGAACAAAGTCTACATTTTGTACAACAGGAATTGATAACACTTGCACCAACAGCTAGCAGAAGGAAATTAGAAGAGTATCTGGATCAACGAGGACGTACAGAAAAAAAAGACCCTTTGGATATTCCCGAAGAAGCCTATATAGCTATGGTACGAGAAGCATTTAAAACGGAGGAAAGAACGGTAGCCCAAAGAGCCCAACCTACTACTGTAACACCCGCGAAAGGCACCGCAATTCAAAGTGCGCAACCCTCTTTGGAAACCCGGGAAAAATTGACAAGACCAACAAAGGAAGCGGGAAAGAAAGAAGACATGGTCGGGGGGAAAAAACCAATACAAACACAAGATACAACCTCTGAAGAACAACACAAGAAAGCAAAGAAAAAGGAGCTAGAAAAAAGTGAGAGGGAAACGGCAGCAATTGCTAGGCAAACGAAAATAAATAAAATCGTCGAAGCCAAAATAAAAAAATCGAAAATGAAACCCTTAGATGAGGGAAAATCGCGAGGAATAATTCCTCTACGACCTCTAATGCAACACTCAGGGCGTAAGTTCGTTAACTTAACTCTAAACCAAGGACGGATCGTGCTGCCCATAAGAGGTGAAAAAGTGATACAGATCTCGAGAGAGGATGACAGAACCATCGAGGAAAAAAACAAGAAGATGCGAAAACTTCTGAGTCAAACTCAGAGAGAAAAAGAAATGGAAAAGAAATTAAGCGTGCGGCAAATACCTTCCATGGTGAAAAGACCAAATATAGTATCGGGGATGATAAAAAACCGTAGGGGCGAACATATCCAAGGAGTGGTAATTGTAATAAAAAATGAGAAAGGAGAGCCTATAAGAGCCTTAAAAACAGATAAAGTCGGGAGATTTCTCGTTTCGACACCTTTAGCAAACGGAAAATATAAATTAGAGGTAGATGGAGCTAAACAAACGAACCTAGCCTTTGATATAATTCCTCTTGAAATAAAGGGCGGGCTTTTGCCCTCATTTGAGATTATAGGTCGTTAAAAAATGTCAAGAATTACTGCCACAACACAACAACATTTAGACATCGAGGACATAAAGGAAAACCTGGTTATCCTAAAAAATGGCGCTGCTGCTGCTGTGTTAAAAACAACTGCGGTTAATTTTGATCTACTTTCAGAGATTGAGCAAGATGCTATTATTGCGGCGTTTTCAATGTTAATCAATTCAATAACGTTTCCACTTCAAATAGTTCTACGCTCCAAAAAACTAGATATTTCCAGCTACCTGCAAAAAGTAATTCAAGTGGAAAATAAGATAGAGGACCCACTTCTCAAACATCAAGCGGAAGCTTATAGAAAATTCGTCCAGGAAACCATTACAACAAATGAAGTTCTAGACAAAAAATTTTACGTCATACTATCCACAAATACGGCTATCAGTAAAGAATCTATATCCAATCCCTTTGAGTTTCTTACGCGTTTACTAGGAACCAATACCAAAAGGGTAAACGTAAATGTACAAAAAGCACTTAAAAATGCAAAAATAGAGCTGGAACCAAAAACAGCTCATATTAAAAAGGAATTTAGACGATTGGGAATAAAAGCTGAACAATTAAATACGCAAGAACTTGTGGAGTTGTATTTCGATATTTATAACCCGAGCGCCGTGCACGGACAAAGGATTCAGACTAAAGTGGAAGATTATCAAACGGCCATAGTAAATCCAGCCATTTTTGAGGAGTAACGCAAATGAACCTACCATTTATCACGAAAAAAACAGGAAAAGAGGAAAATCAGAAAAACCCAACGCAAGAGTCGGTCAATAATCCCGCGGAAACTTTGTCCAAAGGAATGATAGACATAAAAGATATCATCGCACCCTCTGCTCTGGAAGTAGATTTTAATCATATAAAAATTGGAAACTCATACTACAGAACTCTTTTCATATCGGGGTACCCGCGATTTGTAGGCGCTAATTGGTTAGCGCCGGTAATCAACTTCGAGCACACAATTGACATGTCTATGTTTTACTACCCGGTAAAAGCAAAAATGATTTTGGACGATTTGCGCAGAAAAATTACCGAGCTAGAGGCAACAACAATGTCAGACAGGGAAAAAGGAAAAATAACAGATCCAGCAGTTAAAGTAGCTCTGGAGGATGCCAACACATTACAGGAACAACTCGTAAAGGGTGTGGAAAAATACTTTCAATTTTCTTTTTACATAACGATTCCTGCAAATTCCTTGGAAGAACTGAATAATGTAACTTCCAAACTGGAGTCGACCTTAGGCTCTTTGCTACTAATATCTAAGACAGCAACTCTTCAGATGGAAGAAGCCTTTCAATCCACTGTACCCACGGGAATGGACAAACTTCTCATTACGAGAAACATGGACACTACCAGCCTAGCCACAACGTTTCCATTCACTTCGTCTGAATTAACAATGGACGAGGGAATAATGTATGGGATCAATCGCCATAACGGCTCCCTTATAATTTTCGATAGGTTTTCACTAGAAAACGCTAATTCAGTGGTCTTTGCTAAATCAGGTGCCGGTAAATCCTACTTCGTAAAACTTGAGGCCTTACGATTAATGATATTCGGAGCCCAAGTGATGATAATCGATCCTGAAGAGGAATACAGGACATTATGTGATGCGGTAGGCGGAAATTACATAGACTTTTCAGCAAGCTCAACAGGTAAAATTAACCCATTCGATCTATCCGGAATAGCTATGGAGGGTGCGAATGAGCTTGGGCAGAAGGTACTTTCACTTCATACGCTTCTAAAACTGATGATGGGAGAATTGTCTCCAACAGAAGAAGCTGTTTTAGACAGAGCTCTGATCGAAACGTACAGATTAAAAGGAATTACAACAGATCCTGACACGCAAATGGCTAAGGAACCGCCTGTAATGGAAGATTTATACAAAGTCCTGCTAGGAGCGGCTGAGCAAGAGGCGCACAATATGGCTGGAAGATTGGAAAAGTATGTGAGAGGATCCTTGGCGGGGATTTTTGATTCACAAACGACAGTAGATATAAATAACAATATGACCGTTTTCTCTACCAAAAACTTGGAAGATCTTCTCAGACCAATAGCTTTTTACATAATATTAGATTTCGTTTGGACAACCATTCGAAGAGACCTAAAAAAAAGGGTACTTATAGTCGAAGAAGCTTGGTATCTCATGGAAAACGAAGACAGTGCAAGATTTATTTATGGGATTGCGAAAAGGGCCAGAAAGTACTATCTAGGATTAACCACAATTTCGCAGGATGTAGATGACTTTTTGAAATCAGAATATGGAAAGGCCATAGTCACAAATTCATCCATACAAATACTATTAAAACAACATCCTGCCGCGATTGAGCTTGTTGCGGAAACCTTCTATCTATCCGAGGGAGAGAAAAGATTACTACTAGGTGCCGGAATAGGGGAGGGGCTCTTTTTTGCGGGAACTAATCATGTAGCTATAAGGATTAAGGCCTCTTCTGAGGAGCATAAACTAATAACCACAGATCCTAAGGAATTATTGAAACTTAGAAAAGAAGGGATCATCCAAGAAAAAGAAAAGCCTATGGCGAAACCTAAATATGAGCCCTTCAAACACGTCGAGCCCGACAAATATAGCACCTTCGACAAGGAAGGAAACGTAAAGGAGGGACATGCGCCTAAAACTCAAAACGCTGCAGAACAAAAGGAACCTATGCCGCCCCAAAGAGAGGAGAAACCATCTGAGAATGAGGAGCGATTAGCCCAAATCGAAAAATCAAAAACACACGTGGTAAACCGGGGGGAAGAAACCAACGCACAGAAACCTAAAACCTGGGTACCAAAACAAATAGAGACAACTATTATTGACCAGATGAATACAATACAGCCACAAAGAGATGAGTCCTCAGGAAGTATAGACCTTAATAAAATCCCGGAAAACCAATGATTTATTTCATATACGGGCAAAACGACCTTTCGGAACAAAGGAAGGTTGCGGAGATCGTTAAAAAAATAAACCCACAAGAAAAAATAGAAATAAATTTAACCGAGTTAACGTTGGCAGAATTTGCGAGCAAAGTCACAACGCCAAGCATATTTGGGTTTAAAAACTTATTCCTTGTCGAAGTCGGCTCTACCACAGATAAAACTCTTATTAAGATTTTAGAAAATATCGGCGGGTTACCAAAAGATACCCATTTAGTTTTCAAGACGAGCAAAACGTATCGAGCAAACAGTAAAATCCTTAAAAATATTGCGACAATAAAAGATGCTGAACTGATAAAGCTGAGAGAGAAAAAGGATTTTATGGTATTTAACTTTTTGGATACAGTTTATACTAAAAATAAGAAAAAGGCCTATCAATCACTTAAAAAACTGGAAGAAAAGGGGGAACCGGCCTTTAAAATACACTCGATGCTTTTATACCAACTAAGAAATATAGCTAAAATTAAATTTGGGGCAAATTTCTCAGCCTCCCCTTTCGTCAAAAATAAGGCCAGACTCCAGGCAAAGGAATTTACCGGAAAACAAATCGTGGAACTCTATGAGCACTTTTATAAAACGGATAGAGACCTAAAATTGGGGCTGATATCCGAAAACATAATAAATGTATTGACTATAGAAAAAATAACCAAAAAAAGAGATTAAAATGGACTCCAAAAAGATATACATAAAAGATGAATCTCACGATCCTATATATAGAGTGAGAAGCGGAAAGTTCTTGGTGAAAAGCCGGATATTACCTTTAACATTGATCTTGGGTGGGACTTTAATCTTAGGAACACAGGTTATATTACCACTGGCCTTTTTTAAATCGACCAAAAAGTCGAGTGCTACTATTATGGAGTCTAGTGTTTTGGGTGTAATGAGCGGATTTAAGGACTTTGAGTTTGAAGAGTTATCAAGCGAAAATGGAGAAACAAAAGTAGCCGAAAATATAGACAGATTTTATCTCACAATACCCAAGCTTGACATTGAAAAGGCAGTAGTAGAAGTAAATTCCACTTCAATGGATCCGAAAAATTCACTGGGGCATTATGCGGGATCAGCGCTTCCAGGACAGCCGGGAAATAGTTTTATATACGGGCATTCAGTATTACCGTGGTTCTTCAACCCTAAGAATTATAAGACAATCTTTTCCACACTTGAAAAACTAGAAATAGGAGATGAGATTATTGTAGAGTCCAAAAATCATAAATTCACTTATCTAGTGGAAAATAAAGAAACATTATACCCGGCGGAGGTAAATCCCCTAGAAGAAACTAAACCAACATTTCTAAATGAGTCAACAGTAACGCTAATGACCTGTATACCTCCTGGAACAAAGTTGAAAAGACTATTAGTCCATGCTGTCAAAATTAACTAAGAAAGCGATCTTCAAAAGACTTCAAAGCCAATTTACGGGGGCCTAAATACACGTAGTACAGGCCAGCACCCAACATACAAAGAGAAGAAAATAAGGAAACGGTCACAGCAAACGAGCCGGTATCCGGAACAGTACTCTCGGGGATATCTGAAGGTATACCTATCGGCGCGGTTTCAGCAGGCACGGTAGGCACCTCAGGCACAATATTCTCGTCAGAACCGGCCAACACCACTCTCTTAGAAACAGCCATCTCTGTATCGTTCAACTGTCGAAATGGGCTTTTCTCTTCGCTAACAGGGGAAATAGCCAACTCAGTTTCCCCAACAGCCGTTCGACCCAACAGCTCTCCACCAGTAGACTCTTCGATATTAATTTTGTAAGAGGGATAAGAAGTTACATAGTAAACCGCAATAAAGATTCCGAGTGAGATAACCAAGGTAACTAGGAAAGTCTTGAAGCCTTTTTGTGCTTGATAGCTATTGTTCATAGGCAGGTTTTAAATTATTCCTTAAAAAATCTAAATCTATTGTAACACTAAATTCCCTATTAAAATCAAGTGTTTTTCGAGAAAAAGTGAGATTATTTGCGGAATTAGCATCCCTAAGGGAAAAAATCAGAAAAAGATTTGCTAAAGTTATAAACGTAAAAATACCAAGTATTATAAATTTACTCTTCTTCATTGATGGGCTCCCTCAAACTATATACATTCAGGTCAACGGAAATTCTCGGTAAGTGTTTTGTATCTTGCTTCGAGAAACTCATACTAATCTCGGTTATTTCCATACTTAATTTTGAGTCTTCAATCGCTACCAAAAGTTTTCCTAACTCTTCGAACGATCCTTCCGCAGAAAAGTGAACGATCGAAAAATTTTCGCCCCCTAGTGAAAAAGAAACGTCCTCCAATGTGTAACCCTCTTTGGCCGTAAGCACCAACAACTCAGCGACAACCCGATCTCCATAAATATCATCGGGTATTATGGCGTTCAGGGCCGGTAGATAGGGCTGAAGCTGTTCTTGAATTTGAGCCTCCTCCTGAGCTTTAACCAGCAAAGATGAGAGTTCCTCGTTCTTTGTCTTAAACTCGGCCAAAAAATTCGGTTTTTTTACTAAAGAGATTGTTGCAGGATATATACCAAAAACACCTAGACCAAAAATATTTAAAAAGAGAATTAGGGCGTAAAAGTCGTGAAACGCGTTATATGTAACTAACTTTTTTCTCATTTTAGTTTTAAGTTTACCTGAAGTTCATAAATATTTTTATTAGTATTTAGAGAAGCCGCTTGCAAAACTACACTGTCAACCAGGTCACTCTGAAGGTACTTTGCAACTAGTAATGAAAATGTAGTTGGAGAAGCTGTAGTCCCGGCAAAGGAAGCTTCGGTGGGATTTAAACTGAAGTTTTCGAAACTAAGACCCTCGGAATTCGTAAGCAAATTAGCGTAAGGAGTTAATTTCTTGGAATCTGCTTTGTACCTTTTAAAAAGCTCTATTTTTTTTGAAATTTTTGTTAGATTCTCCAAAGATTTTAGTTCATTCTCTAGATAAGAAATATTCTCGGACTGCAAAATCCCTTGTTTTTTAATTTTCGAATTAATAAGCACGTTCAGCAAGGAAACAACTATAAAAACAGACGTGAGTAAAATAATAGCGGCCTGAGCAAATGGAATAAAATTGGAAGATTTATAATAATTACTTACGGTTTTGAAATTAAGTTCTTTACCAAACGACAGTGTAGGTTCAAGTTTATAACTAGGTAAAAGGCTGGCTCCAGAAATTTCAAATTCGGGGTTGGTGTCTTTCGGAAGCGTTTTACTTTTTAGCTTTCGGAACAGGTTTCCTAGTTTTTTTCGAAGTTGCGAGATAGGCAGTAATTCTTTTGGCATATTTTGATTTTAAACGATTAGCTTTATTTTTGGCTATTACTTTTTCTTTAGCTGCTTTGTCCAAATACTTCTGAAGAAGGCTTTCCTTCTTCTTCAGTATATCAAGAGTCGCGCCCTTAGTCTGCAAGGAATCTTTCAGATCCTTTACAACGATTTTCACACGATTCTTCCAAAATAAATTATGAGACCTCTTGCGGCGGGACTGCCTTAGAGCTTTTTTTGACGACATAGTATTAGGCATAATATGCCTGCAATGATAACATAACTATTGATATGGTCAAGCAGAAAATCGTAGACGCAATAAAATGTAAGTTCGGATTTTTGACACGTACCCAAAACACAATCCTCTCGGCCGCGACAATAATAGCCTCAGCAAGCGGTATAAACGCTGTTCTTGGAATAATAAAAAGCCGACTGTTAAGTGCTTACTTCGGGACATCTTCTGACCTAACGATATTTTTCACAGCTGATAAAATTCCTAGCTTGCTTTACTCACTCTTTGTTGTAGGAGCACTATCTACAGTATTCATTCCAATTTACACCGAGGCAAAAAAAGAAAGTGACGAAAAATCACAAGACATAGCCTCAGTGATAATAACAGTTAGCACTTTGCTTTTTATAGTAATAGGATCGTGCGCCTTTATATTCGCTGACAACTTAATAAAAATTCTTTCCGTATCACAATTCACACCAGCAGAAATACAGAGAGGGGCTCTTTTACTCAAGCTGATGCTAGGAGCCCAAATAATACTACTTGTGAGCAGCTTTCTAACAGGACTATTGCAATCACACAGATGTTTTTTACTAACCAGTTTAGCCCCATTACTTTATAATCTGGGTCTAATCGCCGGAATAATTGTGTTCTCCAACAAACACGGAATACTCGGACCCACATACGGAATAATGATCGGGGCCTTAGCACATCTTGCAATACAGCTTCCCGGAGTAGTAAGCATAAAGTACAAATACACCTTTCTACTTAAATTAAAAGACGAATATCTCAGAAGGTTTTTTAAACTTGTCCCTCCGAGGATACTTAGCATTCTAATTGCCAACGGATTGAACATGATTAACAACTCTTTAGCAATACTAATTTCTAAACCGGCTGCAATTTATTTAAAGTTTGCCGACCAATTACAATTTTTCCCGATAAATCTGTTCGCTATTTCTATAGCATCTGCAGCACTACCTACCCTATCAAGACAGGCAACTATCAAAAATAAAGATCGTTTCAAGAAAATACTTATAACCTCATTGCACCAAATGTTATTTCTAGTAATCCCCTGCTCAGTAATTTTAATGGTACTAAGAATACCCCTGATCCGCCTAGCATATGGAACCTCAAAATTCCCGTGGGAAGCTACTGTCAAAACATCTTATACTCTGGCTTTTTACAGCATTTCTATATTTGCACAAGGGACAATATACCTACTCAACAGAGCTTATTACGCCCTAAAAGATACGAAAACACCCGTAAAAGTAAGCCTAGTAACTGTTATTCTAAACGTAGGACTTTCTGTTCTCTTCACCAGAAAACTTAATCTTGGGGTGTGGTCTATAGCTCTCTCCTACTCCATTACTTCGATAATTGATATGCTCGCCCTACTTTATCTATTGGCAAAAAAGCTTGGTGGTTTTGATCTGAAGCGAACGGTGGTGCCTTTTATAAAAATGAGTTGGGCGGCAACCATAATGGGAATAAGCATATATGCTCCCTTAAAACTTCTGGACAGGTTTGTCTTTGATAGTACAAGAACCCCCCAGCTACTACTAATAACAATGGTTACATCTCTTGTAGGCATGGGTACTTATCTACTGTTCAATAAAATATTTAAGGTAAAAGAAATGGAGCTTTTCGGAGAGTTAATCCAGAAAATAAATCTCAAAAAAATTATTAAAAAATCGAATGTAACCAGCGAGATAACCGAAATCGAGTATTGAAATATTGTATACTTAAATAGATTTATGAATGAAGAAAACCTGCCTAGAAAAGATACTCCGTTTAAAGTGAAACCCAAAAACAAAGCTTACTTAATCAAGTTAGTTGGCGTAGCGATAATACTTTTGGGTTCAATTGTTTTCGTTATAGATAGATTCTTTACTGACTTTGACTCATCTTCCCCCATCAATGCCGTGGAACCGATAACCGCCGAGGTCACAAAAAGCTCCTTGAAAGGAACAATAAAATATACGAGTCCCGCAAACTATCCTGGGGAAAACATTAGCTATAAATTAGTGGACAAGGATGGAAAAGATGTAATTTTATTGAAAAGTGAGGATGCAAAGTTAGAAATGGCCGAGAATCTTCGCGTCGAAGTGCAAGGATTACAAACGAAAACTAAAGCGGGGGAACGTGTTTTAATTGTGGAAAAAATTATAATCTCAAATTAAAAAATGACTCAAAACAAGCAACTAGTGTTTAAAAATATCAGAAAATCGTATGTGCTTAACAGCGTACCTAAAAATAGAAAGGGCAGGGCTGAAGACATTCCTGTAATAGAAGTTTTAAAGGGAGTTGGTTTGGACATATATCAAGGAGAGTTTGCCTTCTTAGTTGGGGAATCCGGGGCAGGGAAATCTACATTGGTAAAAATTTTAATCCGTGAAGAGGAACCGTCCGAAGGGGAAATTTATTTCGGGGATACAAATATCCTAGAAATCCCTAAACAAGAAATCCATTTAATACGAAGAAAAATCGGCGTGGTATTTCAGGATTTTAAGTTGCTGGAGTCGAAAACGGTTTTTGAAAATGTTGCTATAGCCTTGAAGGTTGTGGATGCTCCTGAGGAGGAAATAAATGAGATTGTGCCAAACGTCTTGAATATGGTAGGACTTTTAGATAAAAAGGATAATTATCCGCACCAACTTTCGGGAGGAGAAGAGCAAAAGACGGCGATTGCAAGGGCTTTAGCGCATGAGCCCGATATATTAGTTGCTGATGAACCGACAGGAATGATAGATCCGGAATCTGGGGATCAGATTATGGAAATTTTAGAAAATATAGCGGAACGAGGCACAACAGTACTAATGGCAACACATGATCAGGATATCGTAAACAAGATGCAGAAAAGAGTTATAAGAATTCATAAAGGAGAGATAATCTCAGACAAAGAGAAGGGACATTACCATGAGTAGTTTTGAAAGAATAAAAGAAACGTTCCAAAAAGAAAAAGTTTTATCCTTTGCAAATATCTTAACTATGACAATTACGTTCTTGGTTTTGGGTATTTTTATGTTAATAGTATTCATCTCACAATCAACACTTAGTTACTTAGAACAACAAACTCAGGTTACTGCATTTTTTAAAGATGATTTTTCGGAAGAAAGTATTTTAGCGTTAAAGGGAACGTTGGAGCAGGATGACAGAATTGCGGAAGTGGAATACATCTCAAAAGAAGACGCGCTAAAAATCTTTAGCGAGATAAACGCTGACGAGCCTCTGCTTTTGGAATCAATTTCAGCAAATATATTACCAGCAAGTTTAAAAATTCGAACGAAAAAATTAGAGAACTTAAAAATCATTGCTGAAGAACTTTCTCCAAACGAGGGAGTAGAGGGTGTTAAGTTCTTTGAGGACGTGGTTGTAAAGTTCCAAAAAATTGCGAATATTGTTTATATAGTGGGATTTACTCTCACAGCAATGTTTCTATTTGTCTCTTACTCGGCAATAGTAATAACCTTAAGAACATATATAAATAAAAAGGGTACTGAATTGGAAATTCTTAAGTTGGTGGGAGCCTCTAATGATTATGTTCAAAGACCCATAATTACGCAAGGAATATTCTTTAGTTTTACATCGTCTGTAATTGCAACTGTACTACTTGTAAGCGGGGCCTTGATTGCGAGTGCTCTGAGAATTTTTCGCTCAGGTCTTGCAATGCCTTTTTTGCCGGAAATTAAGGTTAGTTTGATACTTGTAACTGCTATCCTGGGAATAGTTCTGCTCCTATCGGGGCTTTTGTTAGGGTATTTAGGAAGCAAAAATACTGTTAAAAAATACTTGGAGTATTAAACTTCTATGCTAAAAAGGGATCCCCTGTTGAAAAACCTGAATCTGGCTCTACTGGGATTTTTTCTTACTGTTTTCATAGCTATTCCTTTTGCAATGGGAGTAACTCCTGGAAATGTCCTAAGTGAGGTACGTGCTGAAGAAGAGGAGGATGACAGCGACATGGCAGAAGATGATCCTACTAATACTATAGACACGGAGGAGTTGCTGGAAAAAATAGCGGAACTGGAAAAGGCAGTTTTAGACTCGGGCAACAAGATAGATTCACTACAAAAGGAGATAGAGTACGCAAACAACCAGATCCAGTTAACACAGTTAAGAATTCAAAACACTATCAATCAAATTGCCGTTAAAACCGAAAAAATAGCTAAATTGGGGCAGGATATCGTCGATTTGGGCAACAGAATTGAAAGAATGACAGAATCCATTACTTATCAAGAAAATATTCTCGCCCAAAGGAAAAGGTCTTACTACAAAATGGAGGAGTCCACGCCGAGCAGCTTTGAGTTCATTCTATTTTTACTGGATCCTGAGAAATTAGAGCAAAAAATCGACAAGACTACCTACTCGGAAATTATGCAGGAACACGATGCTAAACTTTTGAAAGAAATGAATAAAACGAAAACTGCTTATGCGAATCAAAAAAACATTTTTGAGGACAAGAAACAGGAAGAAGAGGAGCTAAAGGCAGAAATTGTCGTCCAGAAAGCAAACCAGGAGGCATATAAAAGGCAATTGGATGATCAAAAGGCTAGCAAGGAAAGACTGTTGAAAGACACGGAAAATGATAACGCTAAATACCAAGAGCTGTTGGAACAGGCACGGCAGGAGTATCTGTCTTTGCAAGCTATTTTGGCGGGTAGTGGTATTGAGGGTTCCGGTGTAAACATTTCTGCGGGGCAGACAATAGGAAGCGTTATAGCGGGAGCTTCGTGTAACTCCAATGGGGTGCATCTGCACTTTACCGTGAGGAAAAATGGGGCAACAAAAGACCCATTTAAATACCTAAAAGGTATTTCCAGTTATTCTAATTGTAGTGGTTCTGGTAGTTGTTCTGCAAGTGATTCCTTTAACCCCTCCGGTGATTGGCAATGGCCTTTAAAAGGGCATATTACTATGCACCAAGGATATGGCAATACCTGGGCAACAAGGAACATTCCTTGGTTAAGAAATATCTATTCCTTCCACGATGGAATTGACATTAGTAGCCCTCAACTAGCTCTTTATGCCGTTGAGGACGGGATATATTATCGAGGGTATTACGATACAGGACAATGCAGATTACAGTATATACGATTAGATCATTCCGGGGGGTTGCAATCTTACTATCTACATGTAAACTATTAAATTCTAGTTTAACTGGAACATTCCCCCTTTACTTTCCACAAATACAAATTAGAATGATTTCGGTGACCTCAATATGGAAAAAGCCCATTTTAATCTCTCTAGTTGTGGGATTCACTTTTTACACCGCCAACAATTACATTGGAGATGTTTATGCGGAGGACCTGGACCCATCAGAGGATCTGAACTCACTGGAAGAACAAGAATACTATTTCGATTTTTTCCCAAATACTTACGAACTGCAAAATGGAAAGGAAATAGAAATAAACATAGAGCATAAAATCACGGACTTTGACCAATCGCGGTGGAAAGTAAAACCTAACTCTGAAGAAGCAACTATAAAAATTTACAATCCCGAAACCCAAGGGTGGATATTTCCAAATAATTCTTGGCTGGAAATGCCCAACGCAAAAGGGAAATTATATATAAAGGGAACTTCCAACCAAGAAAATGTACTGTTGAAACTTCTAATAAAAGATCTAGAAACAAATAAAGTTTATGAAACACCCACAAAAGAACTTTTCACAACCAAAGCTTACAAAGGCTATTTTGAAAAAATAAATGAAAGTGCAAAAACATGGAGGCAAAAGAAACGGCCAAATCAATCTATTGGCCAAAAGGAGGAAATAACTGTACCAAAAAATCAGACGAAAACGCTAAAGGACTTAAGAAATACGAGTAACCTTTCGGCTGTCCTCTTGGGGGCTTCCTTTTTAGCAGGAATCGTGGGATTCATAAAGAAAAGTGATAAAATTCCAACGTGAAAAGATTTAATAAATACTTACCATCCTTAACCACCGCTCTTATAATTCTTATACTTGCGTCCATTCCCGGAAAAACTATTAACGCTGTGGGACTGACTAAAGAATCTTATAACATAAACGTGCATTTTGTTATGTACTTCTTCTTTTGCTTCACGCTTTATAGAGGTTTAAAAAGCCCGTGGGCCTCTTTTTTTGGGAGTGTTTTATATGGAATCTTAATGGAACTGTACCAAAAAGTTGTCCCTGGCAGAGCTTTTCAGTACTTAGATATCGCAATAAATAGTTTTGGAAGCCTGC
>CAZMKN010000003.1:0-3895 GCA_964567095.1 uncultured Candidatus Saccharibacteria bacterium | reverse complement strand
AAATAAATTTTTCTGTGAGAACACTGTAGTATAATTGTCACATATGAAAATACTAGTAACAGGAGCTGCTGGCTTCATAGGATCCAATCTTGCCAAATATTTACTTGATAATGACTATGAGGTAGTGGGAATAGATAACTTCAACGACTATTACAGTCCAAAAATCAAGGAATTCAATATCCAGTCATTTAAGGAAAACCCAAAGTTCAAGCTTTATCGAGTGGATATCTCCGACAGAGAAACACTAAAAATGGTGTTTGCGGAAAATCCAAATATGGATGCTGTTGTACATTTGGCTGCTTGGGCGGGAGTTACCTACTCTGTAGAAAATCCTTATATTTATGTTAAAGATAACGTTTTGGGTACAACTAATTTAACCGACTTCAGTCTTGAATACGGGGCAAACAACTTTATTTTTGCATCAACTTCATCGGTTTACGGGGATAATCAACCACCATTCACAGAAGACATGGACACCAGCCATTCAAACGCACCATACCCAGCAACTAAAAAGGCTAGCGAGGTACTCCTTTATGCAATATCCAAAAACACAGATCTTAACGCAACAATATTTAGATTCTTTAATCCTCTCGGACCAAACCTAAGACCGGACATGGCCTTACCTAAGTTAATCAGATCGGCGGAATATGGAAAGGTTTTCGAACTATGGCAAGATCCTAAATCCAGCGCAAGAGATTACACATATATAAACGATATGATGAAAGCAATCGAATATGTCATTAATCATCCAAACAAGTACGAAATAATGAATTTGGGTAATTCCAATCCGATCAGCTTGCAAGATATACTAAACACCGTTGAAAAGGTGACAGGGAAAAAGATAAAAACCATAGAAAACTATTTGCCAGGACAGATGAAAGAAACTCTAGCAGATATTAGTAAAGCCAGAAAAATAATCGGATACAATCCAAAGACTACTTTAGAAGAAATGGTGAAAATTTATTACGAATGGTTTGTCCAGCAACCTGAATGGTATAGAAAGGAACAGTATTAAAAATGGCAGAAGCTGCAAACAAATTAGTTTCAATAGTAATCCCCTGTTACAACGAAGAAAAAAACATAGACAGAACCATTGAGGGTCTAATGGGAATTGCTGAAGAAAATAAATACGATTTTGAGATTATTGCTGTAAACGACGGAAGCGAAGATAAAACGTGGGAAGTGATTAAGAGATATGCGAAAAGATATGAAATAGTAAAAGGTATAAATTTTATGGGAAATCATGGGCAAAGTGCGGCTTACCAAGCTGGATTTGACCTTTCTAAAGGAGATTATGTTGTAACCGTTTCTGCGGATTTAGAGATTCCTCTGGAGAACGTTGAAAAAGTCATTGAAAAGCTGGATGAAGGATACGATTTTGTGAATACTCACAGAGTAGGGAGATGGCAAAATGGGGAAGGCGAAGGAGATGAGGGTAGGGCCGCAAAAAGTGGGGCGGCGAATAAGATAATCGGGAGGGTTTCAGGAGTCCATATGAACGATAGAGGATCCGGACTAAAAGGATTTACTCGCATAATAGTAAATAACCTGCAGTTGTACGGCGAAATGCACAGATTCATCCCTGATTATGTTTCGACCTATGGAGCTAAAATAATCGAGTTTGAGGTTGAATTTAAAAATAGGGACTTTGGAGTTTCTGCTTATACAGGAAATAAGAGAACTATCAAGGTTTTGCTGGATATACTGACACTTTGGTTTATGCTTTACTTTGCTAGAAAACCTTTCAGAGCAATGCCGGGAAGACTATTTGGTTTTGCTGGAGCTGTTATTGCCGGTTTCGGGGCGCTTATAAATATTTACTTAGGTTTCCTAAAGATGTTTTTGGGACAAGATATTGGTGGCCGGCCGCTGCTCTCTGTAGGTATTTTAATGGTGATAGTGGGTGTTCAATCTATGATGATGGGAATGCTTGGTGAACTTATGTTGCGGGTTTATTTTGAATCCTCCAACCGAAAAACTTACACAATAAGAGAAATTGCGGATTGAGGACAGTCCTAAGATCTGACCGAATCTAAAGTATTTTCCGATTCATCAAAGACCCAAATCTCCTCACCGCAGTACGAATTCAGGACTGTCCTGATATAATCCTTCCAATCATGGCAACAAAGAACATAAGAAATTTTTGCATAATCGCACATATAGATCATGGTAAATCCACTTTAGCGGACAGATTACTGGAGATTACAGGAACTGTAGATAAAAGAGACCTAAAAGAGCAAACAATGGATCAACTGGATCTGGAACGCGAAAAAGGGATAACAATTAAACTCAAGGCCGTAAGAATGAAGTACGGGATAGGGGGAGAAAATTATCAGCTCAACCTAATAGACACTCCCGGACATGTCGACTTTTCATATGAGGTTTCAAGGTCTCTAGCTGCTTGTGAAGGTGCGATTTTGGTAGTGGACGCAACACAAGGAATTCAGGCACAAACCGTTTCTAATGTGTACAAGGCCTTGGAAGCAAAACTAACAATTATTCCTATAATCAACAAAATAGATATACGAGGCAATCACGCAGACGAAGTTGAACAAGACTTACTTGCTTCGTTTGGGTTTAAAAGAGACGAAATTATAAGAGTATCGGCAAAAACAGGGGAAAACGTGTACAAGCTCTTGGAAGCTGTAGTAGAAAGGGTCCCAGCACCAAAAGAAAATAATTCTCAGGAGCTTAGGGCACTAATTTTTGATACATTTTTCGACGATTATCTAGGAGTTGTAACCGTAATAAAAGTTGTAGAAGGAAATTTGAGCTCAAAAAATAAAAAAATTCACTTTATGGTGGCAAATAAATCCACAACGGTCCAAGAAATAGGAATTTTCACACCGAAAAGAAAGAAAATCGAGGAATTAAAAACGGGAGAAGTTGGATATGTTGCAACGGGGCTAAAAAATATCCATGCGGTGCATGTAGGAGACACCATTACACTCTACAAAGATCGTGAGAAAACACAATCGCTTCAAGGATACAAGGAAATAAAACCTTTTGTTTTCGTGTCGCTTTATCCAATTGATAACGATAAATTTACTGAACTAAGAAAAGCGTTGGAAAAACTAGCCCTGTCGGATGCAGCCCTTTCCTATGAGCCTGAAAGTAGCAAAGCTTTGGGTTTTGGCTTTAGATGCGGATTCTTGGGGCTACTTCATGCAGATGTAGTTCAAGAACGGTTGGAACGTGAGTACGACCTTGAGCTTATTTCGACAACTCCAAGTGTTGAGTATAAGGTAAATCTTAGAGGCAAAGAAAAATATGTAAAACGACCCTCAGAAATGCCGGAACGATCAGAAATTGAGAGTATTGAAGAACCTTGGATTCTAGCCAATATAGTAACCCCCGTGGAATATGTCGGAAATATAATCACGCTTTGTGAAAAAAGAAGGGGTATTCAAAAAACTCTAGAGTATCCATCTGAACAAAGGGTAGTTTTTGAATATGAACTTCCTCTAAACGAGTTAATTTCTAACTTTTTCGATGATTTGAAAAGCGTTTCATCCGGATTTGCGAGTTTGGATTATGAGTTTTTGGAATACCGAAAGGCAGATGTAGTTAAATTGGATATTTTGGTACATGGGGAAGTTGTCGAGCCTTTGTCACACATGGTTTTACGAAAGGAAGCCGAGCAAAAAGGGCGAACCGTTTTGTCAAAACTGAAGGAAATCCTACCAAAACAGCAATTTAAAGTTTCTCTGCAGGCCGCTATTGGAGGAAAAGTTGTTGCTCGGGAAAACCTTTCCGCAATGAGGAAAACTGTGTTGCAAGGAATTTACGGAGGTCATAGAGAACGTAAGGATAAGCTGCTGGAAAGGCAAAAGAAAGGTAAGGAAAGATTGAAACGAATTGGAAAAGTGGACGTTCCACAAGAAGCTTTTAGAAA
>CAZMKN010000002.1:59141-64002 GCA_964567095.1 uncultured Candidatus Saccharibacteria bacterium | reverse complement strand
ACTCCAGTGACCTTACCCTGGATTTTAAGATTTTTGGATGCAACGTAAATCGGATCCATTTTTGAGTTTGCCGGCTGCAGTCGTATGCGCCCACTACCCTCGTTGTAAAAACTTTTTAAAGTAGCAAAATTATTATCAATTAAAGCAACTACAATATCTCCATCATTTGCCGTTTCCTGTTGTTGAATGACTACGTAGTCCCCGTCAAAAATTCCTTGGTCGATCATTGAATCTCCTTTAACTTGAAGAACGTAGCATCTTCTACTTTTTGAAACCAAGTCTGCCGAAACCATCACGGTTTCCAAAGAGTTTTCAATGGCCTCTATAGGTTCTCCTGCGGCGATATACCCAACCAACGGCAATCCAATGCCTTGAAGTGTCGTACCAACTATATCCGAGATAATCTCAATTCCTCTTACGGATCCCTCGTATTTTTTTATAAGACCTTTTCTTTCTAAAGTGGCCAGGTGTTCATGTACAGTCGATAACGAAGATAGTCCCATTGCTGTGGCTATTTCCTGCAGAGTAGGGGATGTGTTGTTCTTCTGGATAAACTGAGAAATGAAATTAAGTACTTGTTTTTGCCTTTTGTAAAGAGTTACCGGACTCATAAATTCTCCTTTTTGATAAATCTAATAATATTTCACAAATAACTTTTGGGTTTTGTTTGTGTTAAATTAAGTTTACCGAAAAAAATACGAAATTGTCAAGGGGTTGTATCATTAACTTTTGGTATAGTCCCAGTTTTAAATGTAAGAGAAAATTTTATTGCAGTATAATAAAGAAAACGCCACGCTATTACTATGATTTGGCGAAGTGAGTTGGTTAGTCTGGCAGGTACAAAACATAAGGTTTGAAGTTAAGACAAAGTATTTTTTGCGGGGCGCCTAATATCGGATGCTAAATGGGTATGTAAATGGAATAATTAAATTTGTAATTAAGCTGGGCTATTTTTGTATAGGTGTTGTTTGGTTGCTTCTTATTTTGTTTAAAAATTTTTTTGGCTTTGTCCTTAGTAGATTTTCTGTTACTAAACTCGGTTTTTTGAAATTTTCTAATGTGTTAAGAATCTATTTCCTGAGAAAAGCACGGCACCTTTTTTTATGTGTGGCAAAGGGTTTTTACAGCCTCTTATCGCTGTTGGTAAAATCCTTAGTTCGCTTATTGCATTCATTGCTTTTTATTTTAAGCCTGCCGTTCCGCATGTTAAAGAGATTTTCTAGAATTTCTATTTTGAGTAAAAGCTTAATTTTCCTTTCCGGCGTTTTCTTTGCCATCGTCTTCATATTTCTACCATATGAGATTTATGTACTTGCTCAAGATCTTCCAAGCACAGATCTTTTGATAGAAAAGGATAACCGTAGATCAACAAAGATTTTAGATAGGTACGGGAATTTGCTATATGAGATTTATGAGGATAGAAAGTATGAGCCGGTAGTTTTGGGGCAGATTCCACAGCAGGCTATAGACGCAACCTTAGCAATAGAGGACGATCGTTTTTATGAACATGGCGGTTTTAGAGTAGATAGTATGTTTAGAGCGTTAAAGGCCTTGGCGTTTGACAATCAACTTCAGGGCGCTTCCACGATCACGCAGCAACTTGTCAAAAATGTTCTACTTACACCTGAAAGGACTATATCCAGAAAGTTTAAAGAACTGACGCTGGCTGTATTAGTTGAAAATAAGTATTCTAAAGATCAGATATTAGAGCTTTATTTGAATAACATTTCTTATGGGGGAACTGCTTGGGGAATAGAGGCCGCAGCACAAAAGTTTTTTGGGAAGCACATTTGGGAATTGGATTTAGCCGAGACGAGTATGTTGGTTGGTTTGCCGTCGGCACCTTCTGCGTATTCCCCTTTAAATAAAGACGCTAGATTAGCCAAACAACGCCAATGGCAGGTTTTGGAACGTATGGTTAGATTAGGTTACATAGACCGGGTACAGGCGGAGCAGTCTTATGAGGAGAGGTTGGTTTATATTCCTCAAAAGGAGTATATAAGAGCTCCTCACTTTGTTGAGTATGTTAAGTCTTTGTTAGAAGAAAAGTACGGTTCCAGATTTATAACATTCGGGGGTTTGACTGTAAAGACAAGTTTGGATTTGGCTTTGCAAGAAGAAGTTCAAGGTATCGTAGTCTCGGGGGTTGAAGAAAACACCTATTTAAACTTAACAAATGGGTCCGCGGTGGTATTGGATGTAGTTACGGGAGAAATTCTGGCATATGTTGGATCCGTGGATTTCTTCAAAGAGGGCTGGGGGGCTTATGATGTAGCTAGAGCTAATAGACAGCCGGGATCTTCCCTAAAGCCCGTGACGTATGCATTGGCTTTGTCTGATGGGATGACGCCAGCAACAGTTATAAATGATTCCCCTATTTCAATTCACATACCTGGGCAGAAAAATTACTCTCCGGTTAATTACGATGGGCGATATCATGGTAAGGTTTCACTTCGTCAGGCGCTTGCAAATTCCTACAATATTCCAGCAGTTAAAGTAGTGGAAAAAGTTACACCATATCGGATGGCCTCGCTAGCAAAAGACATGGGTCTTACTAGTTGGAGTTTGTCAGATCCTTATGGTCTTTCTGTGACTTTGGGAGGTAAGGAGGTTAAGCTTTTAGAGCATACAAATGTATACACTACTTTTGCTAGAGGGGGTGTTTTTAAGCCAGTACAGCCGTTTTTAAGTATTAGGGATTCAAAAGGCAAGGAGCTAATTTCAGATTGGATTTATGAGAAAGAACGTGTTTTGGATGCAGGAGTATCTTATTTAATAACAAACATTCTTTTTGACAATAACGCCCGTTCCGCAGCTTTTGGGTATAGAAGCCCTCTTTATATTCCTGGATATCAGGTTGCAGTTAAGACAGGTACAACCGACAGCAAAAGGGATAATTGGACAGTGGGTTACTCTCCATCTTTTGTTGTGGGTGTTTGGGTTGGAAATAACGATAATACTCCAATGAACAGTTATCTAGCTTCTGGACTTACGGGAGCGGCTCCAATTTGGAATGATATTATGCAGGTTGTTTTGGAAACAGAGGATCGGCGGAAATTTAACATCCCTGATACCGTATTTCTGAAAATTGACGAAGATTGTGGCCGAAGGGAATATTTTATAAAAGGTTCAGATATTCCGGATAATCTCTGTTCCAAGGAAAAAGATGAAAAATCAGAAAAGGAAAAAGATTGACGTTTGAGTATATCTAAAAGCTGAAAGTTTGGTTTACGTCGTTATAGTCAGTGTAAGGTACCTCTTTCAAATTTTTCTTTAAGTAAATGGTTGCCGATTGGAATGGATAAAGAACCTTATTTGTAACATTAAGATTCCTCAGGACAGTTCCTTCTCCCAATGTTATTCGGTATTTCTTTTTACCCGCGAGAATTTTAAAGATGTTTAAATTAACCTTTTTCTCAATTTCTAGTCTTGGTGAAAAGTCTCTTTGATTTTGTGCAAAGTCTATATTTACCTGTTTTTCATCGGTGTCTACTCTATAAGCTCCGGCTGGGAAAGGGTATTCCGAATCGGCGCCTTTTACAACAAAAGCTAGGTGATTTGTATCTAATTTGGTGAAATAATCAATGCCTGATGTTGTTCCCCATGTGGGATCCACGGGGATCCATCCGAAATTTGGATCATAAAATTCAGCCCATGAATGTAACATATCCCCGCCATTTAAATCAATGGAAACCGGAACGACGTTTTCTGCCTCAGAGAACGCGAATCCGTTCAGTTCTCTGGCCGGGATTCCCATTGCTCTTGTTAGCGTGATAAACAAGTCCGTAAATTCCATGCATGCCCACGCCTTTTCTTGGGTCAAAGCCTTTAATGCGCCCTGTCTCTCAATAAAGTCTTGTTTAGTTATCTCATAATCATACTCAAGATTTTCTGTTATGTATTTGTAGGCTTTTTGTGCATTCTCAACCACATTTTTCTTGGGATCAAACAGTTTTTCAGCGAGATCCTTTATTTTTAGGCTATCTGTTTCCCAGTATTTTTGAGGTTTTGAGTATTCTTTTATCATGTCTTCCGGAAGTTCGTGGATTTTGCCTCCAAAAGTTGGATTAATCTGTCTCCCGGATATTTTTGCGCTGCCTTTTAGTTGTATTTGGAGATCGGATTTCGGTTTTAGTTTGTAGACTGCTAGTAAGTTTCCGTCCCCATCTTCATAAATTCTTGTAGGGCTGGGTTCCAAGCTTTCATAGTAGATTTCCTGCTGTCCTTTTAGGCTCGGAGGAAGGGCTATTTCCTGTTTCATCGGTAAAAATTCTGTATTTTGCAAGTGAAAATCTAATTTAAAATTTAATATCTGATTGGTTCCAAAAGCTGCCGTGACGTTTTTCCCGGATAGCCCGCCTTTGTCAAATATATATGTTATATAGCCGTTTTCCTTATTTGTTTTCTTTGGCTTTGGAGAGACAAAGACCTCGGGTCCAAATTCCCGCGGTATTTTTATAATCGCCTTATAGTTTTTTACATCGGCAAGGTTCGCGGTTTTTGGGAGACTTACATTCCAGATATTTCCAACCTTATTTGCTAAATCTTTCGTTTCATAGACTATCGTTAGTTCGTTTTTTCTACCCTTTCCTATGACCTTTTCATTTAATGATGTGCTCAAGGTTATCGCATCTTTTTCGCTGTCTCTTTTCGTATCTATTTCAAGTTCCCCAGCAGTGTCCTCACCATAGACATTAAAGATTTCCATTTGTTTTACCGTAACTGAGTAGGTTGTTGCTAGTACATCCTCTTCTTTATTCTCTATTTCTATATTTTGTGTAACGGTTGTTACGCCATCTTTCCCCACGTCGTAAGTTATGTCGTATGAGGTTTCAAACTGCTCTTGAGCTCGTGCCTTGGA
>CAZMKN010000002.1:51965-59041 GCA_964567095.1 uncultured Candidatus Saccharibacteria bacterium | reverse complement strand
TTGCTGTCGTGATATACTTCTTAAATGAAAGGCTTTTTGGGTACCTACTTGATTTCATATTTAGCAGTTTATCTTACCCAAATCGCCATAAGAGGCTTTGACTACGGCCCTTTGCTGGGAAGTACTTATGTTCTTCTAGTACTAGGATTAGCGATCGCTCAATCCTTTTTATATCCTATGGTAAAGATTTTAGGTCTTCCAACTAAAGGGCTGGGTGGATTGCTTTTACGGACAATACTGTCTGGGTTAGTTTTCTACATTTTTACCTCCGCGTTGCAGGGGTTTGCTATAGTTTCGACCTTTTTACCGGCGATTAAGGTTTTGGATATCACATTACCTTCAAGAAACCTAAGTTCCATCGAGTCGCTCGTTGCGTTGGCGCTCACCTATAGTATAATAAGTTCGTTCCTTGTATGGTTATATAAATCAAAAAGATGATGATTCAATTTGTAAAGACATGTCAAATAATTTTCCCCCTGGTTTTAGTTGGGTTGGTTTTTGTACAAACGAAAGGAGGCGGTTTAAGCAGTATTGTGAGCTCGCATTCAGTATATAGATCCCGCAGGGGATTGGAAAAAATAATATTCATTTCCACTATATTTATGGGAGTTTTATTTTCGTTAAACTCTCTTCTCTTTCTTTATCTCAACGGCTAATTATGAAGTCTTTAAATGTAGAGGGGGGTACCTCGCTAAATGGTTCTGTGGATCTATCAGGCGATACCTTTATTGCATCTAAGTTGATCTTGGCGTCTTTGTTTACAACCGAGCCCGTTACTATCTCCGGTGTTCCTAAAGCCCCGTTTATAGACGATACCCTGAATTTGGTATCTTCAATAGGAGTTTCCTATGAATGGTTGGATGAGGATCGCCTTTTGATTAACGCGTCTGGGATTTCCGGTTTCCGGATTCCTTTCGAAACCGGAACCAGCTGTCCGAACGCACTTTTATTGGTTGCTCCCTTAGTTTTTCGGTTTGGGGAAGCGATCCTTCCAAAACCTTCCAATGGCTCCGAAAGCTTTGACGTGCTTGATCAGTTTGTTTCCGACTGGAAGTCCTTGGGTATGAAGATTAGTGAGGATAACAATTGGATAAATATTGTTTCTGGATCCCCCCATCCCGCGAGTATAGGTGTTAAAGACGGTTCTTGCCTTTCGACTGAAAATGCTTTAATTTCCTCTATGTTCGTTGGAGGAAAAACAATAATATCTAATGCCTCGGAAGATGCCGAGATTGACAACTACATTTCTTTCTTAAATTCTTTAGGCGCGTCCGTGGAGAGGATTGAGCCCTCCCGAATAGAGATAACAGGGCAAACAATGTTCAAAAGTACTTCTTTTAAGTGTCCGCGAGATAACAGCGAAGCTGTTTATTTTTCGGTGGCGGCCTTAATCACGGGCGGCACTGTTACTATAAACTCAATAGATAAGGTTGCGCTGGCCCCATTCATAAATGTATTGACTAATATTGGCGCAAACTACGATTTTTCTGGGGATAGCATAACTGTGTGGCATGGCGGGGAGGACTTAAAACCTGTAGACGTTAACACTAGACCCGCCCCCGGCCTCTCGCACAGTTGGGTTTACGCTTTGGCGCTATTGCTAACTCGGATTAGCGGAATTAGTTCCGTAACTCCTACAGAGATTCCGGTAGATGTTGGTTTTTTTAGTGACTTAAACAGAATGGGTGCAAATATTACCCCCGTTGAAGAGCCTTTCCCAGTTGCAATGTCCTCCGCGAAAACCCCGGCGACAAAAGGAGTTCCCCCCGATTTTTCCCTAAAGATTGAGGGGCCGTCAAGTTTTAATTGCGTTACTTTAGATATAGCTCACGTTTCCTCTGGAATCGCTTTGTTACTAGCAGCCCTGACCTGTTCGGGTAAAGGCTTGATTCGCGGTTCCGAGATTATAGATTATTACTACCCAAATTTCGTGAAGAAATTAATCAGTTTGGGAGCTCAGATTTCCTGATAGTGTTATACTTTTGACATGGTTGTAGATTTATCGCACCTTTTTATATCCCTTATGCTTTCAGCCATTTTATACCCTTTTTGGATTCGGTTTGTTTACCGATTTCAGATGGGGGAGCGTATAAGGGAGGCTGGTCCAAAGACTCATTTGAAGAAGAGAGGTACCCCGACAATGGGCGGTCTAGTTTTTATTTTTACCACAGCGGTCGTAACATTCCTATTTAATAGATCTCGTACACAAACGTTGTTTCCTCTTTTTATAGCGTCGTTGGCCGGTCTTTTCGGCTTGGTTGAGGATTTTACCAAAGTTTTTAATAACTCAGTGTTTTTTGACATACTTGTGAAACGTCGTCGGAGTATTGCTTCTTTTTTTGAGCTGAAAAGATCTTTACTTGAAAAAGTGTTTAGTAAATTTGTAGAGTTTTGGAAGGCAGTGGGCAGTAATGCTGATAGAGGTTTTCAAACTTACGAAAAGTTCCTGTTTCAATTTTTTATTGCAGGTTTTGTCGCTTTTTGGACGTATTTTAAGTTGGGCTGGGATTATATTTGGTTTCCATTGGTAGGAAATATTCACCTCGGCCTCCTTTACCCGGTTTTTATAATCATTCTTTTCATAGTGATTTTGAATTCCGTTGCTTTTACAGATGGCCTTGATGGGTTGGCAGGCGGCCTGTCTTTGTTTGCCTTTTGCGGATTTTGGGTTATTGCTCAAGTTCTTGGTTATTATTCTCTAGCTAGCTTTTGCGCAACTTTTGTAGGGGCATTAATCCCCTTTCTATATTTTAATATCTATCCGGCACGAGTGTTCATGGGGAACGTTGGCTCCCATGTATTAGGCGCTACTCTCGCGATTTTGGGGATTGTTCTGCATAGAGAGTTTGCTCTCTTTGTTTTAGTTGCCGTTTTTCTTGTGGACGGTATTTCAAGTCCATTACAATCGTTGTCCGTTAAGTGTACGGGCAAACGCTTATTTCGGATGGCACCTCTACACCATCACTTTGAACTTTTAGGGTGGCCTGAGACCAAGGTTACTATGCGCTACTGGCTCTTTGGAATATTCTCCACCTTTCTAGGAATATTTGTATCTCTCTTATAGTATAGGTTTTTGATGTTTAACGGTTTCAAGAACTTGGGGAAATCAAAGATTACTTCTACACTTCTGACAACCGTTTTTTGTTTGCTGACCCTAGGTCTGTTAATGGTATATGACTCTACCATGTTTTACTCCCAAAGTATTTACGAAAGTTCCTACAGGTTTGCAATTTTACAACTTGTTTGGGTTGTATTAGGACTGATTGGTTTTTTTATTTTTTTCAACCTTCATTACAAACGTCTCCTAAAGGTTAGTGTCATTTTCTTTGGATTTTCTGTAGCCTTTTTGGCAATACTTTCGCTCTTTGGTTTTTTGACTTTTCAACTGAAGCTTATTGAGTGCTCTTCTGTTTTTCCCCTTGTACCTTGTATTAACGGCGCATATAGGTGGTTTTATCTTAACTTTTCGCCGCTGTCCGATATTCCGCTTTTTGGCGTTTTGAGTTTTCAGCCTGCCGAGCTAGTAAAATTTAGCGTTGTTTTGTATATGTCTGCGCTTTTAAGCAAAACCAAAGACTTTAGTAAGTTTATCCTTCCTGTTGGATTAGTTTTTTTCCTTATACTTCTTCAGCCTAATATGTCCACGGCCTGCTTGATAGTGTTAATTTCCCTATGTATTTATTTTGTTTCCGAGGCTCCTTTAAAACCACTTTTTTTTCTGTGTCCCTTCCTCATACTTTTGTTAAGTCTTGTGGTTATTGTTTCTCCCTACAGAAGGCAACGATTTTTTACATTAATCAACTCTTCTGAAAATAAAGAAGAGTCCTTATCTACAGGTTATCATGAGAATCAAATTTTGATCTCTTTGGGATCGGGAGGGCTGTTTGGAGTTGGGATAGGACAGTCCCGCCAAAAATACCATTATTTGCCGGAAGTTGCTTCTGACTCTATCTTCGCAATTTTTGGCGAGGAGACGGGATTTCTTGGTACGCTACTATTTGTTTTAGCCTTTTCTTTTTTGGTTTATCAAGGGTATAGGATTGCCCTCAACGCTCCGGATACCTTTTCGCGTCTTTTAGCCGTTGGATTTACTTCTTGGCTAGGCCTGCAATTTTTTATTAATATTGCTGCTATGTCGCAAATAATTCCGTTAACAGGGATTCCTATTCCTTTAGTATCCTATGGAGGTTCCTCTATGATTTTTACTCTCTGTGGCCTCGGCGTTTTGGCGAATATTAGTAAGTATTGTTAGTTTAAATCAGGGCCGTCCCTAGTTTGTCCAGTATGTGCGCAATCTACATACACTTTATGGTATGTCCTCCAACTGAGTTACAATGTTAATGTTATGAAAATAGTAATAACAGGTGGACATCACAGCAGCGCACTTCCTTTAATTGAGTATATTCGGGAAAAGGGATTGAATATTGATATTGTATGGTTTGGGCATGCGCACAGTATGCGTGGTAATAAAAACCCAACACTTGAATATAAGCAGATAACTTCTAGGAACATCCCTTTTATTGATTTAAAAGCCGGTAAGTTTTATAAAACCTTTAGCCCTGTCAGGCTCGCAAAAATTCCTTTTGGTTTTATTCAATCCTTTTTTCTCCTTTTACGGTATAAACCCGACGTAGTTTTGTCCTTCGGGGGTTACTTAGCTGTTCCGGTTGTTTCTGTCGCAAAAATTTTAGGTATTCCCACAATAACCCATGAACAGACTTTAGTTATCGGATACGCGAATAAATTTATTTCGCGTTTTGCGGACAAAATTTTGATTTCTCATGAGGAATCCCGTAAGTACTTTCCACCAGATAAAGTTGTCTATTCAGGGCTTCCTTTACGTAAGTCCTTATTTACGGTTAAAACAAATTCTTTTAAGGTTGATAACGGATTGCCGGTGTTATATATAACGGCTGGGAAAACCGGGTCGCATAAAATAAACCAAGCAATACAGAAGTGCCTTCTCCCATTATTAAAAAACTATAACATAATCCATCAATGTGGCAGCCACTCTCAATATGAAGATTTCGACTCTCTGAATAAAGCTTTCGCTGATATTTCCAATCTCGTTTGTGGTGAGTATTACTTACGTAAGTTTGTTTATGATAATGAGATCGGTGAGGTTTTTACGAAAGCCGACATTTTCCTTTCTCGAGGTGGCGCACATACAACCTACGAAATCAAGACCTTTGGTAAACCATGTATTTTAGTACCAATTCCTTGGGTTTCTCACGATGAGCAGAACATAAACGCTCAGATATTAGTAGATTTAGGTCTCGCTAAAATTCTGACAGAAGATGAACTGACTTGTGAGAATGTTATCGCGTCCCTGGAAAAGGCTAAGAAAAAAATACCCTTAAAACCGGAATCTCCGGTATATAACAATAAACCTCAGAAAGTAATGGTTTCCCAGATTCGTTCTCTTTATGAAAAGAAAAAAGCCAAGAAAGTATAAGAAGAGGCGTGTACTCGGAATAATACGTGTGTGGGAAAAAAGATTCCTCGTTATTTTGTTACTTCTCGGGGTTTTTGGAGGAGCTTATTACCTTGTGTACCGTACAGAAATCCTTGATATTAAAAGTTTTGAGATATTGGGAACAGAAACGTACGTAAACTCTGCGGATCTAGGCGTTTTTTTATATTCGAATTATGCAGGTAAAAAATTACCCACTGTAAACTCGTCTGAGCTGGAAACCCTTCTGGAGGATCGTTTTTTGGGAGCACGTGATATTTGTGTTAAAAAAATTTGGCCAGCCAAACTAAAGATATTGGTAAGTGAAAGGAAACCATTGGCACGTCTTTCCAACGAGCGTTACTCACTCGATCATATGATAGATGAGGAGGGCTATGTGCTGGGGGTTGTGGACCCTGACACAGAGGATTTACCCCTGATAAGATATTTAGGAGATCTAAAAGTAGGGACATTTGTGGATCCAACATTAGTCCCCGTATATTTGGATCTTATCGATGCCTTGGAAACTTCTGAAATCCAGGTATCTAGCATAAGTTTTTCTCCTAAGGATGTTACTTTCTATACGCGGGAAGGAACACGTATTTTACTTGGTAATTCCGGGGACAAACAGTATTTACTTACCGTCTTGGTAAAACTTCTTAACAAACTATCTTTAGAGGGAAAAGATGCGTCAACTATAGATTTACGATATGATAAAGTAGTAGTATCATACTAGATAACTTATCATGCCAAGGGAAAAAATCATTACAGGAGTAGATGTAGGTTCCGAGAAGGTTAGCACTGCCATAGCAGCTTTATTTGAGAACAAGGTTTCAATAATAGGAGTTTCTGGGGCAGTTCCTTCAAAGGGAATAAGACGGGGGAGTGTTGTAGATATTGACGCGGCCGTAGAATCTATTTCGACCAGTTTAGAAAGAGCTGAGAGGATGGCGGGGGTGTCCGTATCCTCGGCATTCGTGACAGTAAATGGAAGCCATGTACAGACGCAAAACTCGCACGGCGTTGTTGCTGTAAACCCTCAGATTGGCGAGATAACAAGAGAAGACGTTTTAAGAGTAACAGAAGCGGCTCAAGCGATCACTTTACCATCTTCTAGGCAAGTAATACATGTAATACCTAGGGATTTTATTGTGGATTCTCAGGAGGGTATAAGGGATCCCGTGGGAATGGCGGGGGTTCGTTTAGAGGTTGAGACAAACATAATCCATGGTTCCTCCACAGCAATGAAAAACCTAGTTAAGTGTATTGATCAAGTTGGGGTAGAAGTTCGAGAGTTGGTTTACGTGGGTTTGGCTTCCTCAAGAGCAGTTTTGACGGACACAGAAAAAGAATTAGGAACCGTTTTGATTGATATTGGTGGTGGGACCACTTCTTTAATCGCTTTTTTGGAGGGAAGCCCCGTCTATTCCTCGGTTCTAGGAATAGGTGCAAAGCACATAACAAGTGACCTAGCTATTGGCTTGAGGACGCGTTTGGACGATGCGGAACGAATTAAGTTGAAATTGAGTACATTAAGCAACGAGAATAAATCTCGGGGACACACGATAAAAGAGGACATTTTTGATGTATCTGAGTTTGATTTAGACACAGATGAAGTACCCAT
>CAZMKN010000002.1:40907-51865 GCA_964567095.1 uncultured Candidatus Saccharibacteria bacterium | reverse complement strand
GGAACTATAGGATCGGTACTTTACGGCGTAGATCTAATGAAAAGTAATTCCCTATTGTCTTTAGACAAAAGTCAAGGTAAGATTAACAAAAGTCTGCATGACTTTTTTGAAAAAGTAAAATCATTCCTGCCCTAGAATCAGTTATAATATTTAGACTATGCAAATAAAGCCAGAAATTGAAAGATTTGCTAAAATACGAGTTGTTGGTGTGGGAGGTGCCGGAGGTAATGTTATTAATACCATGATAGATTCCCAGCAAATTGAGGGTGTGGAGTTTTTGGCTATAAATACTGATGCTCAAGCCCTTTCTATTAATAAAGCTTTTGTAAAAATTCCCATTGGTCAGGATATAACAAACGGTTTGGGGGCGGGATCAGATCCTGAGGTAGGGGAGAATGCCGCCGAGGAAAGTTCCGATGCTATTCGCGATAATTTAGAGGGATCGGATATGGTTTTTATTACCGCAGGTATGGGGGGCGGTACCGGTACCGGCGCTTCTCCGATCGTAGCTCGTATAGCTAGAGAAATTGGAGCTCTAACTATCGGTGTGGTTACAAAACCTTTTAGTTTTGAAGGGAATCAGCGGATGAAAAATGCGGAAATGGGTGTCGAGTCTCTAAAGAGAGAAGTAGACGCGTTGATTATCATACCCAACCAGAAATTGATGGAAATTTCTGATGAAACCACGACCGTGATAGAGGCCTTTAAGGTTTCGGATAGCGTTTTAAACCAGGGCGTGCAAGGGATTTCCGATTTAATAGTAAAGCCGGGCTTGATTAACGTGGATTTTGCAGATGTTCGGACAGTAATGCAAGAAGCGGGATCAGCTTTAATGGGAATTGGTATAGGTACCGGCGAAAATAGGGCTACCGTAGCGGCCCAGGCGGCAATTTCATCCCCTTTATTAGAGATTTCGATAGAAGGTGCTACAGGAATTTTGTTCAATATAATCGGCGGGCCTGATATGACAATGAAGGAGATAGATAAGGCGGCTAGGATTATTAGTGAGATGGCGCATCCCGATGCAAACATAATTTATGGAACTACTATAGACCAAGAGATGTCGGATCAGATAAAGATAACCGTAATTGCAACGGGCTTCGATTCGGAATACTCAAATAAGTTTTCGTTACCAGGGTCTGCAAAGCGTTCGGAAGGCGATAAAGAGGAGAAAGATAAGGACAAGCCTGCTGATACGGATAGTTGGGTAGGGGATTTGGGTGATGAAGATAGCCAATTTGATATCCCAGCATTTTTAAGGGGTAGATAATTTTTTTGGTAGAAGTGAAACATTTGGTTGAGTCGTCAAAACGCCCGTGCCGCCTTGAACCAATGTGGTATATTTAGATCTGTATGAGAGAACTGCTCGTTTCTATAAACCTGAATAACTTAAAGATTTCCTATTGTGGTCCTGAAGGTTGTGGAGGCATTTCTTCTGAAATTTCACCTGAAATTGTAAAAGGGTCCCAAATCCTAGATAAAGAGCGTCTTACAGAGGATTTAATTTCCTTGTCAAACGAGATTCTTCCAAAAGGGAAAAAACCTGATGGATTAAATTTTCTCATTGGTCCCGAAGATTTTTACGTTTTCTTTGTTACGGTCAATAAAAACGACGGGGATTTGAACGAACAGATTGTCTCATCAGTTAAAGACAAACTAGAAGTGCCGTTGGAGGAGCTATATTTTTCGTACACAAAAATTGCCCCATTTGTTTATCAATTTATTGGTGTTTCCCAAAAATACTTAGATGATCTTTTAGATATATCTAACCTTTGGGGGATGCCCACCAATGCTATTATTCCTTGGGTTTCACTTTTACCAAAAACGTTAAAAGATACCGATCCGGCAATTTTTGTTGCAAGTGTAGATGATAAATATGTAGTATCCCTTTCCGAACTAAACGGCGTTTATTTTGCACAATCTTATGATGAGCCGCAAAAACCTAAGGAGCTAGAGAAACTCGTTAAGACTTTGTCCGTTTACAACAGGAAAAAGCCTATAAAAAGGATATTTACTCTGAATTCTTCCCTAAAATTGAAAAATGGTTATGACGTTCTTCCTGTTTTGGATGAAAATGAGACGCATCTAGCCGAAGGCTTTGAGATTCACGAGCTGTACTTACACATATTGCAGGAAAATAGGGAGATTTTGAGTTCTAAGATAAATCTTTTAAATTCGTTGCCCCTGCCCGTGTTGAAATCTAAATCTAATGTTTTGGTTCCCGCCGTAGCTTCTGTTTTTCTAGTAGGATTGTTGATAGGCGGCTATTTTCTGTTTTTCAATAAGCCTCAGGATTCTGACGAGATTGTGGCTGGTGTTAGCTCTGAGGCTATAGATTCAGTTGTTGAGTCTACCGCTAGTGAAGAAACTACAACTGATTCTTCGCAAGGTGCAAAAGAGCTTGATAAGGAGCAATTAGTTATTCGTATAGAAAATGCTGCCGGAATTACGGGGGCGGCAGGTCGAACCCAAGATTTACTCGAAGAGGGGGGTTATTCCATTGCTTCCATTGATACGGCAGATAATATGCGAGAGATAACACAGATTTTAATCAAGGATAATTTTTCGGACTACAAGGACGTTTTATTAGAGGATCTGGGGGATTACTTTCCAGAGGCTTTAATTGATTCTTTAGAGGAAAGCGATGTTGAGTATAACGTTCTGATTCTGATTGGAAAAGATTCTGAAATTTAAAAGTGGATTCTTTTGTTTGTAAAAACTGTGGAAGAAATGTTTCGCTAGATTCTCTTGGTACTCATAATAGAAACCACTGCCCCTTTTGCCTTTTTTCTATTCATGTGGATAGGGAGAAAGGCGATAGACAGAATGATTGTTTGGGCTTGATGAGGCCCGCAGGAAAGTTTTACAAGGAGGGTGGTGAAGAAATGTTAGTTCACCAATGTACTAAATGCGACTTTGTACGGTGGAATAGGGTGGCGGGGGACGATAGCTTTGAGGAAATCGAAAAACTACATGTTGTACCGGATCCAAGGAAGTGAGTTGATCCTTGCAACAAATTTCTATTTATAGTAATATCCTTTTGTTATGAAGTATGCCGTTATAGCCCTCGGGGGCAGACAATTTATTATAGAGGAGGGTATTGAGATCTCACTAGAAAATCAAGAAGATCCCAAGCCAGAAGTTTTATTTTATAAAGACGGAAGGACTACCTTGGTGGGAACGCCTGTTTTGAAAAATGTTAGCGTTGCTTTGGAAAAAGTGAGAGATTATAAGGAGAAAACGGATATTTTTAGGTTTAAATCAAAATCACGCCATAGAAGAAGAAAAGGACATAAACAACCTATGAGTGTGTTGAAAGTAAAAAGTATAAAGAAAGGGTCCACTAAATAAATGGCTCATAAAACATCTGCCGGTTCAAAAGCACGTCAAGGAGGTAATGTACGAGGTAAGCGCCTTGGTATAAAATTATCGCATGGATCTTCTGTTAAGCCCGGACAAATCATAGTTAGGCAACGTGGCAGGGGGTTTCATTCCGGGAAGAACACGAACATCGGAAGGGATTTCACTATTTATTCTATGATTGCAGGTATAGTGAATTTTAAAAATAAAACAAAATATAAAAAGGAAGTTACAGTTGTCAAGAAGGACGCTTGACCCGAATTTTAATTTCTAATTATTCGAAAGTTTTTCAGCGGATTGTATACCAAGAAGGCCCTAGAAGTGATATTTTTCCTTGGGAGAAATCCCCATTTGCGTCCGTCTGCGCTTTCTTCTCGATTGTCCCCGAGTAGAAAATATGAATTTTCAGGTATTCTATATTCTACATTTTCTTTTATGTATTCACCTTGCTTCGTATCTTGGTCTTTCAAATAAGGTTCCCTTAAGATTTCATTATTAATGTAAACCTTGCCCTCTTTGATTTTGACCGTTTCTTTTGGTAACCCAACCACCCTTTTTATTATTAAAATATTTTGATTTGGGTGTTCAAAGATAACGATCTCACCTCTTTTTGGCTCTTCAAAATTTAAGGATATTTTTTCACCTATTATTTGCTCTTCGTCATTTAAAGCTGGGTACATTGAATTTCCCGTAACCACAAGTAATTGCCCCAGAAATATATTAGTAATAATATACAAAACCACCCCGAGTGTAATCAGCTGGACAGATTCTGTAAAAAAGCTTTTCAGGGCGGTTTTCATAGAGTAATGGTAGTGGTTTAGTGTCTTTGTGGCAAGTTTTTTGATATTATTTGGGTGTGAGTTTTTGGGTTCGTAGCTCAGTTGGTTAGAGCGCTGCATTCACATTGCAGAGGCCCCCCGTTCAAATCGGGGCGAACCCACCAAATTACGCTTTTATCATTCGAAAACGGTCCTCATCACTTCGTTTCTGCCCTAATTGGAGTATAGAATTAAGCTTTTCTATACCCCTGCCTTTTCTAAAATTCCTTTTTCAACAATTGCCAAAGCTCAGGACGATTACCATCATACCCCAAAGCCCATATACCTACGCCTGCCAAGTCAAATTCCTTTGTAAGCTCATATTTAACCTCCAAGGATTTTTGATTTTCAAAGTAAACAGTTCTTTCTTTTCCAGTTTCATCACTGAAATATCTGTAAACCGGCACTTGGGCTAATTCGTCCCAAGAAAGCATGCCGCCTTTCCCCTCTTCCTTTCTGGTTTCTATGATTTCCATTATGTCCGAATATGTCTGTGTTACAGTGTTGTTATTCCTTGGGAGGTTCACGATCGTATCACTCCCTCTATCTGTTTCGCCTTCCTCGTGCTCTTCGGTCCCTTCTTCCGCAACCCCACCCTCTCTTTTGCGCTCCATTTCTTCCAGCAGTTTTTCTCTTTCCGCCAGTGTTTCCTCGTCCGCCTCTTCCCAGTTAAAACCATAATAGGGGACACCTAGAATCAGCTTCTGTGGTGGTACATAAGAAAGGTAGTCTTTAATCATAGTTCTTACATCATATCCAGCATAGAATTTCGCTCCTCCCATAGGCGAAACAGGCGCTGCTTTATCGTTTTGGGAAATGTGAAAATCGTACGCCATTATAAAAAGTTTATCGGCTATTTTGGCTAAGCTGGGGACATCGCTCACTCTATTATTAATTAACGAATCCGCAAATGTTGTTACAACAATTTGAGGGGATTCAAAGTCTTTGGATAGTTCTCTCTTAACGAATTTTGTAAACTCGGAATATTTTAAACTAACTTCTTTATCTACAGTTTTGTAATACTCGAAGTTTAAATTTACGTCCTGAATATTATGTAAATCCATTTCGGTTTTTAAGTTCCCATAAAAGTTATCCCAACACTCCTTGCAGTATAAAAATTCCGTGGAATTTCTGTCTATATGAGATATGATTGTTAAGGCAACACTTACGTTCCTGTTTTGCGCCTCTTTTATAAAATTACTCAATTTTTCATTATTATGCCAACTGTCATACCCGGGATTTTGTATTGTTCCTTCGTCCGTCTGCTGAGTTTTAATGAAATTTCCGTTTTCATCTATATGTAATCCAAAATACGCAATATCAGTTAGCGCATCCAAATCAAAGTTGTCTACCTCATTGATTGTCCAATAAGGAAGGTATCCGTATACAGTTTTTCTTTCCCCAGCGATCCGCGCTCCCAATGTGTTCAATCGTAGATCTTTTCCAAATGGCGATATGAATTCCTGTTTTCCCACGATATTTTTTTGCTTTTTTATCGAAAATAAACAAAATACCATAATAAACAGCAGACCAATAGCTAAGAACACCTTTTTCATAACTGAATTATACCTTAATGATAAAATATGGATGTGTTTAAGAATAGAAAGTTTTTTAGAAAATCTCTTTTATTGGTCTTTTTTGGCGTATTTTTGGTTTCCGTCACTTCTTTATATTTGTTATTGAATCCAAGAAAGCCGCACGAAAATTTAAGGGATATTTTTCAAAGACCAGTTGATTTAACCTTAATAGAGCCCGTTTGTGGAAATGCTGACTCAATTTCCTATCTCACATATAAAGACATCTCGGACGAAAAGGTAGAAAACAATAAGGTAGGACTTTATATATATGCGGAAAATAAGGATTATATGGAACTTGCCCAAAAATTAGTAAACTCAAATGGAGGTGATTGGGGCTACGTGCTTTTGCCATACAATGTAAAAGATACGGATCACTCAAAATGGCGGGACGTTTTCGATCGGTTGCGAAACAAGCACTTGATTCCGATAGTACAGCTATGGGATGTGGATCCAGAATATTATGAAGATCAGACAGAAGATGCCGCAGAGTTTCTAAATTCCTTTATGTGGCCGATAAAAGAGCGATATATTTCCGTTTACAACGAGCCTAATGATGATAAGTTCTGGAAAGAAAAAGCTGATCCCGCCGAATATGCTAGGGTATTGAACCACACGATAGATGTTTTTAAAAATGAAAGCCCGAGCTTCTTTATGCTTAACGGTGCTTTAAATATAAGTGCGGATTCCGGAGACGGTTATATTGATGCCTTTGACTTTATGCGCGCTATGGACAAAGAGGTTCCGGGTATTTTTAATAAACTGGATGGTTGGGCCTCTCATTCTTATCCACAGCCTAATTTTAGCGGCAGCCCACATGCCGGCGGTAGAAACAGTATAAGGGCCTATGAGGAAGAATTAGATTTTCTGAAAAATGAGTTCGGTGTATATAAGGATCTGCCAGTTTTTATAACTGAAACAGGGTGGGCACATGCTGAGGGCTTAAATTACAACGCTTCTTTCTATTCTGCAGATAGGGTAGCGGAGTTTTTTAGAGTGGCCTACAGAGAGTATTGGTTACTTGATGATCGCGTGCGGGCGGTAACTCCCTTTACCATTCTGTACAAACCGCCATTTGATCACTTTTCATGGATAAACACTGATGGCGTTCCTTATGAGCACTATGCAGTTGTAAAATCGATTAAAAAAGTATCTGGAACCCCTAGGTTTTTGGTAGAGAAAAAGGTTAAAATGAGAAAATGTGAGTAAAGGACTTATGTTTAATATAACGACTACGGAAATCGCAAAAAACACTGTATATCAGCTAATAGGTAAGTTAATAACGATGTCCGTTACTGTCCTATTGACACTTTTAATTACCAGAAATTATGGAGCCGGCGGTTATGGGGAGTTTAGTTTGATGCAGAGTTTCCCGGCCCTGTTTTTCATAATAATTGACTTTGGGCTAAATGCAATTTCTGTTAGGGAGGTTTCCAAGGAGGAAAGAAACGTTTTCGATTACTTTATTAATGTCTTGTTTTTCAGGGTGTTGTTTTCAGTTCTTTTTATCGTTTTGCTCTCAATCATTATTCGGTTTTTTCCCTACTCAATAGGTTTAAAGTTTGGGATTCGTTTAAGCCTTCTTTTAATATTTACCCAATCACTTTATGCGTCGACAAATATAGTTTTCCAACACAAGCTGCGCTATGACCTGTCGGCAATAGGTTTAATAAGCGGATACGTTCTTGTTCTCTTATTGTCTTTCGTTCTTGTCATGCGAAACGCTTCTGTAGTTTGGGTTAATTTTACCTACGTGCTCGGAGGTCTGGTAACTTTCATTGTAAATTTTGTCTTAATAACGAAGTTAGACATTAAAAGAAACTTCAAGATAGACATTGGCTTGATAAAAAGCCTGCTTCGGGAGGCACTGCCCCTGGGGATTATGTTCGTTTTTAGTCAGGTGAATTTTAAAGAAGATGCCTTACTGCTGTCTATCTTAAAAATACCGGACTGGATAAAGTTGACAAGTACTCAAGTCGTTGGTGTTTATTCCTTGCCTTATAAAGTCTTTGAAGTAACCTTGGTTTTACCCACTTTTTTTATGAACGCTACTTTTCCTGTTTTGATGCGTCATATGAGGCAAGGAGAGGCCGAACTTAAGGATACTTTCAAAAAGATTGCGCTGTTTCTTTTAGCCGTAGGGATTTTAGTTGCAGTCTTGGGCACTTCCTTTGCCCCCCAGATTATTAATCTATTAGGCGGAGAAAACTTTAGCCGCTCAATAGGTGTGTTAAGAATATTGATTGGTGGGGTTTTCATATTTTATTTAACCCAACCCTTATCTTGGTTGATAATTGCCTTGGGAAAGCAGATTTACTTGCCTTATATCTATTTTTTTAGTGTTTTGCTTAATTTAACCTTTAACTTGATATTTATCCCTAAATACTCTTTTTACGCCGCGGCGTTTATTACAGTGACATCCGAATTTTTCATCTTGCTTCTATTATCTTTTTTTGCAGTTCGGGCTTGGAGACAAAAGTATGCTAGTTAATTTGTTATTAATTCTTTGGTTTCTATCTTTATGTTTGGGGCAATTTTCCGCTCTTTTTGTTAGTGCGTTTGGAAAATTTTATCTTTTTGATTTGGTGGGAATTTGTTTCGTAGTTTTCGGATTTTTTTACATTTTAATTTCAAAAAAACGTTCCTTTTTTGTTCCAAAAGCGTACTTCCCGATGTTCGGCTTTATATTTGTAGGTTTTGTATCTTTAATTTTCGGGTTAGGTAAGTTCTCTACTTTTGAATTGGCTCACTCTTCATTTTACCTTTTTAGATTTGTTATTTATTTTTTAGGGGGTATTTTAATTTACAATCTTTTAAACCAAAACATACTGTCCGAGAAATATCTTGTTTATTTAGCAATATTTTCATTCCTTTTGCTCGCTGTTGCAGGATTTCTACAACTTATTTTCTTGCCCGATTTTACTGTTTTGGATAATTCTTTGGGGTGGGATCCACATAAAAACCGCCTAGCCTCTACTTTTTTTGACCCTAATTTCTTGGGGGCGTATTTCGTGCTGTGTTTTAACCTTTTTCTGGGGTTTCGTTCTTACTCAAAAAAGCTTTTCGTTCCTTTGGTCTCACTCTGTGTGTTATGCATTCTTTTAACCTTTTCCAGAAGCGCTTGGTTAATGCTGGCGGTAAGTATTTTTGTGTGGGGGCTATTTAAATATCGTGTTGTCTTGATTTTTTCCTTTGTTTTAGCTTTCTGTACATATTTTGCAGTTCCTCGTATTCAAACAAGAATTTCCGGAATTACGGATCCATCAGATTCCGCTCGTTTTAGATTGATTTCATGGAAAAATACATTAAACATCGCCAAAGATCATTTAATACTAGGTACCGGATATAATACCTTTAGGTTTGCCCAAAAGGATTATGGGTATTTTGGTGTTGATTGGGGCGGTCATTCTGGCGGAGGTTCGGACTCAAGCTTGTTTTTAGTATTAGCAACTACGGGAATACTGGGTTTTCTTCCGTTTACAACTTTCTTTGCAAACCTTACCCGGAAGGCGTTAAAAGATATTAAATTAAGCCAAAACCTGTTTTTAGTCGCCTCTTTTTCGGGCCTGCTGCTGGAATCTTTTTTCGTTAACTCGCTTTTTTACCCACAAATACTTTTTTTCTGGGGTATTTCCGTTGCACTTTTTTTGTCTAATCGTGCTTATAAGTCACATTGAGTTTCTCTTCTGATTTATTTCCCGCTAAATCCGTAGCTTCTATTATTATTTCCAGATCACCTTCTCTTGCCCCTAAAAGTATCGAAAAAGAGTTATCGGGCCTCTGAATAGCAACCCTCCCGTTTACTTTTACCGCGGCTTCTTCGTTAATCTTTCCTATTACTTCAACGCGATTGTTTAAATTCTCAATTTTCTCGCCATTTTTTGGCGTTTCCAGCTCTATTTTTGGCTTTTCATTGTCATAACGTATTGTTATAACATCAGATTTTGTCTCGTTGGCCTTTGCAAATATTGTATTTTTTCCTTCATTTAGTTTTACGTTTGTGAAAAGGAACTCTCCCGAAATATCAGTTAAAACGCTGGCTTCCTTAGGGCCATTTACGAATAACTCTATCTTGGTTTTTGGAACGGAGGAACCTTTCAAATCAATCTTAGTTTTGTTTACTGCTTCCGGGACCCCTAGAAAAATCGGAGGGGGGGTATTTGCTTCCGGAGGAGTAATAGTATCGTTCCTGTTTACTGATATAAGCCCAAATATGCTTCCAATCTTTGGCGCATACTTTACGACTCCAATTACTGACATAGTTCCAATTATAAAAATTGCCAATAGCCTTTTTAAAAGAATTTTGTTTAAGTCTTGTTTTTTAATCATACTTTTTGAGAGTGCCTCTTAGATAAGACACTAAATCATTCTTAAGATCTTCCCTTTGTAGCGCAAATTCAAAGGTTGCTTTTAGATACCTTAGAGGGTCTCCGGTCGTTAACCACCTTCCTTCAATGGGAGTGGCTATTACTTTTTTACCTTCATCTACCATTTTGTTTAATATGTCAATAACCCAAAGTTCTCCATCCTTTCCTGTAGAGGATGTCAGGGCTGTATTAATAACATCGTATGAAAAAACGAATCTACCAAATTGAGCCATATCTGAGGGGGCCTTATCAATCGGAAGCTTTTCATGCCCACGTTTCATCTCGTATTTGTAATCAGCGTTCTCCTTGTATTCTATGCTTGCATATCTGTTAATTTCCGTATGGGGTACTTCTTGGACGGCTAGTGTTGCTGCCGCCCCTTGTTTCAGATGTTTCTCAATTAATTGTGCAACAACAGGTTTTTCTGAGATAGTTAAATCGTCCCCAAACATATAAACGAAAGACTCATCATCATCAATAAGATTTTTTACACATAGTAATGGGGTTCCGTTTCCGTAAGGGAGGCCTTTCTTTTGGCGAATGTAGATAAAATTGGCCATGCTTGCTACCTCCTGTATTTTCTTAAGCTCATCGAACTTTTGCGCCTCTTCCAACTTATGCTCTAGCTCTAAATTGCTGTCAAAATAGTCTTCCATTATATGTTGGCCAAACCTAGTGACTAATATAATGTCTTTAATTCCTGAAGCTACGGCCTCTTCTACCAAATAATGGATTATGGGCTTATCTATGATTGGTAGCATCTCTTTCGGTTGATTTTTTGTTGCCGGAAGAAATCTTGTTCCGTAGCCAGCTACAGCAATTACTGCTTTGGTGATTTT
>CAZMKN010000002.1:37343-40807 GCA_964567095.1 uncultured Candidatus Saccharibacteria bacterium | reverse complement strand
CCGGAAGAAATCTTGTTCCGTAGCCAGCTACAGCAATTACTGCTTTGGTGATTTTAGTGTGGTTTTTCACGACTTGATGATTATAGCATTTGTAGCCTGTATTTTTGCAACTTAGGTTTTGGAGAAATCGGCTATTTTAAAAAGTCGAAGGACTCTAGTATTTGCTTATAAATAGGTAAATGCTTGTTTAATTCTGGATCATTTGGATTATCAACGTCGAAGCATATTTGATAAAAATGTAAATATTTCGTTATAAGCCAGCACTCGTCGCTGTGATCAAATCGAAACATTAGAGTTTTGTATGCAGGTAGATTTTTAAAAGTAGTTGATTCTTGCTTTTGTGTGATGTTCTTTAAGGTAAGATTTGGGCAGGAAGTGCCGGGTGTATTTTTTTGGCATTCTAACTTTTCTTTTTCTTGTCTGTTTATTTCGGAGGTGTACCAATCTTTCGGCGAGATATTAGTGGGATTTGGCCAAATTTTAAGGTTTAGCCTAGAGATCCTTGTCCGCTCATCATAACTACCAATAGAAATCTCAGAATATTCAGATAATTCCGCCCCAGCCGGTTGTTTATCGATACCTTGAGTTGAGTATGAGGGAGGATAAGAGATACGGTATTTATATTTTGAACTAGTAACAGTGTTCCAAGATTTTGGTTTTGGAGTATGCCCATTTATTTCGTTTCTAGGACCCAATTGTTGCTCATCGTTAATATTGGGTGGGACTGAATATATGTATAGAGCGACAAAGACAGTAGCAAGAACCGCAAAAATAATAGTTAAAAAGCCTATATTTATACTTTTCCCAAGGCTCATTGCTCTATTTTAACACAGTTTCTTGACCTTATTCTTAAGGGAGTTTCTTTCTGGCAAGTTTTTAGACGGTTTGGAGCCGATGGTCGGGATTGAACCGACGACCTATCCCTTACGAAGGGATTGCTCTACCAGCTGAGCTACATCGGCCCGTTTCGTTGGATGTGATAAGTTCTTGCAGAACTTATCAGGCAGTGCGATTTCTTTTAGAAATCGCTCATTCAGAATGGTTTGCATTCTGAATGGAGCGGGCAACGGGACTCGAACCCGTGATCTTCTCCTTGGGAAGGAGACGCTTTACCAACTAAGCCACGCCCGCTCATAGCACTTAAATCTCTATCTAAATTATAAAGCACTGAATAAAAATAGCAAAACCCACACCCACCTATGGTTTTTTATGTACTAGATTTTAGATAAGTTGTGTCTTTTACTTTTTATCTCGCGGGTATGTTCAAAATTTGACCTGTCAAGATAAGCGACTGCTGCCCATTAGGTAAAAATCCAACGCTATCTGCATTTGCTTCCAAAATCTCTGTCCACATCGATCCATTTCCATATACAGCCTCTGCGATTTCCCAAAGTGTATCGCCCGATTTAACGTTATAATTTCCTGGTTCTATATCTCCATCTTCATAGTCATTTGCAGTCCACGACATGACTGCTTCTTCACCCGTTTCGACGGCTTCAGCGATTTTTTCTCCGGTGTCCATCTCCTCTTCCCCTGTGCTTGAGGATAAAGTTTCCTTGAGTTTTTCTAAGGAAATCCTTCCTGCTTGACCATCTTCACCTAGACCGTTTTCCTCTCTATTGGTGAAATAATTGTAGGTGGAAAAGACTAGTCCAAGTATGAAAATTCCTCCTATGATAAAAGCAAGTGCATCATTTTTATTTTCCGGTCCCGTTTTTGTTTTTTCTGCCATTTTATAATTACACCCCCTTCGTATTACTTAATCTATTAAATTTCGAACTTGGGCAGTTTTATTCGGATTCATGGCGGGATCGACGGGGCTCGAACCCGCGACCTCTTCCGTGACAGGGAAGCGCTCTAACCAACTGAGCTACGACCCCATGAACAGACAGTCTCAATGTTATGGGATTTTGTTTTGGAAGTCAATAATTTTGAGCCTGAAATGACTATTTGAGTGGAAATATAGAGTAGATAAGGAGTAAAAAAATGGGGGAACACCGGATTACAAAGCTTTCTCGCCTTTCCCTCGTCGGTACTAGGCCGCCTTGCCCGATGTTCCCCCGACCCAAGCTTGGCCGATGCAGATGTCTCTGCGGCCAAACCTCGCTTGGATCACAACTATTGAATTGTAGGAACAAAAAAGATGAGAGTCAAGACATTGGAAAATTAGCGCTAAATTCTTCAATGAGCTATCATAGTAATGAAATGGAGAAAAGATTATCCAACCAGGAGGTAGTAACAATTCTTAAAGAAGTTCTGGCCGCGATGGAAGTGAGAGAAGTCAGTCGTTTTAGAATTCGCGCCTATCAAAACGCCATAACTGCAATAGAATCATTCACGTTTTCAGTTTATGATCTTTGGAAAAAAGGTAGGGTAGGTGAGATTCCAGGAGTAGGGTCAAGTTTAGCTCAACATTTGGACGAGCTTTTTACAAAAGGCTCTGTTAAAAACTTCACTCTTTTGAAAAGGGACCTTCCCGAAGGGATGTTTGAGCTTATAGGGATTCAAGGAATTGGTCCAAAAAGAGCTTTTAAGCTTGCTTCCGCACTCAACCTTTTAGAACGAAATGCGGCCTTGGCTAAAGTGATTCTAGCCGCAGAAAAAAAAGAAATCCAGAATATCCCCGGTTTTGGTGAAAAAATTGAGGCACAAATCCTTAAATCTATCCAAGAAATGAAAAAAACAAAAAATGAGAAACCTCGCCTACTTTGGTATCAAGCAGATAAAATCATTCAGAGAGTTTATTCTTACATGAGACAACTAGATGAGGTCTTGGAAATAGAGGCACTCGGATCTTATAGACGAAAAAAAGAAACGGTGGGAGACGCTGATTTTGCTGTTTCTACAAACAATCTGGATAAAGTTATGAAACACTTCCTAAAATTCCCTGAGATTGAGGAAGTTCTTGTTGAGGGCGATAAAAAAGCTAGCGTGGTTGCGTCTAACGGATTTCAATTGGACATTAGGGTAGTGTCGCCAGATCAGTATGGTTCCATGGTTCAGTATTTTACTGGCTCTAAATATCACAACATTTCTTTACGAACGTACGCTTTGGAAAAAGGCTATTCAGTGTCGGAATACGGAATTAAGGATGTAAAAACAGAAAAACTTCACGAATTTGCTGCCGAAAAGGAGTTTTATGAATTCCTTGGATTAGAATATATTCCTCCGGAAATTAGACAGGGAAAAGAAGAGGTTTTTTTAGCCTCTAAAAACGAGTTATCTAAATTGGTCGATCTTTCTAATATGAGAGGGGATGTTCATATGCATACAGACTTTTCTGATGGTGCAAATATGTTAAAGGAAATGATAGAAACCTGCATTGAAAGGGGGTATGAGTATGTCGGTATTTCTGATCACGCGCCAAGCATTCAGAGCAGGGGATATGGCGATGTGAAAAAATTAATAGATAGTGAGAGAAAGAAATTCGACAAATTAAACGAGAAATATACGGAAATAGAGGT
>CAZMKN010000002.1:26942-37243 GCA_964567095.1 uncultured Candidatus Saccharibacteria bacterium | reverse complement strand
ATAGTGAGAGAAAGAAATTCGACAAATTAAACGAGAAATATACGGAAATAGAGGTTTTGTACGGTTATGAGGTTAATATTTTAGCGGATGCTACTTTGGGTTTACCGGACGAGTTCTTGAAGAAGCTGGATTATGTGATAGTCGGAATTCATACCTCTTTTAATCAGGATAGGGAACAACTAATGCGGAGAATGATGGTAGCTATTGAGAATCCTCTTGTTGACATTATTGCTCATCCTACAGGAAGGCTACTAAACGAACGAGATGGCTTGGATTTAGATTGGATGACTTTATTTGATGAGATCAAAAAGCACAACAAGATTTTGGAAATAAATGCACAACCGAATCGCTTAGATTTGCCGTACGATTTGATTCGGGAGGCTAGAAATAGAGGCATAAAACTTATTATAAGTTCGGATGCGCATAGTACGGAGATGTTGGATTATATGAAGCATGGAGTCTCTTTAGCCTGTCGGGGTTGGTGCAAATCTTCCGATATCCTGAACACCTTTTCCAAGGAAGCTTTTTTGAAGACAGTCCTGGGATAATTCCCAAATTTCCCCTTTTTATAAAGCTAGTTCATTTATTTAGTGAGGGGTAGTTCTGGTTTGCATTCGCAGTGCGGGCTTTTGTTAAAAGAAGAAACAAAAACTTAACAAATGGCCGTCTTTTGTATATAATTTAACCAGTAAATCTTTTATAAGGAGGTGTTTATGGACTTATTACTCGGAGGACCCCTGCTGGTTCTCGCTATTTTTGTAGGTGTTGTTTTCATGTATTTCATCGGAGTGTACAACAAGCTCGCTAAGCTTAAAGTTCGTATAGAAGAGGCTTGGAGCCAGATAGATGTACAACTAAAAAGGCGCGCAGCCTTAATTCCCAATCTTGTGGAGACGGTAAAAGGTTACGCTTCCCACGAAGAAGGCGTTTTCACACAGGTTACTGAGGCTCGTTCAGCATTAATGGGCGCTTCAACCGCTAAAGAGGCTGGCGAAGCAGATAAGCAACTAGGGATGGCGTTAAAGTCTCTCTTTGCCGTTGCTGAGGCTTATCCTGAATTAAAAGCGCAGGAAGGTTTTGTTAATCTACAAAAGGAACTCTCGGACACGGAGGACAAGGTTTCATACTCTAGGCAGTTCTATAACTCTGTTGTTCGCGATTTCAACACTATGCTGGTGACATTTCCAACCAATTTAGTCGCAAAAATGCTGAACCACACGGAAAAAGAGTTTTTCGAGGCCGAAGAATCCGAAAGAGAAGACGTTAAAGTCGATTTTTCTTAAGTAGCGCGGTCTTAGCTCAATTTGGTTTATCCTTAAACTATTGTTTTTATGTCAACGATTTACACTCACATAGAGCAGAATAAGCGTCAAAGCATTGCAACTGTGCTCTTGTTCGTACTTTTCGTGTCCTTAATAGGCTTCTTCTTTGATACGTTTTATGGTGAGAGCGGTCTATTTTACACAGGTTTTGCACTTATAGTAGCGGGGCTAAGCGCCTTTTTCAGTTACTATAACTCCGACAAGATAGTTTTAGCAATTTCTAGAGCTAAAAAAGTCCTTCCGGAAGAAAACGAACGCCTTCATAATCTCGTGGAAAACATGTCAATTGCATCAGGAATTCCAAAACCACGAATTTACATGATCGAAGATACTGCAATGAACGCTTTTGCTACTGGAAGAGATCCAGAACACGCTGTTATTTGCTTCACGTCCGGAATAGTTAATTTCTTAGAAAAAAGGGAGCTAGAAGGAGTTATTGCTCATGAGATGTCCCACATAGGTAATCGAGATATATTATTTATGTCATTAGTAAGTGTTTTAGTTGGCTCAGTTACTTTATTAGCGGATTTGTTTACACACGGTCGACTGTATAGGTCTAGGAGAAGCAGTAGGAGCACTTCCGTCCACCCGATATTTTTTATTATTGGACTTGTTTTAGTTTTGTTAAGTCCTATTATCGCCGAGTTAATTAAATTAGCTATTGGTCGTAAAAGGGAGTATTTAGCTGATTCTACGGCCGCACTAATTACACGATATCCTCAAGGGCTTGCTAGTGCACTAAGAAAACTATCTTACGACAGAGAAATACTGGAAGCAGCGAACGGGGCAACAGCGCATCTTTATATTACAAGCCCTTTAAGGTCCGGAGGCTCAAGACTATCCGTTTTGTTTAACACACATCCCTCAACGGATGAGAGAATTGCACGTCTTGAAGCTATGTGAGCTTTTATCCTTTGTAATAAAGGCAAATTTCGGCCCGAGTATTTATCAGACGTCGGCATTTTCTAAACCCCTAGCTTCTGATAAGATAAAGAGCGTATGTCAAATAACTTTAATTTAGAAGATACGAGACACGTTGCCCAGCTGTGTGCTTTAAATCTTTCCCAAGAAGAGCTCGCAAAACTAACAGAAATGTTTTCCGGAACTTTGGATTACGTTGCTCTTTTGGATAAGTTAGATACTTCAGGTGTTTCAGAGACATCTCAGGTAACTGGTCTTAAGAATGTATTTCAGACAATTGATATGGGTAGATTGACGTTAGAACAAGGTGCCACCTTAAAAAATGCTGATAAAGTTAGAGATAAAAAGTTTGTTACTAAGGCAGTTTTTAATCGGTAGAGTATGTCTAATTTAAACGAATTAACAGTAAAAGAAGCTTTGGAGGGCCTAAAACAAGGAGATTTTACGAGTAAAGAACTTGTTGTGGACTGCTTTTCCGCTATAGAAAGTAAAGATCCCGAAATTAAGGCTTTTATTACTTTAATTAAGGAAAATGCTCTGATAGGCGCCAAAAAAGCAGATGATTTGATTTCCGAAAAAGGAACCAGCGCTTTTAAGAACATGCCCTTACTCGGCGTTCCCTACGCTTGTAAAGATAATTACTGTACAAAGGGAACAAAAACAACTGCTGGGTCGAAAATATTGGAAAATTTTGAACCGCCTTACGAGTCTACAGTTACCAAAAAACTACAAGAAGCTGGGGCAATCCTCTTGGGTAAGACAAACATGGACGCCTTTGCGCACGGGTCTTCCACAGAAAACTCAGATTTTTTTACAACAAAGAATCCTTGGAATTTAGATAAGGTTCCGGGGGGCTCTTCAGGAGGTTCGGCAGCCGCGGTCGTGGCAAACATGTGCGTCTTTGCTGTAGGTAGCGAAACCGGAGGAAGTATTAGAGGACCCGCCTCTTGGTGTGGGGTTACGGGATTAAAACCAACTTACGGGCGCGTTAGTAGGTATGGTTTGATAGCAATGGCTTCATCCACCGACTCTCCTGGACTTATAACAAAAACCGTTTGGGATTCCGCTTATGTTTTAGAAGTTTTGGTGGGTAAAGATCCGCTGGATGCTACTACAGCCCCAAATACTATCGCCAATTACTCCGCAAACTTAGATAGGTCTTTAAAAGGACTAAAAGTGGGAAAACCAAAATCTTATTTCGAAGCGGATTTGCAGGAAGGAATCAGCGAGAGGCTGGAGGATTTCCTTGATTTTTTGGTGGATCGGGGCGCAGAAATAGTAGATGTAGACCTTCTAGACCCAAAATACTCTATTGCCGTTTACACAATTTTACAAAGATCAGAGGTTTCCTCAAATTTGGCCCGATTTGATGGGATTCGTTATGGAAATACTCGTGACTCGTTTGGGTTCGAGGCCAAAAAAAGGATGATGTTAGGTGCTCATGTGCTGAGCGCAGGTTATTATGATGAGTACTATGCTAAGGCCCAAAAGGTGCGCACTCTAATTGTTGAGGATTTTGATAGGGCTTTTGAAAAAGTGGATGTGTTAATTGGCCCGACGATGCCGTGTGTGGCCTTAAATTTAGGAGAAAGCGCTAACGATCCAATGTTTGGTGAGCTGATGGATAGGTTAACCGAACCCAGTACGATAGCGGGTCTTTGTGGGATAACAATTCCGGTTGGATTTGTCCAAGACCTTCCGGTTGGTGCCCAAATTATAGGAAATCGGCTCGGCGAAGAGAAAATATTAAATGTGGCTAACGTTTATCAAGCCCATAATGGCAATTTCTCGTTCATGAAAAAAGGAGAAAATTAAATGAGTTTATTTGTCGATTTCATAAAGTTTTTATTTAATCCGAAAGGGCCGAAAACACATCGCGTGTCTGCGCAAACAATCCTTACTATACAAAATAAGTGGCGGGTTTCTATAGATCTAGCCCTGAAAACGAAGAAACCCAGTCAGCTAAGACAGGCTTTAATTACAGCAGATAAGTTATTGGACGCTGCCCTAAAGGATGTATCTACCGGCGAAAATATGGGAGAACGCTTAAAGAATGCTCAGAAAAAATTTGATTGGGCAGTGTATGACAAATTATGGAAAGCCCACAAAGTAAGGAACGCCTTAGTGCATGATGTTTCCTACGAACCCACTTACTTTGTTTTGGAAGAGGCTCTAACCGATTTTAAGAAAGGTTTGGAAAGTTTAGGAGTTTATTTATGAATTTTAAGTTGGAAGAAGAAAAAAAGTTATTGGATCCTTACCACCTAGTTTTAGGTCTTGAGATACATATGCATGTCAAAACGGACCGAAAGATGTTTTGCGGCTGTTCTACGGATGGAATTTATTCGGTAGAGCCTAACACACGAACTTGTCCCGTTTGTTTGGGGATGCCAGGAGCGCTGCCGGTTCCAAATAGAGATGCTATAGAGAAAACGCATAGATTGGGAATCGCTTTAAATTGTAGGATTAATGAGCACTCCAATTTTGATCGCAAGCATTACTTTTACCCGGATCTTCCGAAAGGTTACCAGATAAGCCAATATAAAAACCCACTTTGTAGTGAAGGTTTTTTGAAGCTGTCCTCTGGAACTAAAATTGAAATTGAACGCGTTCACTTGGAGGAGGACACAGCAAAATCCTTTCATGAAGGGAGCGAGACTCTAATTGACTTTAATAAGTCCGGAATAGCTCTAATTGAATTGGTAACAAAGCCCACGATTTATTCCGTTACTGATGCTGTAGAGTTTTGCAGGAAGGTTCAGGAAATCGTTCGTTATTTAGGTGTTTCAGACGCAAACATGGAGAAAGGACAGTTAAGAATAGAGCCGAATATTTCTTTAAGAACGCAGGAAATGTTTGAGGAAGGAAGGTTGCCTGCGTATAAAGTAGAGGTGAAGAACATAAACTCATTCAGGTTCATGGAGAAAGCTGTAAGATCTGAAATCAAAAGACAAAGAAAGATTTTAGAGAAAGGAGGGGCTCTGAGGCAGGAAAACCGAGGTTACAACGAGAAAACAGGGGAGACAGTTTTACAAAGGAGTAAGGAGGGGGCTGAAGATTATAGGTATTTTCCGGAGCCTGATATTCCTCCCATGGTTTTCAACAAGGATTATCTGGCAAAGTTGGGGAGTTCAAAAGTTAGACTGCCGGAAGAGGTAAAAAAAAGTTTGCGCGATAAATATGATTTAAGCGATCAAGAGGTCTCAGTTTTGTTTAGCAAGAACTTGGTTGGTTTATTAGAGGAGGCAGTCGGGCTTGGTGGGGACGTAAAAAGGCTGGTAAATCTGTTGGTAAACGATGCGAGTATTAGGGACGTATCCGCACAGGAACTCATCCGTTTGATAAGAGAGCGCAGCGTTAAAATTGACAATGTTCCGAAGTTGGAGGAAATTGTGATAGGAGTAATGAATGACAACCGCGCAGTTGTTAAGCAAATACGAGACGGAAAGGAAAGCGCAATAGAATTTTTAGTGGGGCAGGTAATGAGAATGATTCAGGGAAAGGCTGATCCAAACTTAATTCGAGAGTTAATAAACAAGTCTATCTGAGTCATCTGAGGATGTCCCCCACCCTCGGTGAAAGATCCTTCTTGAGTCTCAAGACTAAAAACAATAAGATATAGATATGGACTTGGCTTTTAATCCAGATAAACCTAAATACCTCTACGTCGACACAGCTACAAAAGCAGACGAAGCCCTTTCCGTGTTGGAAAAATACCCCGTGATAGGTATCGATGTGGAATCAACAGGCTTAGATCCTTATATAGATACTTTGTTGTTGTTGCAGATTGGAAACGAAACCAAAAGCTTTATATTTGATGCTAAAGAGCTAGATCTTAAATCTATTTCCAGGTTAAAAGCTTTGTTGGAGAACAAGAAAAAAGTTAAGTTGCTACATAATGCGAAATTTGACTACAAATTCATAAAGCTACAGGCCGGAGCGCGTTTAAACAACGTGTATGACACAATGTTGGCGGGGGCAGTTTTGACGGCCGGGCTAGTGGGTAAAAACCCATCTCTAAAAGAGCTAACTTTAGAATACTGCGGTTTTGACATGGCTAAAAATGTCAGAAAAAGCTTCGTGAATTACCTAGGAAAGATTACTGAGGCGCAGATAAAGTACTCGGCACTAGACACCTTAGTGTTGTTCCCTATATTTAAAATACAGTTAGAGAAATTAAAACAGGAAAATTTGATAAAAGTTGCTAAATTGGAATTTGCTTCGACAGTTGTTGTGGCAGAGATGGAATTACGCGGTATTTTAATCAATGTGGGAAAGTGGAGGGAAGTAATTGGGGATTTGGATAGAAAAAGGCATGAATACGCCACAAAGTTCCAAGAAATGATACGCCCTTATTATCATACAAATTCCCACGATCTTTTTGGAAATTCCATTGATGCTATGAACATGAATTCTCAGACACAGCTTATGGACTTGTTCAACAAAAGACTCGGTCTAAATCTTCCTTCTACGGGCGAGGGTCTTCTCCAAACGGTGGATCATCCCATTGTTAAGACTCTAAGGAATTATAGAAAATATGAAAAACTGATATCCGCTTTTGGAGAATCCTTATTGGCTCAAATAAATCCTGTAACAGGAAGACTTCACCCAGATTATAATCAGATGGGTACGGCCACCGGAAGGTTCTCGTGCAAAAACCCAAACTTGCAGCAAATTCCAAGAAATTCCGAAGAAGTGCCTTTCCGAAAACTTTTTAATCCAGCACCTGGCTATAAATTAGTTACCGTTGACTACTCGTCATTTGAAATGCGCGTCTTGGCAAATTTGTCCGAGGACGAAAAAATGGTAAATGCCTTAAAAGAAGGAAAGGACCTTCATTCTTATACAGCCTCTTTAATGTTTAACGTGCCTTATTGTTTAGAAAATGAGTTTAAGGAAAAACATCCTGGGTTACGCCAGATCGCCAAACCTATAGGTTTTGGATTAATGTATGGTATGAGCTACCGTGGACTGGCTACTCAGATTGGAGTGACCCCAGAGAAAGGTGAGGAATATATGGAATTGTATTTCAAAAGCTATCCGAGTGTAAGGGAGTTCTTGAACAGGTTGTCCGAGACAGCCGTTAAAAATGGTTGGAGTAGGACACCTATGGGGAGGAAACGTTGGTATAAGAGGCCCGCTCCCTCCGACCCTGATTATAGAAGGAGGATGGCCAGTATTAGAAGACAAGCAAAAAATCATCCGATTCAGGGAACAAATGCTGACGCCATTAAGTTCGCCTTTGTTTTCCTACAAAAATATTTCGACGAGGGGAAATTTGATGGCGGTATAACACATACCGTACATGATGAGATTGTCTGTGAGTTACGCGAGGATCAGGCCGAGGAGTGGGCAAAGATTCAGTCTGATGAAATGATACGAGCGGCTAAACTTTTTATTACCAAGGTTCCTGTGACAACAAATAGTTTCGTGGGAGATGTTTGGGAGCATTGATTAATGTAAATCTTGAATAAGTTACGAAACGAGAGCTATCCTGAGTTTCGTACTCATTCGTCTTTAATGCTGTGATCATGGGTGAGGTGATAGGGGTTATAGTAGGTTCTATAGCCATAGCGATCTTTTCAATCTTAGACGCTTTTAAGTAAATAGTTTAAGCTAGTATTTTAGCTTCTATACGGGCTGAAGTATAAATTTAAGTGCGTCGTTTTCCACTTATCATTCACTTTATCTAACTGCTAAAAAGTGTTACAATTACAGAGCGCTATGGTAATTTGTCAAAGATGCGGGCAACGTCCCGCAGTAATTTCCACAACTAAAATAATAAACGGAAAGCCTGTTTATATGGCTCTGTGTGAGGTGTGTTTCAATCAACTTCAAAAAGAAACAACATCAAATGTGTCTCTCTTGGAAAAGTTTGGTAATGACTTAACTGAAATGGCTAAAAAAGATAAGCTAGATCCAGTTATAGGGCGTAAAGAAGAGATTGAGAGAGTTATTCATATTCTTTCACGAAGGACGAAAAATAATCCGGTTTTAATTGGCGATCCGGGTGTTGGTAAGACAGCTATTGCGGAGGGTTTAGCTCAAATGATAGTTGACGGGAAGGTTCCGGAACCCTTAAAAGGGAAGCGGGTTTTTGCTTTAGATTTGGCTTCGGTAGTTGCTGGGACTACGCATCGCGGGATGTTCGAGAAACGTTTAAAGGATATTATTGATGAAGTTATTAAGGCCCAGGGTCAGATAATTTTGTTTTTAGATGAACTTCATATGGTGGTTGGCACAGGCGCTTCTTCTGAGGGTTCTATGGATGCGGCGAATATTTTGAAACCGGCCCTGGCGCGAGGCGAGTTACAGATGGTTGGCGCTACAACTATTGATGATTATAGAAAATACATAGAGAAGGATGCCGCACTTGAAAGGAGATTTCAGCCCATTATGGTAAAGGAACCCTCGATCGAAGATACCATAGCTATTTTACAGGGTTTGAGAGAAAGATATGAGCAGCACCACAAGGTTCATATTACGGATGAGGCGCTGGAAACAGCTGCGAGGATGTCGGATCGTTATATAAGTGATAGGTTTTTGCCTGATAAGGCTATTGATTTGGTAGATGAAGCAGGTGCCTTGGTAAGACTTTCGCAGGTTAAGGAGCCTGACAATTTGAAGCAAGTTAATGAACGCCTTAGTGAGATTAAAGTGTTGGTTAGAAAAAAAGGAGTTTCTAAGGAAGATAAGGCCAAATTGGAGAGCGAGCAAGGAACACTTGATAAGGTACGGGACGAGCTGGTTGAGATATGGACAAAGACGAAGTTTGAGGAAATCCCTAATGTTACAGAAGATGACATTATCAAGATAGTTTCGCGGGCTACCGGAATTCCCTTGGAGAGGTTAAGTTTGGAGGAAAAGGAAAAACTCATGAAGTTAGAGGAATTAATCCATAATCGCTTAGTTAATCAAAAAGGTGCGGTAAATGTAATCGCTGGAGCCATTAGAAGAGCTCGGGCAGGTCTTAAGGACCCAAAGAGACCCATTGGTACCTTTCTGTTCTTGGGGCCCACTGGAGTAGGAAAATCCGAGTTGTGTAAAGCTTTAGCTGAAGTTCTATATGGTGACGAGAACATGCTAGTACGCTTAGATATGAGCGAGTATATGGAACGCCACTCTGTGAGCAAAATGATAGGGGCTCCTCCTGGATATGTTGGTTATGATCAAGGCGGTAATCTAACAGAGACAGTGAGAAGAAAGCCATTTTCCGTTATTTTGTTAGACGAGGTTGAGAAGGCTCACCCGGACGTATTTAATACGCTTCTCCAAATCATGGAGGACGGTCGCTTAACGGATAGTAAAGGTAGAGCTGTGGATTTCAAGAATACTATTTTGATAATGACTTCTAATGTTGGCTCTGAGGTTTTAAAGCGCTCCGCAATTGGATTCGATAGTAGCAGTAAGAAGGGTACCAAAGATATGAGTGAGTATAAATCGCGCGTTGAGAAAATATTAAAAGATACATTTAAACCTGAGTTTTTAAACAGGATAGATGAGACAGTGATATTTACCACATTGAGCCACGATGATATTCGGCAGATAGCTAAAAACCTGATTTCCAACACCCAAAAGTTGCTAGATGATCACAAGATAACCTTAAAACTTAATAAAAAGGCTTTAGATTATCTTGTAGAGAAGGGCACTAGCGATGAATACGGCGCCCGCCCTCTAAGAAGGATAATCCAAAAGGAGCTGGAAAATGTTCTGTCGTCCAAAATTATTTCAACAGAACTTCTGGACGGCGACAATATTAATGTAAGTGCAAACAAATCCGGATTAGTTATAAAAATCAGTTCAAAAGTAGCTGTATAGTATACTTGTACTAAAGGGATTGAATTCTTAACGAAATTTTGTTAACCTTCATAACGTTATGGCACTAAAATTTGACGCATCTAAAATTGAACATATAGAATCTTTTCAAGTAGGGGATACTGTGCGCGTTCATTATAAAATTCGTGAGGGCAAAAAAACGAGAATCCAGCCTTTTGAGGGAATTGTTATTGGAATTAAGGGTTCTGATGTTTCAAAGACTTTTACCGTTAGAAAAATTGG
>CAZMKN010000002.1:17890-26842 GCA_964567095.1 uncultured Candidatus Saccharibacteria bacterium | reverse complement strand
CAAAAAAGTGGCGACCCTCATAATCTTTCGATTGATAAGGATCGCCGAAGCTGCTCACGAAAACAATATCCATCAGTATCCGCTCAGGATCGATGAAGGATCCATGATGGAGCCGATCTGCCGACGTGTCATGCCAGATAGAAGTTTCTCAGCACGGTGTACTGCGGCGTCTGTTGAGATGTATGGGGCATGCGCAACGCCCATAACAACCTCTCGAATAACACACGCCTCTCTGGCTATCTCACTAACAGTTAAACCTCCCGCCCATAGATCTCGAATATCTTGCACATCCTTGGGCAACAACATTACTGCCTCCTTGTGAGCTTGATTTACTCTGTTTATATACTAACAACTGTTCTTAGATTTATCAATTATTCCGCAGAATTTATGTCAAAATATAGATGATGAGAATTAGAAAGTGCTGAAATTACCGTTATTTTTAAAGCTTTCCTTTATAGCCATATATTGCGGTTTGATGATTTCCTTTGCCTCTGGCATTAATTTTTTCCAACCCCGTTCTACCTTACCTAGAACCCATTTTGTTCCTTCGTTTACGCCCATTCCGTGAATTACATATGCTAAGTAAAACACTGAGTCTATGGAAGCAATATGTGCCATGGCGTCGCTACTTGCTAAAATTTCCGCCTCAATTGAATTTCGTTTCATGCTTTTACTGCCCCTGTGAGTGAGGATACATTCTTTTACATGTTCAATCTTTTCTGTTGGATAATCATATTTAGTCAATAATTTTTTTGCGAGAACGGCTCCGTGTAAGTGATGTTCTGGGTACAGCTTCTTATCATATATCGATGCATAATCGTGTAGCAATGCGGCTATCCCGACTATTTCCTCATCCGCATTGAGTTTTTTAGCGAGCTGCTTCGCAAATTTGTATACTACTGCAATATGATGCGTCCAAGCGGAGTAACCATAGTAATTCGAATCTTTTTTACAAGCGTTCTCAACAAATTTTTCGATTTCCTCAACGATTTTTGTCTGATTCATGAATAGGGAAATTATATCATTGGTGACCCCGCTGGTTCTAATCTGGAACACCTATTTCCCAATATCCAATATTAAGTCTGCTACATTATCGATCTGCCAATCCCACTCTTCCCCATAATATAAGTCCATATATCAATATAATGTTACTTTTTTTATACATAACACTCCTATCCTACTTAAGTTCAGTAAACGGTAAATTATCTATCATGGTTTTGATCTGCTCATCATCTATTTTCCGGGAATAATAAATTTGGTTCATTTCCAAATTCTTTTGTGTACCTACTACCAGCCAATTATTTTTAATGTTGGTTTTAGTAATCGGTTTTCGGATTTCTTTTTGTTTGACATAACCAATTATTTCATTTAGATCAGGTTGGTATTTCTCCCAAAGTAAATAGAGATCGTAAAAATCCCGGTAGCGGGCACGATCGCTCATGGCTCGTATTTTTTCAGCACAAATTTCTTTCATGTCCATGGCAAAGACTTTAAAATCTAATCCCCAAACATTTTGATAAGTAACAATTTGAGACGGTAAAAGCACGTTTTGAAGAAAATCAATTTCTACCTTCAGGAAATTGGGTTGAACCAAGGGACCGATATATTGTAATTTTTCTATTTTCACTGTCGCCCCTGACAAATAATCTTTCTTTATATTCAAGCAATCAATACCTGTAAACATTTTTCGCATTTCAATAAGGGTTATCGTTCTTTGTTTTGAAGAAAAATCTAAGTCTTCGGAAAACCGATATTGTTCCAAATAGCAATGATGAATTGCCGTTCCACCTTTAAATACCAAATTCTTCCCTAAAGATGCTTTCGAAATAATCTGCATTACCAACGCCAGAAAGTAATCTTTTTCGGCAATATGCAAAGGATATTTTAAAGTTTTTCTATTTATGATTTCCAGTTGTTGGCGAGTAATTATGGATATATTCATAAGAGTTTCTGGTATTTATCAAAATAAGGATCGTAATATAGGCGCCACTTGGCATTAAATTTTTGATCGCCGGTTAGCATCCAATGAGTTCCACGTTTGGTTTGGACAATCGTATATAACTGAGTTGAATCAAACCCCAGAAGATCAAAGATAAATCCAAATATTTTAATGGTATTAAAGGAAAATTTAGTAAGGTAATCAGTCAGTCGAGCCATATTTAAACTATCTTTATGTTTCTGAAGCTTCTCAATGACTAAATCGATTGCATATTTATTTTTATGAAAATTAACAATATCTATAAGAGCTTTTTCCGCCGTCGCAATATGGACGGTTCTATTGTCTATAACCATATCCTGCCAACCAAAATATTGTGTCACTTTAGTTTTTACAAAACTATATTCCACATTATGAAGTTTGACCGTTTTGTAAGCTCTTGACGACACAGAAACAGTTTTATCCGTTAACTGATCAAACATGCCATAGTACTGTAAAGCCGACTCAAAAGAGACATAGGAATCTGTAACTAAGAAATTAGCCACTAAATAGGGAGAGAGAGATAAAAATCCTCGTGTACTAAGATCTGAGATAGCATAAAGACCTCTTTTGATTCGAATCAGCCAACCATTTTTGGTTAGCTTAGTGATAAGATTTTTAGTTTGTTTATAATCCCATGTGCTTTTAGCTTCACAGACAACCTGGTCAAATGTTACTATTTGACCGTATTTGACGATCAAATTCTCCAAAAGCTCGCTTTGTTTAGATGAAAGAATAGTTTGTTTCATATATAGTAAGTCATTGATATAGATGACTATCTAGATACAGTTTAAACTGATACTTTGCTATTGTCAAAAAAACCTATTTGTGACCCTAAAGGGAATCAGTTTGAAGAATTACTGCTAGATCGGTCAAAACCACTTAAAACTGCTGAATATTTTGGACTACTTTTTGAACAACCACCTACCTATGAAGAATTACTTTCTGGAACACCTAAATTAGCCCCTATCTTCGCACTAAAAGTACATTCGATAGATCTAACATACCAAATGGTGAGGGTGGAGGGAATCGAACCCACGACACACTGGTTAAAAGCCAGTTGCTCTACCACTGAGCTACACCCCCTTAAATTTACGCGACACGTGCTAAACGGCCGTGCTATTATACAATAAGTATATGTTTTTGCACAGAGAAAGAAAATCAAAAAATTCGTTTTACCTACTGTGGTTACTTTTATTGATCCTTTTCATCCTAGCGATGGTATTGATATTAATTTACAGGGCGCGCCAGGCCGATTTGGTTTTTTCTAGCAATACCTTGATTTCTACGCTTTGTAGCAATAATAAAATCTGTTAATATAATCAGCAGGTATGTCAGAAAACTTCAAACTACCGAAAGTCGAAAAATTGGTCGATCTAGAAGAATCCGTATTAAAATTCTGGAAAGAAAACTTAGTTTTTGAAAAATCCGTAGAACAAAGATCCAAGGATAACGCCTATGTTTTTTACGACGGCCCTCCCTTTATTTCCGGACTTCCTCATTATGGGCAGCTTTTAGGTTCCATAGCAAAAGATTTAATCCCTCGTTATTGGACAATGAAAGGAAAAAGAGTTGAGCGCGTTTGGGGTTGGGATGCCCATGGATTAACCGTAGAAAATAAGGTTCAGAAGAGGCTTGGAATAAAGCATAGAAAAGAAATTGAAACCTTTGGTTTAGAAAAGTTTACGGAGGCTTGTTACCAATACACATCCGAAATTTCCGCGGAGTGGGGTTGGTATATTGATCGAGTTGGTCGTTGGGTAGATATGGAAAACGCCTACAAGACTATAGATCAATCCTACATGGAGTCTGTGATTTGGGCATTTAAAAAACTCTATGAGAAAGGTTTAATCTACAAAGGAGTACGAACTTCTCTTTATTGTCCCGTTTGCGGAACCCCCGTTTCTAATTTTGAAATCGCAATGGACAACTCCTATAAAGAGGTAGAAGACCCTGCGATTACGGTCAAGTTTAAGCTGCTAGACGGAGAATTTAAAGGCTCCTATTTTTTAGCATGGACTACAACTCCTTGGACAATTCCTTCAAATAGGGGATTGGTGTTAGACGAAAATCAAAAATATTCCTTAGTTTCTGCAAATAACGAAAAGTACATAGTGGCTTCTCCAAGATTGAAGGCCGTTTTTGATGAGGGCACATACATTGTAGAGAAAGAATTTTTAGGTAAAGAGCTTTTAGGACTTTCCTATGAACCTCCCTACACTTTTTTTGCTCGTAATGAGAACGACTTCAAAATTTACTCTTACGAAGGAATGGTAACGATGGACGAAGGTACCGGAATTGTGCACTCAGCTCCTGGATTTGGAGATATTGATACTGAAATGGGGCAGCATTATAATCTTTCGACCATGTTAACTTTGGATGATGGGGCTAAGTTTATTCCCGGAAACGCGGGAAAAAATCCATTTGAAGGAATCTACTACGAAAAAGCTAATGAATCTATTTTAGAAAATCTTACAGAAAGAAATTTATTATTCAGTAATAAGAGGGTTTTACACAGAGTTCCTTTCCACGATCGTTGCGATACATTACTCATTCATAAGTCGCAACCCTCTTGGTTCGTAAATGTACAAGCCCTTAAGAAAGATATGCTGAAAAATAATGAGGAGATTAAATGGGTGCCCGCATCAATTAAAAAAGATCGCTTTGAGCACGTAATTAAAACAGCCCCTGATTGGTGCATTTCTAGAAACCGCTTTTGGGCTACTCCCATGCCTGTTTGGGAATCTAAAGATGGTGAGAGGATTGTGGTGGGTTCTGTGGCAGAATTGGAAGAGCTTTCTGGCCAAAAAGTAAAAGATTTACACAGGCCTTACATAGACGATGTGACTATAGAAAGGGACAGAAAGATCTATACACGTATTCCTGAAGTTTTGGACTGTTGGTTTGAATCCGGCTCCATGCCTTATGCACAATTTCATTATCCTTTTGAAAATAAGGAAAAGTTTGAGTCTAATTATCCAGGTGATTACGTAGTAGAATATGTTGCGCAAGTTCGAGCTTGGTTTAATGTAATGCACCGTTTGTCCACCGCTCTTTTTGGAACCGCCTCGTTTAAGAACGTAATCTGTACAGGTGTAATTGCAGGAAATGATGGGCGAAAAATGAGCAAAACCTATCAGAATTACACTGATCCAAAGGAAGTTCTTCAAACCTATGGTGGCGACGCTTTGCGACTCTGGCTAATGAATTCCCCCCTGATGATAGGTGAAAACGCTAGTTTTGACGAAACCGAGATAAAAGTTAAGCAGAAAAATGTTTTAAATATTCTCTGGAATAGCGTGAAGTATTTCGTTTTATACGCGAATAAGTTTGATTGGCATTCTGACAGCTCAGTTAGTGCTGAAAATACCAAAAATTCTGATAACACCTTAGATATTTGGATAAAAGTGCGTCTAGCGCAAACCCAAAAAATAGTAGAGGAAAACTTGCAGAACTACATTATTCCTCCGGCTGTTCAAGCAGTGGAAGATTTTGTAGACGATCTTTCTCGGTGGTATATTCGCCGGTCACGCGATAGAATCTCATCCGGAGATGCGCAGGCTCTAGGTACGCTCTACACCGTACTTTTCAAATTTTCCAAGGTAGCGGCGCCAATTATCCCGTTTACTACTGAAGCTATTTATCAAAGCCTAAGAGCTCCGGGGGGAACACTCTCTGTACATCTCGTGGATTATCCACAGGTTGATGAAAAGCTTTTAGAAAAGCACTCGGACATGCTGGAGAAAATGGCTTCAGATAGGGAAGTGGTTTCCAAAGTGTTAGCACTAAGAGATTCAGTAGGTTTAGGTATAAGGCAGCCCCTAGATAGTTTGGGAACCGCATCCCCTGTAAATTATCCAGATATAGTAAGGAGCGAAGTGAATGTTAAGGGGATAAATGTAGTTTCGTTTTCCAGAGATTTTCCTGACTCCTATATTACTGATGAACAAAACACAGTTGTGTTAAACACTGAACTTACCTCAGAATTAAAACTCGAAGGCGCTCTCCGTAACGTAATTCGCAATATTCAGAAGGCACGAAAAAAAGCGGGAATGAGTTTGGGCGATAAAGCTAAGGTTGCAATTCCCGATACAGATGCCCACAGAAAGCTTTTGGAAAAATACTCTATGGAAATTTCTGAAGCCGTTGGTGCCGTTGAATTAAGCTTAGGTCCGGACTATGTTGTGGAAAAAATTTAACTTAGGTCTCGTAATCCCGCCGATCCTGATTTTTGCCTTAGGATTCACGACGCTTTACTCAGTGAGTCCAGAACATGCGAAGAATCAGCTTTTGTTCTTTATTGTAGGAGTAGCGGTTTACTTAGTTTTTTCTTTGCTAAATTATGAATTCTCCGCTTCTTTATGGAAATACTTCTATTTTGGTAATTTAATTCTTCTTGCCCTGGTCTTTATTCTAGGTAAAACTGTTTCGGGCTCAGTACGTTGGTTTATTTTATTTGGAATTTCTCTACAGCCTTCCGAATTTGCTAAATTTGTTGAGATTTTAGCGTTGGGGGCTCTAATCTCGAAAAAGTACGAAAATATCTCCGGAGTTAAAGGACTTCTTAAATTAATTCTCCCTTTCATACCATTCTTCATTCTGGTCTTTGTCCAACCGGATTTGGGAACGACTCTAATATTAATCGGAACTTTGATAGGGGTTCTATTTTATGTTGGGTTAAACAAGCTTTGGTTTGTAGTCGGGTTTTCCATTTTGAGTTTGGGATCTTCACAAATTTGGAATATGTTAAAAGATTATCAGAAACAGAGAATTTTGGTGTTTTTAAATCCTCAATTAGATGATTTAGGAGCCGGCTACAACGTAGTACAATCCTTAATTGCCGTAGGTTCCGGCGGACTTTTCGGCAAGGGTTTTGGGAGGGGTAGTCAATCCCACCTGAACTTCCTGCCTGCTTATTGGACAGACTTTATTTTAGCTTCCTTTCTTGAGGAATGGGGGTTTATCGGCTTTATCGTTCTCCTTTTATTTTTCGTTTTTCTTCTCGCTTTTATTTTGCGTATTGCTTTCAAAGCGAAAGATTTTCTAGGAGTATCTTTGAGTATAGGTGTTTTCATAACTCTTTTTAGTCAGATATTTATAAATGTTGGCATGAATCTTGGCTTAATGCCTATTGCAGGAATTCCTTTACCTTTCATGACCTACGGCGGTTCCGCCCTTATTACAAATCTCGCCATGCTTGGGTTAGTACAATCCGTTTGGATAAATACTAACAGTAAAAATTAGTCAAACCACTTTCATAATGTTTTGTTGTTTATATTGTTACTACGCTGTCAAAGGACTAATCGTTCAACGCGCGTGTCTTGATGACTTGGCCATTCTTTCATAGTATCGATAAGCATCTAGAAAATGGATTTTTGGTTGTAGGATGAAAATTTTCATGGCAGTGCAAATTTTTTATTCCATAACCCAATATAAACTTGATATATAAACTGTCCGTTCCCAGTATAATAGTTATTTTAATTTCAACTAATATATAGTTGTTTGTAAGGAGTTTTAATGTACGAGAAAGTTAAGAAAAGAAGTGGTTCCGTAGTGAAGTTTGATTTTGAGAGAATAGTCAAGGCTGTTTCGGCGGCGGGCGATGCAACGGGGGAGTTTAAAGAGGCCCGTGCGCGTCAATTGGCTACTAGAGCCGTAACCCTTGCCCACCAAACACTTGGTAAGAAAATCCCATCCGTAGAGGATATACAAGACGTAGTAGAGGAAACTCTTTTGATGTCCTCATTTAAGAAGACTGCGAAAGCTTATATTATATACAGAGATCAGCATAAAAAGATGCGCGAGATTGAGGAAACAGCTGATGTGGCTTTAATGGATGGTTATTTAGATCGGGTTGATTGGCAGGTTAATGAAAACAGTAATATGGTTTACTCACTCCAGGGCTTGAACAACTATGTTTCCTCAGAGATTAGCAAGGTTTACTGGTTGCAGAAAATCTATCCCCCAGAGGTTAAGAAAGCTCATCTTGCAGGTGATTTTCATATCCATGACCTGAGTAGTTTATCTGTTTATTGCGTGGGATGGGATTTGGCGGACCTTCTAAAAAGCGGTTTCACGGGCGTGAGGGGTAAGATAGAAAGTAAGCCTCCCAAACACTTTGGGGCTGCTTTAGGACAAGCTGTAAATTTTATGTATACCCTTCAAGGAGAGTCTGCTGGGGCGCAGGCTTTTTCAAACTTTGATACTTTGCTAGCCCCTTTTATTCGTTACGACAAACTTTCTTATAAAGAGGTAAAACAGGCCTTGCAGGAGTTTTTATACAACATGAATGTTTCGACTCGAGTTGGTTTTCAGACTCCTTTTACGAATGTAACGATCGATCTATTAATTCCAAAAGCTTTAGTCGATCAACATGTGATTGTGGGAGGCGAGTACCAAGAGGAAGTTTACGGAGATTTCCAGAAAGAAGTGAATATTTTTAATAAGGCCTTTTTAGAATTAATGATGGAAGGAGATGCTTCTGGGCGTGTTTTCAGTTTTCCTATTCCCACATATAACATAACAAAGGATTTTGATTGGGACAATCCCTTATTGGAAGGACTTTGGGAAATGACCGCGAAATATGGAATACCTTACTTTAGTAATTTCATTAACTCTGATTTAAGCCCCGACGACGCCCGTTCTATGTGCTGTCGCTTACGTTTAGATACGAAGAAATTGGTGAAACGCGGAGGAGGACTTTTCGGAGCCTATCCTCTAACGGGGTCCATTGGAGTCGTTACTATAAATATGCCAAAAATTGGTTTTCAGGCTAAAAATGAGAGTGAGTTTTTGGATACTTTATCTAAGCTAATGGACTTATCTAAGGAATCCTTGGAAATAAAAAGAAAGGTTTTGGAAGATTTTACTGATAAAGATTTGTATCCTTACACCAAATTTTACCTGCGCGGTATGAAAGAGAGATTTGGCCAGTTCTGGAAAAATCATTTTTCGACTATTGGCTTAGTGGGAATGAA
>CAZMKN010000002.1:0-17790 GCA_964567095.1 uncultured Candidatus Saccharibacteria bacterium | reverse complement strand
GGGTTGCAAAAAAGCTCTTTAATAGACTATCCGGATTTGATAAGTTGTATTATTTTTACTCAAGGATGTAACTTTCGGTGTGGTTATTGTCATAATCCGGAACTTTTAGACCCAAAAGATTGGAGCGAGCCCATTCCCGTTTCTACGGTGTTGGATTTCTTAAAAAGCAGGGTTGGAAAATTGGATGCCCTTGTTGTAACAGGAGGAGAGCCGACGTTGCATCACGATCTTTTAGATTTCTTTTCCAAGGTTAAGGCCCTTGGGTTTAAGATTAAATTGGATACAAATGGCACAAATCCTGATATGTTATCTGATGGCTTAGAGAAAAGGCTTATAGATTATGTAGCAATGGATATAAAAGCGCCTTTACATAAGTATTCATTTATTGCAAATAGAGATGTTTTGATAGCTAATATTCGTAGAAGCATTGATTTGATAATGCAAAAGGCTATAGATTATGAGTTTAGAACGACAGTTGTTAAGGATCAGCTTACTTATGAGGATGTTATGTTGATTGGAAAGATGTTGAAAGGAGCCAAAAAATACTATTTGCAGAAGTTTATACCATCTAAAACAAATTCACCTGAGTTTCTAGACCGAGGGACTTATTCGGATGAGATTTTAGATGAAATGAAGAAAGACTTATTAGATTTTGTTGATTTTGTGGGTATTAGATAGGTCTAAATAAGGAAAAAGGAAAGGAACCTCAGCCACAGCAGCTGTTCAAGACTTTCGTCTTTAGGTTCCTAATGTTCAAAGAGCGTCCAGGAACTTCAGGAGTTCCGGAAAATTTTGCTTCTTGATTACTCTCGCGAGGGTTTCTCCAGGTCCCCCAGAGAATAAAATCACATTCAGCCGCTCTTTCTCTACGAGCTCGTCTGCCCAAGGCTCTCCACGATACATTCCAATCTCCCCATCTATGATGTACGCATCGAAGGGTCCAAAACTTTCCTCAGCTTCCTTGGCCGCCGTTAAACTGGAAAAGACGAAAACCGTTACATTTGAAACGAAGTCTTCGCAGTATCCTCGAAGAGTTGTTCTTGAGTCTTCTTCATCATCCACATACAATACTCTTATTTTAGGCATGTCCGTCCTCTCTTTTACCCGGACACAGGCTCTCTGTGGCCGCACTTCGGGCAAATCCAGTCCGAGATCCACCACCCGACCTGCTTTTTCTCCATCTCCGTGCCACACTTCGGACATTTCTTCTTGTCCATTACCGCCTCCTTGATGTGAGTTATTAACATCCAAATACTACCACAACCGTATCTTATAGTAAAGGGGGGGGGTGCCAAGTCTGTGGGACTGAATAAAGTTTAGTATATCCCGTTTTTATAAGCTCTTTTTACATACTCATTCACCATTCTGCTTGCGTTAAAGAAAGAGCCGTTAAGCATTATAGTTTTTCGCATTATGCTTCTCCATCCGTCGGGGTTTTCGTAAAATAACGGCATCACTTTGTTTTCTAAAACATCGTAAAGGTCTTCCGGAGTAGGGAAAGACCAGCCGGTTTCTCCTTCGACACAGCCTTCTGTCCACCAACCATCTCTAACACTCAGGTGCGGCACACCATTTAACGCGCACTTCATCCCACTTGTCCCGGAAGCTTCATGTGGAGGCTCCGGCGTATTTAGCCACACGTCAACTCCAGATGTCATAAGTTGGCCCAAGTACATATCATAGTTTGTTAAATATGCCAATTTTATGTCACTGTTTAGTTCGTCGGCTAACTTCAGGATTTCACTAATCAGTTTTTTCCCCCCAGCGTCTTTTGGATGTGCTTTCCCACCAAATATTACCTGGATCGGCCCTTTTCCCTTAGCAATTCCTTTAAGCCTGTCTATGTCATTAAATAAAAAACCTGGACGCTTATACTCAGTAAATCTTCGCGCCCATCCGACGGTAAAATTGTCGTAATCCATGCCCGCATTTGTGTTAGCGTTTGTATAATCAATGATCCTTTTCTTGGCTTTTGTGTGGGCTTCCCAAATTTCCGTAAGGCTAATATTAGAAACATATCTTAAAGAATAGGGGTCTTCTTTCCAATGATGTATGTGCTTATCATAAAGTTCCGCAAAAGAGGCAGATACCCAGGTTCTCGCGTGTACGCCGTTTGTGATTGAGTGTATCGGGTAGTTTGGAAACATCGTTTTGGAAATCTCAGCGTGTTTTTGAGCAACTCCATTAATATAATTGCTCGAATTTAAAGCCAGTAGGGTCATGTTGAGCTCGCCACCAACGTGATATTCTTCAGCCAAAACCTTAAATAAATCCTCATCTAAGAGTTTCTCAACCAAGTCAATTTTAAATATATCGTGTCCTGCGGGAACAGGTGTGTGCGTTGTGAACAAACATTGCTCTCTCACTTTTTCCCTGTCTTTACATTTTCTTTCAAGCTCTAGAGCAAGCAATGCTGAGTGTCCTTCGTTCATATGATACCTGTTTATATTTGTGTAACCCATTTCTTCTAAAATTCTTACGCCTCCGACACCCAACACTATCTCTTGGCTCAGGCGATATTCTTGATCACCTCCGTAAAGACTATGAGTAAGTGATTTTGCTTTCTCAGAGTTTTCGTCGAAATCTGTGTGCAAAAAGAAAATCGGGACCTTATGGCCATGAATTCCTTCAATCTCATATTTCCAACAGCCAACCGATACATCCTCTCCACCGAGCTTTACCTTAATTTTCACGTCCACAGGCGCTAAAAAGTCGTCAATGCTCCAAGCCACGGGCTTTTCTTTTTGGATATTATTTTCTATTTCTTGAAAAAAGTAGCCGTGTTTAGTTAGGAGAGTAACACCTACTATGGGAAGATGGCTGTCAGCAGACGCCTTAAGCATGTCGCCCGCGAGGATTCCAAGACCTCCTGAATAAGTTGGTATTTTTGAAGTCAAGCCCACTTCCATGGAGAAATATGCATACTTACGATCCTCAGGATTCATATATTTTTAAGTATAGCAGAAAGATGATTTTTGATAGAATGACTGTTTTGTGAGCGAGCGGGTACGCAAAAACCGGCACCCTTTCTCTTAAACAAGAAGGGGCTAGCCGTACACGAGTACAACTAGCCCTAAAAGGCCGAGGATTACCTAGTAACAACCCGGTAATTTCGACTCTCCAGCAAAGATAACAATTTCCCCCATCACAACCTCCTTGATAAGGGATTACTTTCAAGAAATATACAACATTACGTAAAAAAAGCGATCCCCATGCAACTTACGGTTGCCACATGGGGATCTCGTCTGGCGATGAAAGGTGTTCCTACCACGGATCCGGAGGATGCGGAGTAATAACAACTACTCGCAAATCAGGATGCTCCTCGAAACGGGGTCTTGACACATCCGAAATTCGTGTTACAAATAATAAAGGAGAGAAAATTATGTCTGACAAAAATAGAAGTAGAAATGTTTTAGATGTCTTGATTGAACGTGGATTTATTGATTCGGCTGTTGTTGATGGCGAAGAGAAATTAGCTGTAACTAACGTTTTGAAGGCTAAAGCCCTTTTAGATCAAGGCACGACAATTTACGAGGGTTTTGATCCTTCAGGGCCCAGCCTTCACCTAGGTCACTTGCTCAGTATTATGGCACTTCATTATCTACAAGATGCCGGGAATAGAATCATATTTTTACTTGGTGGAGCTACTGGAAGGGTCGGTGATCCTACTGACAAAAAAAGTACTCGCAAGTTTCTCACGGCAGAAACAGTTGCCAAAAATGCAGAATCAATCAAAAAGCAGGTCGAAGGTATGGGTCTTCTTTCCTTTGATGGGGACAAGGCACTCATGTTAAACAATGACTCTTGGATTTCTCCAGAGCCTTTTCTAGACTTTTTCTTAATGGAGATCGCAAGGCATTTTTCTGTTAATGAGCTAGTTAAAATGGATACATTCCAAAAAAGATTAAGCGAAGGAAAACATCTTAGCTTAATGGAATTTCTGTATCCCACACTTCAAGCTTGGGATTTCTTACATCTTTACAGAGAGTATGGCTGTGAAATTCAAGTTGGAGGTAAGGACCAATGGGCAAATATCTTACAAGGCGCGGGTCTAGTAAAAGCACATAAGGGTCAGAGGACCAATGTTCAGGGAATAACATTTCCCTTACTTTTAACTCCGAATGGAGAAAAGATGGGTAAGACTGAAAAGGGGCCTTTATGGTTAGATCCTGAAATGACCTCACCATTCGACTTCTATCAGTACATTGAAAAGACTCCGGACCAGATGGTTGAACAACTTTTCAAGCTGTTTACATTCCTCGAGATTGAAGAGATCAGCAGAATTATAGAAAAAAATCCTCGTGAAGCACAGAAGAGACTTGCTTTTGAAGTTACCATGTTAGTTCATGGAGAAAGAGAGGCTGAGAAAGCGCAAAAACATGCCGAAGAGCTGTTTTCTAAAAACTTTTCGGGTGCAGTAGATTCAATACCCAAACTTGTTATTGAATCACCAACTCTTTTAGACATTGTATTGATAGAGGCGAGGTGTCTACCTTCAAAGTCTGAAGTTAAAAGGCGTTGTTCTGGGGGTGCCATTAAAATCAATGGCAAGAAAATAACGGATCCTAAAACTGAAATTTCGAAAGATTGTACTATCCAATACGGTAAGAGTAAGTTCCTTAACGTAAAACTTAGATAGCAACTTTAGCTTTTTCACTTGTATTGGTTTAGTGCTAAAATACCGACTACAGTAGATTTGGGAAGATGCCAGAGTGGTCAAATGGAACGGTCTGTAAAACCGTCGGCTTATGCCTTCATGGGTTCGAATCCCATTCTTCCCACCATTTTCCATGTAGCTATGTGGACATTTTTACAAAAGCTATGTTAATATCTTCTTGTGGCCTTTACTATTTCCTTTAATACTAGGTTTTTGGAGTTAAAGCTACCTGCCAAAAACCTTGAAATTTCTGAGTTAAATCTTGTTAGTTTGGTAAAGAAAAAAATTAAAAATACTTGTTCAGAAAATTCTTTCTCAAGTATTTTCTACGCTGTAAAAGAGGCCTCTCTTGTTTCAATGAACTTTGTAAACGAGAATCTTGTAGAATCTTCGGGCCCTTCAGATTTGGGGAAACTTAAAACTGTAATTAGAAATTCTTATTTACCCTACTTGTTAGACTCTGGGTTTGTTTTGTTACATGCGGTATTGATCGAAGTTTATGGAAAGCATTTCTTAATTGCTGGTACTTCAGGTTCCGGCAAAAGTACTTATGCTAAAGCTGTAATAGAAAGTCTTGGGGGCAGAATGTTGGCCAATGATTACGTGGTTTGTAAGATTCGAGATCAAAAAATCTTTGCCAGCGATATTAACTTTGAGGCTGAATTAAAACATGAAGCTCCCGTGAGATTGGATGGCATTTTTGTTTGCTCTATACAAGAGAAAGATCCTGTGGATCTGGAAATCCTTTCTAAAAATGAGTTAGCAGATTGTCTATATTCCGTAATGAATAATCTTCAAGATGATTTTTTCTTTAAAAAGAAATTCCTAGATTTCTGGTGCGAAACAATAAATGTTCCTTTTTTTAAGATTAACGTGCGCAGAAAAAATATTTCCACAACAACTAAACTGTTTATTCAGACTCTGAAAAACTTCCTTCCATGTAAAGCGATAAAGGTGGGTGTTATAGGTACTGGTTCTATTGGGGCGGAAATATGCTCGCAACTTGTGAGTAAAGAGTACTTGGATACCCTAATGATTTTAAATCGGTCTAAAGCTAAACAGCGCGGCTTATTTTTGGATTTTACTCAAGCCGCAGTTTTAACAAACCACAAACCTACTATCAATGAGTGTTTTTCTATTTCCTGTATGTACGAAATGGACGCGATTTTTATTTGTATTCGTACCCAATCAGAAGAAACCCCAATTTCTTTAGAAATGGAAGAGCGTATGCGTAAGGCTAGTCAACATGTGGCGTTTATTAAAGATCTTGCGAGGGAGTTAGAGGCCGTTGATTACAAAGGAAAAATTTTTATTGTTACCAATCCTGTAGAACTTCTTACTCGTTATTTAGCGGAGTATTCCCAACAATCTTCAGATGCAGGACCTTATACTAATCAAATCTATGGTGTAGGGCTGGAGTTAGATAAAGCACGTGCTTTAGTCAGTTCTAGGGAAATTTTAGGACAGGAAGTTTCCCTTGAGGCCCTGATTCAACATGGAGATTATCTTTCTCTACATTTTGATCTTGAACTAGATAAACGAGATTACCAAAAGATTTTAGCTTTGACTAAGGAATCTTCTCCTGAAATTAGAAAGTTTGTTGCAAGAACTGTATATGGTCCCGCATTTGCCGCCATTAAAACTTTAGAAAGTGTTTTTGGTTTAAGAACAGACCCCGTGTGTGTTTCGTTTAATTATGGGGATACAGCTTTAGGAGGGCCTTTAAGCTTTCAGTACGGTGTCCCAAATTATGACTCGTTTAGAACTATAGCAAATACCTTATCTAAAGAATTACAATCCTGGAAAGAGCATCTTAGAAACAGTATCGACGAGATAAACTCCTTCTATGAAGAGAATTTCTAGAAAATCCTTGAGAATTTTGTAAGTATGTCCTATAATACTCACACTCTGTACTTTGAAAACCCAGGTGTTCATGTTCAATGTATTTTCGGCCCTTGTTTTCCATTACTGTTAATCCTTAAAGGAGATTAAAAATGTTTAGTATCGGTGTCCTGGAATTTCTGCATAGTCGTAATTTGATTCATGATTGTAGTTCTGGGGATCTTGCGAGTATTTTGAATCAAGAACCTATCACACTGTACATGGGCGTTGATCCCACAGCCCTAGGATTTCATCTAGGACATCTTTTTGCCCTTCGAGTACTCTCAGTCTTTCAGCGTTTTGGGCACAGAGTGATCTTGGTGATTGGAGGAGCAACTGGTTTGGTCGGAGATCCTACCGGTAGAGATACCTCCAGAAGACAACTATCCTCAGAGGAAGTTACCAAGAACGCCCAATCACTTCAAGCAGAGCTTGAGATTCTTGGGCTTCTTTCTTTCACTGGAGAAAATCCCGCACTTTTGTTGAATAATGCTGTGTGGCTTGGGGAGATGAGTTTTCTCCATGACTTTATGCCACTAGCATTCCAGTTTTCGGTAAACGCAATGTTGAAAATGACCACATTTTCGTCTCGACTTGAGGCTGAGAAACCCCTGAGTCTTGGTGAATTAATATACCCAGTTATGCAAGCATGGGACTTTCTGGTGCTTTGCAGAGAGTACCAATGTACTCTACAGGTAGGCGGTCAGGACCAATGGCCCAACATTCTTTGGGGAGTACATATCATTAAGTCCCTGGAAAATGTTCCCACATTTGGATTGACTTTCCCCCTTCTTTTGGACCAAGAGGGAAAAAAGATGGGGAAGACTTCCGAGGGAGAAACTCTCTGGCTCGACCCTACCCGCACCACGCCCTTGAAGATGTTCCAATATGTTCAGGGATTTCCTGATCAGATCGTTTGGTCAACATTTCTACGCATGACAGATCTTACCTTGAAAGAGATAGAAACTGTTGCGAAGAATCCCAGGGATGCTCAGCTTCGTTTAGCATTTGAGATTGTGAAGCTAGTCCATGGAGACAGGGTTGCCAGAGAAACCTTTCAAGATTTCCAGGATCTTGCTTCTGGAGCAAGCTCGAGCAGTGTTCCGAAGATATGTGTGCAGTTTCCTGTGACCTTGGTAAGCTGTCTCGTAGATTTCGACGCTCTTCTCTCTAAACGCGAAGTGCGTCAACTCATTCAAGGTGGGGCTGTTTGGATTTTGGATGATTCTGAAAAACCTCCAAAGATTTATGACATCTTCTTTGAAGTTACCGAGCTATGCGTGATTCGGTATAGCAAAAATAAGTTCCTTAGAATTACCACAACGGAGTGATATTATGAGCAAGGAGCCTGCCTACACGTATCTTGGTTTGTTGGCTGTTGTTGTGGTGTCTTGGGGAGTTGTCCCGTGCCTTGCTGAGCTGGGAGGGCTTCCAGGAGATGTCACCACAATGTGGGTGAACTGGTTTGCGGTGATTGCGGTGGGACTGATCTTGGCAATCAGAGGGAGTTTCCCGCATCTTGTCGCATTACCTCCGCAAAAGCTCTTTCAGATGGCCTCTTTGGGGGTGGTGTGGCCTTTAACGTACTCCTTGGCCTACTTTGGGTCCATATCTACGGGAAGTGCGGCTTTTACAACGATAATCAACTATACATGGCCCCTCTTTGCCATGATTTTTGGTTACTTTCTCAATGGTGGGAAGAGATTGTTCACTCCGCTGGCACGTGGTTTAGTGTTGTTCTCCATAGCTGCCGTGGGAGTATCCGTTGCGTGGGGAGCCGGAACCATGGAAGTAACTCTTGTGGGTTTCCTTCTGGGCTTGATAGCTGGAATTACGCAGGGGTTCTACTCAGCATATACGGATAAGCACACCATGGATGCGTGGGTGCTCACGTTTGTCATTGAGGTAGTGACGGCCGTTGGAGCGACCATCTTTGTGCTGGTTCGCGGAACTTTCGTGGTCCCCCCGATCAAATCCCTATTTTATCTGCTTATAGTAGGAGCAGTAAGCAACGGGATTGGATTTTGGGCCTTTGTCAAAGGCACTATGTTAACCTCTAATGCCGAGCCTAAGGCTCGTGCCACGTGGTTAATTGGATGTTGCCTTGTGCCCTTTGGCCAAATCGTAGCACTGGTCATTGCAGGAATTCCCGTCAGTTTCGCGATGTGGTTTGGAGTGATTCTCATCTCGGGAGGACTTTTCTTCTATAGGTTCGCTACCAAAGAATAGTTTCTCCTTACATTGGAATGTAAACGATGTTCGTTGTTTTCGAAGTGTTTAGTTAGCCCCCAAGGCCTGTTGTTTAGATCTTGGGGGTTTTTGTTTGACAATTAACCTAATCTCTTATAAAATCCTTAAACAAATGTGATGAAATGAGAACTAGTAGTTTGTTTTTAGTGACATCAGAAATTAAGCGGGTGGTGAAAGCTTAGCGTATAAAGACAAACGAATTACACTCATGGAGCAGCTTTACTAAAATAAAGCCGGTTTTGTCCGTTATAACAAAAAACTGTATCGGAGCAATTTGGAGCAGTTTCTGAGTCTAAGCATTGTGAAATGTTAGAAAAATAAGGTGGTACCACGGTAAGTCCGTCCTTAGTTTGTTACTAATTAATTTATTAGCAAATTAAAGGCGGATTTTTTTTATGGAAATAAAAACGAAAAACATTAAAATAGGAAAGTTCAGAAACACAACTATCTCTTTACCTCTCCTAGGTGTAGGAGAAGGTGAGAAAAAAGCTTTAATTATCTGTGGAATGCATGGCGATGAATTTACGGGACTTTCTGTGATCAATTCTCTATTAGAACAAATAAAAGATCAGAACATGGCTGGAAAATTGGCGATTCTCCCAATTGCCAATCCGTTAGCTGTACTGGCCTGTCAAAGAGAAACTGTTCTTGAAAATTTAGACTTAAACAGATCTTTTAAATTTGAGGATGCTCAGGCTTCTTTTACTCAGAAAATAGCTGAGAAATTACTCGATTTTTCTCAAGATTTTGATTTTGTTATTGATTTACACACTTTTGCAGATCCTACAGGAATTACTGCCATTTTTATGGATTGCGGAGATAAGATTCTTAACGAAGAAACATTGCCATTGATAAAACTTACTAATCCTGACGTAATTTGGCGCCTAGATGTTAAAGAAGATTCCTCTATGCTAGGTTCTTTTGGTCCCCTGCTTGCCAGTAAAGGTATTAAAAATATGGCTTTGGAAATGCCGGATCATCGCGTGATTACTTGTGCACAGCTGGAACGCGTTGTCTCCGGTATAAAAAATATCTTGGTTTCTTTAAAAATCCTGCAAAGTAATAATGCACTTCCTGCACCAGAAACTAAAATACCAATCGTAAACTTCAATAAAATCGTTAGTGATTACGAGGGCCTTTTTGTAAGTGCTGTTGCTTTACAACAACATGTGATTGAAGGAGAAAAATTGGGTGAAGTAGTAGATATAACTACTCAAAAACGTTTTGAGGTTATTTCTCCTAAAAAAGGAATAGTTTTTATTGCGAAGAATAGAGATTTTGTTACTGTAGGCGACCGTTTGGCTGTTGTAGGTGAAATCCTTAGAGAAGTTTAGGAGGATCAAACAGCAAAGTAAGTAGAGTATGCATTTTTGACATTTGAATAATCGTTCAGACCAATAGGAGGATATGAGAGATGGTACAGGATATGCAAGATCAAATGGTTAGGTCTTTCTGGGAGCAGGCAGGTGCGGTATTGAGTGGGATACCCGAAAGCGGATCGGGTCTATTGAATCATGTGGGGGCGGAGATAGAAGTATACCTTGCAAAACAAGGTACGGGTATCAATGGAATTCCTACGGAACTTGCTTCCGTAGATTTAACTCAACAGGTTATTTCGGAAACACTTGAAGCAGGTTCTGAACTTGGTGGGGGTTCCGTGGAGTTGAACCCTCCTCCCTTGCGTTTAGAAACCTCTCTGTGTTTTGAAAACCTATTGAGGTACCTTAAATTCTATGAAGATACCCTTAGGGGCCGAGTCCGTGAGTATGGATTGGAGGTTCGTCGATCGGGGACTATCCCGGATGTCCGTGCGCAGAATTTACTTCCTGCCACGAAAGATAAATACACGAAGGTTCCAGATTTCCATCGAACGAAGCGTTTTGGCTTTTGGGGACATCTGAATGGGGTTGATTTACGTGACCCCATGGTGGTTGGTCTTTGTCATGCCTTCCAAATCAACGTAGAAGCCGCCAGTCAAGAAGAAGCTGTGGACGTGTTGAATCGGATGTTCGTTATTACTCCAATGGCGTTAGCACTTGGACATAACGCTCGATATCTTCATGGACGCGATACTGGTTTTGCAGACGTGCGAAACATAGCTTGGAGAATTTCTCACGACACTAGATCGTGGAAGGAGGTTATCACAAGAAAATATCTCCGAGTTGGGCTTCCTCAGAATTACTTTCGAAATATGGAACACTACCTTTCAGAAGTGGCAAGCTATCCTTTCATCTTAAACCATCCTGAGGCAGCTTTGGCCATTGGTATTGGTCTGTTCTGGCGAGATGCTCGAATCAAGTTTATCAAGGGAGTTCCCGTCGTAGAATTCCGTCCACTTTCGACGCAACCAACTCTCAGAAAGGAGATTGCTCTAACTGCTTTTGTTTTAGGCAGGCTTTACTGGAGCATTGACTGTCGAGAGAGATTGTCCTCTATGTCAAAGATTAGAAAGCTTAAGAGAACAGCTGAGTGCTATGGCTTTTTTCCAAAAATCGAAATGGAGATATACCGGGCAAAGGTGGGTTTAGCGTATCGTGAGCTTTATGATGAGGGTGTTGGGAGGCTGTTGGATACTCTGCTGTAATTTAGTGTTGTTAGTATAGGCGTAGACGCTTTTAAAGGTCTACGCCCTTTTTTATGTCAAAATATATTTGAATTTGTATTGATGTTTACTTATTGCATGAGAATAGGAATTTTGAAATTGGTAAGTAGGAATTAGCCTTATTTTTGTTTTTATGAAGAGAGTGGGGTTAGAAGAATCAACCATACTTAGTGTAAAACCCTCTTTAACTAAGCACTCCCTGGGCTAATTCTACTCTTCATTAAATTTACCCTATTTGCAACAAGCTAAAAGTATGATATCCTATATTAAGTAGTGTTATCGGGGTGGTTTGCCTAGCTGGATAAGGCGGCGGTCTGTAAAACCGTTGGTATTTACCATCGCGGGTTCGAGTCCCGCCCACCCCATTTACGCCGGAGCTTGTTTTGCATTAGGTTAGAGATTGAAAAACCAAAAGTTTTTCTCTTTTCAAAATGCAATCACGCTCCGGTATTTCTTTTCGATTAATTCATATTAATAGTTAATTAAAAATAAATATGGAATTTGCTAAAGCTGGAGATTATCAAAAGGTAAAGATGATCAGTCCGATTACTAATAAAATTGGAAGGTTTTTGTTTTCTCCTACAGCCAAAAGAATTTTAGAACAGAAAAAATCCACTATTAACTTTGATGAAATTATGGATCAAGGTAAAATTTTATTGTGTAATGTTTCCAAGGGTAAAATTGGTGAAGATAACTCTGAGGTGTTTGGGGTAGTGATTATGGCGAAAATCCAATTGGCGCCCTTAAACAAGAAGGGGCTAGCCGTACACGAGTACAACTAGACCTAAAAGGCCAAGGATTACCTAGTAACAACCTGGTAATTTCGACTCTCCAGAAAAGATACCAAAAGACGTAATTGCTTTTCTTTTGTCTGGTGGTGCCAAAAACGGAGAATTCGTTGGCGATGTGTGCGCCCTTCGATTTCAATGTTTATAAGCTTGGTTTCACCCAACATTCTTAGATTACTGATAAGATTCACATCTGCTGGCAGAAAACACATGCCCGAAAGAGGATGAAGTCCAATGTTTCCTTTTGACGCCTCCTCCCAGGCTAGCCCAATCGACTGGCCGCAATCAACGATAACAATTTTCCCCATCACAACCTCCTTGATAAGGGATTACTTTCAAGAAATATACAACGTTTTGCAAAAAATAGCGAATAAATAGAGGTACGCCGAATGTTAGCTAAGGCAACAACCTCGTTCGTATCTAGACTCTTTTTCTTATATCAACTAACCCACCCATATAGTCGGCTTTATAAATTACTTTATCACCTTCTAAGATTTGCTCACTTCCAGAAAATCTATCAACTTCACCATTCCAAGAATTGCTGTATGTATATTCACCCTCCTTATACTCTTCTGGGCCACGATAGGGATAGTCTTCGGGCATTTGTTTAAGAGCATTTCTCAAAACGGCATATATTGGGTCTGTTTCAACTCCTTCTTCAACCCATCCATAATAAACCATCATCCAGACGGCTTGTTCTTCATGAAATACAACGGTTCTTCCTCCATAAGGCTCGCCGCCAAAAAAGTTATCGTGAGATTCCCAAGAGCCTTTTTCAAAGGGGATTGTGGTAGAACCATCATCTTCCTTAATCCATTTCTTTTCTTCACCACCCGCATATCCTGCATTGTTTGAGTCAACTAGAAATTGTTTTAAGGCTTCTTTATTCATATATTTACTCCGAGCCCTTTCAACCTATTTAAAAAATGATCAAAGCCCTCATATAAAAATGCTTGCATGCCGACATCTTTTGCACCAGCTAAATTCATATCATTATCATCTGCAAACACTATCTCATTGGCTCGTACACCAGCTCTTTCTACTAATGTTTGGAATATTTTTGTAGAAGGTTTGGTGGCGCCGATCTCATGGGAAAATACGGAAGCATCAAAGTTGTTCAATAGACCAAATCTTTTATGTAACCCGTTAATTCTAGCTGGAAAATTATTTGTACAAATTAGAGTTCTATAACCTTTATCCCTAACCTTCTTTACTATATCAACAACAGCCTCATTTACTTCGTAACCTTCAATCAGGAGATCAATAATTTCCTGGACGCTAAGATCTAAACTCCATTCGTTTATCGCCCAAGTCCAATACTCGTCGTCTGTCATCTTACCTTCTTTGTACATTTTATTCATTTGATCGCTCTTTAGGAAAACCCTTTTTGCTTCTTCCTCGGTAACACCGTATTTACCCAAATTATTAATGAAATTAGACTTGCCGTTTACAAAATAAACACCATCTAAGTCAAAACAGATTGCTTTAATCATTTTTTCCCTCCAGAAATTCAACTTTATTGCCGTCAGCGTCGAGAATACTAAAGGATTTTCCCCAAGGTTGCTCTACCAAGTGTTTATAGAGCTCTCTATTTGAATCTAACGCTTTTTTATACCATTTCTCTATGTTGTGTACTTCCACAAATATAGTACCGTGGCCACCAATTTCCCTAGGTTTATCACCGATTTTTATTCCCAGCCTAAAGCCGTTATCAAAGGTAAACGAAATAAATTTGTTACCTTGTTCACGTTCAATCGTGGCGTTCAGAAAATCAACGTAAAATTCTTTCAAAGGTTGAAGATTTGTAGAGTAAAACACTGCTGAATGTAAGTTCATATCTAAATTATACTACAGACAATTAGGAACCACGGTTATAAAGATATAACTGTGTAAACACGTAGCTAGGTTGTTAACACAAAATTGCTAATATTTGACCACATCTGTTAACACAGGACAAAAAAACGAGTAGCACTTGATGGCAGTAAAATCTACATCTTACTAGACTCACTATGTTCGCTAAGTAATCTGTGATTTTCCGCACCTCAAGTTTGGTTATTTCGAACTCAGTTCTAGATGATTTTGTTGAAGCAATTAAAAATTTTCAACAATTGTTCCACCCTGATTATTTTTTGGCCGCCGCATAAAAAGAGAAGAGCCTCCCAGTTCTATAATTGAGAGGCTCTCTATGTTCGAAGATCTACCGCATAGCATCGGCGATGCGGCTAGCCAATTCGATGGCCTGTTCTTTCTCCTCAGATCTCCAAATCGGCTTGCTTTTATAGTCGGTGCCCTGTGAACTTTTGACAGTGATTACCAACGTTGGTGCGTCCATAGTCCCCGGCTCGTTATAAGATTCAGCGAGCGGCCCTCGCAAGATAGCATCTTCAATCACCCAACGGTTGGTTCCTTGCCCGCTATCGTAGACGAAGTGGTTGCCGACCCGTCCTGGTGATACCACCACAACGAACTGATCGTCACGGTGAAGCTCAACACGCCCATCTTCGTACTCATCCTCCCACATCGTTCTGGCAATCTCTTCGCCGGTTAGCTGCTGATCGATGTTCAACCCCCGCACACGGCGCAGACGCCGGAGTACGTTGTCGAAATTAAAGACGAACTCTCCAGGTCCTGGATTGCCTTCGACAATAACACTGCTACGAATCAGGGTCCGCGGGATACCTAGATGTTCGGCCAAACCGATTTCCCCCGCGTCACCCACGTAGGAAGCCCGAATGCCGAGAGCGTACATCTCTTCTTCACGATCGAGAATTTCGATCACCACACTGGTTTTGAAGAATGATCCTACGCCGCCGTAACCGTAACTTCGTTTCCAGGAGTCCAGGGATACTAGTATCGCCTTAGCTTCAGTGAGCATTCGCTCGATAAACTGACCGGAACGGCCGGTCATGTGTGGAGCTAAGACATTGTAGATAGCGGCCCCGTAAATACCCTGGTTCTGAACCACCGCATCTATTTGGCGATGTTCTGTGGCTCGCGACTCTTTCGGAGCTCCCATGGCGTATATGCCTAACGCCGCAACCACACTTTCCCATCCCTGGAGAGGGATATATCTGTAGTACTCTTCTCGTTTGACAATCTTCACACGCCTTTTCTTCAAGAAATACACTACGGGAATAGCCACGTTGATCAGGGTAGCAAGAACACTGATCAAGATGACGACAACGTGCCTCAACTCAAATCCTAGTTCCATTTCTCTCTCCTCCTAGATATTGGGTTTTTGAACTGCAAGATGATTGTACCATTAGAGCCTATAGGATTGCGAGTTCGGGTGGTTAGGGGGAGGGGCGCTTAAGCTTACTAGCCTTAAGTATAAAAAGGAAGACTTGAGTATTTGTTATAGTTACAATCAGAAACAAGTTCTGGTGACAACACGGGCTCAATGAGTTCTTAGCGAGTTCCACGCGCTTTAAAAGTTGCTTAATACTCAAAGTCGCGGTAGCGACTTTTCGGGTGCAAGCAAATTCTTACGAATTATGCTTGGCCCATCAAAAATGCAAGCGATTTTTGATGGTGACCCCACGGAGAATCGAACTCCGGTTGCCAGGATGAAAACCTGGTGTCCTAACCACTAGACGATGGGGCCTTGAATAACGTCATCAAGACCAAAAATATTCTACCATAAGTATAACAACACTATACTATCATGATAGGGTTAAGCTGGACCAATCTCGACCCTAAATTTCTTTATCGGTCGTCTAAATTATATTGGGAAATACTTTACTCGGGAAAAATGACATTACTAAGGTATGTCTCAACATCCTTTTGCAATACTTCATCTACAAATTCCTTCCAATCATCTGCACCATCCTTTATGTGATTCCTTATTTCTGTAGCCGAAATAGCTTCTAGATGCTCTGGAGGAAAGTATTCATTCACCTCATAACCCACACCGCGACCCCAGTTAACCGATTTTATGTCAGGAATTACCATGATTTGAACGTTGTCTCCTCGGCTATCATGATATTTTTTGCCATATAGCAGATTAATAATACAACATGCTAATTTTTCATACCACAAGATAAACCAAACATAACACGCTCTTTCTGATAAAATACTCATGCTTATCATGAATTTACTAAGATCTATAGCTCTTTATATTTTCTCATTTGTACTTTCTGTTCTGCCAATGGAGAAGTATGTAGAGGGAGTGACAGGTCAACCAAAATCATTTTTACCCAGTCAAGCAATCTCCCAAATCGATAAAACAGTTTCAGAACTAATATACCGAAGTCTTTTTAAATACGATATCTACGGTGTTTTAGTTCAGGATTTAGCAGAGTCGTGGGAGCTGTCCGAAGACGGCTTGACTTACACTATTAAATTGAAAGAGGGTCAGAAGTGGTCCAACGGAAAGGATATAACCTCCGATGACTTAATCTATACGGCCTTTAAAGTTTCGGATCTGAGGGGTATAGCTACGGATAAAGTAGACTCTCGCACTGTACGCTATACTTTACCCAATAGGTTTTCCCCTTTTTTGAGCATGTTGACCGTCGGTGTTATGCCCATGGATGCGGAGGAAAAGCAAAACCCGCTAAAACCCGTTTCGAGTGCAAATTTTAGAGTTGCTAGAATTAAAAAGGAGGGGCCTGTAATAAGGGAAATCATTTTGTACAATTCTGATGAAACAGCAGATATAAGAAAGCTCTATCTCAGATTTTACTCAAATGAGGACGAGTTAGTGACCGCAGCAAAGTTAGGGGAGATAAACGCGTTTATGCATTCGGAAGAGCTTGAACTTCCACGGTTTGAGAATAACAAATTTCCGTTACAGGGAGTTTATTATGCGTTGTTTTTTAATTTGAGGGATGAGCAACTATCCGATTTAGAGTTTCGACAAAAGTTAGTTCAGGTATTGCCCGTCAGGACTTTGACAAGCAATTGCGGTATACCGGTTGAAGGTCCTATAAGTAGAAGTATTTACACAGATAAAAGTGTAAATTTTTACCTTTACGATGAGGATTTTATCCCGGAGTATGTGGGAAAGACGCTGAACTTTATAATTCCGGATACTAGAAAGCATAAAGCGATGGCGAACGAAATTGAAGAATATTGGGAAAACAACTTGGGATTAAACGTTGTAGTGACAGCTAAAGATCTAGAAGAAATACGAGGGATTATAGATAATCGAGATTTTGAGGTGCTGCTTTATGGCCAGCAGATTGGGCGCGATCCGGATAGATATGTAAATTGGCACTCGACTCAGCAAGATCTACCCGGACTTAATATATCAGGATTTAGTCAAGTCAAGGCGGATAGGGCATTGGAGGAGGGGCGGGCCGTTGTTAGCCAACAAGAAAGGCAACCCCATTATTCAGTTTTTCAAGAAACTTTAATGGAAAATATTCCCGTGATTTTTTTATATCATCCGTTTGTTAATTTTTATGTGGCTAATAATATTTCCGAGGTAGGGGAGAAGTATACTTTTAATGTTTGGGATAGGTTTATCGATTTTAGCAATTGGAAGAAAGTTAGCTTAAATTAGGATATAATCTTGCTGTTACTTTGGTAACATTACACTTTATTTTTAAGGTGGCTATAGCTTAATTGGTTAAAGCATCGCCCTGTGAAGGCGAGGACTGTGGGTTCAA
>CAZMKN010000001.1:87254-113564 GCA_964567095.1 uncultured Candidatus Saccharibacteria bacterium | reverse complement strand
CAACACCCTCTAGAAATTCGCCTGTGGATTTCCGTAAGGAAAAAACGGTTATATCTAAATTTCCCAACTCTATTAACTTAAAAATCTCTCGCTGTATAAATGTCTCGGTTAACCTTGGGAATTCAGGAACAAAAATTAAGATTCTCTTAGCTCCCATTTGCACTTTCTAAGATAGCAGAACTTCCCTCCTCGAAACGAGTATAATCGACTCCGCTGGCTCTCTTACCTATAGCGAAATATGCGAATCCAGCCTTTTCTGCTTCCTCTTTATCCAAGAGATTCCTTCCATCAAAAATTACTTTCGCAACCATACTCTTTTCCACTCGCCCTAAATCGAGCTCTCCAAACTGGCTCCACTCCGTCAGCAAGCATAGGGCATCGGCACCCTTCATAGCGTCATATGCATTTTCTGTATAGGTAATGTTGGAATCACCTAAAATCTCTTGAGCGTTTTTCATAGCTTTGGGATCATAAGCACAGATTTTGGCCCCTAAGCCCCTCAAAGTACGAATTATTTTAATAGCAACTGATTCCCTAGCGTCGTCCGTATCGGATTTAAAGGCCAGTCCTAAACAAGCTATCTTTTTCCCTGTTAAATTCTTTCCGAAATAGTCTGTAATCTTATCTACATAGTAAGCTCGCTGATTTTCGTTGACTTCCATCACAGAACGGAGCAACTTAAAATCATAAGCCTGGTCGGTAGATGTTTTGTAAAGTGCCGCTACATCCTTAGGAAAGCAACTTCCCCCGTAACCAATTCCGGCTCTTAAAAAGTACTTTCCCACTCTCCTGTCCAAACCCATACCATAAGCTACTTGAGAAACGTCAGCTCCAGCGCGCTCACATATTTGAGCCATTTCGTTAATAAAGGAAATTTTAGTTGCCAGGAAAGAATTAGAAGCATATTTTATCATTTCGGCAGAACGCAGGTCGGTCTCAACTATTATAGTATTTAAATGGTCATAAATCTTGCGTAATTTCTCTAAAGCCTTTTTGGAATCTGAACCAATAACTACACGATCCGGATTACGCATGTCCTCAACGGAGGATCCTTCCCGCAAAAACTCAGGATTTGAAGCCACATCGAAATCAACGCCTTTAGCAGTGTGTTTCCCAACTATCCTTTTAATTCTTTCGTTTGTACCTACAGGAACAGTGCTTTTTGTTACTACTACCTTATAATCTTTTATATTCTCACCAATTTCTTTAGCGACATCCCAAACATGGGAAAGGTTTGCGGCTCCGGTTTTGTCGTCTTGAGGAGTCCCAACACAGATAAAAACCAACTCGGCTCCTTTTAATCCTTTAACTAAAGAAGTGGTAAAGGACAAGCGTCCGTCTTTTATATTTTCTGTCACAATCTCACCAAGGCCCGGCTCATAAATGGGCATTTTGCCTGCTTCTATCTTTTTTATTTTTGAATCATCAATATCTACACCTATAACCTCATTACCCCAATCTGCAAAAATGGCGGAACCGACCAAACCAACGTATCCAGTTCCTATAACACAAACTTTCATAGTTTATAAACCCCCTTTAAATTATTTAATCTTACTTTCAAAACATCCAAAGCCATATTTATAGAATCAGAGAAAGGATTAAGCCTTGTAGTATCGACATAAACCCACTTAACGGGTACTTCTTTCACTTTATAACCAAGTTTTAGAGCTACGAACAAAACCTCAACGTCAAAGGCACCTAAGTAAGCCTTTTCCCTTTCTTGAGCCTTCTCTCCATAAATTGTGAGGCGGGAAAAAACATCCTTTGCAACTTCGCTTTTAAACAATTTGAAACCGCATTGTGAGTCCTTTATCCCCGGAAGAGCCATTAACTGTACCCAAAAGTTAAAAACTCGACCCATTAAATGTCGGTAGAAAGGTTCTTCAACGCGATCCGCCCCGTGACCTTCTCTAGACGCAATTACTACATCATAGTCATGTTCTATTAACCACATGGATAGCTTTTTTAACTCTTCCATTGGGGATGATAAATCGGCATCCGCAATGTAAATATACTTACCTCTTGCCTCCATGACACCTTTCCAAACAGTAGGACCTTTCCCTTTATGCGGGTTTTTTATCAATCGAATTTTCTGATGGTCTTTCTGATATTCCTCGATTTCTACAGCAGTGGCATCTGTACTCCCATCGTCCACAACTATAATCTCATAGGAGTCATTAAAAGAATTCATAAAGCTAATGATCTGTGTAAGGGAAACTGTTATTTTTCCTGATTCGTTATACGCCGGTATAACTATTGAATAATCAATCATTTTTTACGCCAGATCATTTTACTATAAAACGTAAAGTTCCACACAATTCCAAAAGTTATTCCAACTAAAAAGGCCAAATTAGCCACTAACCAAGTATCTGCTATTTTTGCGATCGCAAAAGGTATTAATAAGCTTCTAAGAATTATCGGAATGTAGGAGATTAAATAGTATAGAGGAATTTTTCCAAGAAGCTCCTTTATCCTTGTAGCTTTAACGTCTCCAAAAGACCAAAAATTGTTTAAAAGGAAAGTTACATTCATCGCGATAAAGCCGGAAACACCGCTAGCGTACTCTCCGGAAAGGGCAGTGAGAAGTATTAACAGGTTGAAAATTCCCAAGTCAGTAAACAATCCAATAAAACCGACCACCACGAATTTCAGGAATCTTTGTAGCTCACCTAGTCGAAGCATAAGGACAACTTTTATTGAATCTAGCATGTTATTGCCCTCCATTTTTGAGGATCCCTCTTCTCGAAGCCTAAAAGCAATGGGAACTTCCGTTATTTTTGCACCTAACTTATGCATCTTGTATAAAAGATCTATTTTATAAGCAAAGCCTTTGGATAAAACAGCGTCAAAATCCAAATTCTCCGCAAAATCCTTTACTCGTGAGGCTTTAAAACCTGATGTAAAGTCATTTACATTAAATATTCCTAGCACTATTTTTGAGAAAATATTCCCTCCCCAACTTAAAAATTTTCTATAAAGAGCCCAATCTTTTGGAATACTTCCGCCTTTAATAAACCTCGATCCTATGACATAATCAGAGCCGTTGTCTATGGCCTCAATAAGGCGAGGAACGTCATTGGGATCATGCTGAAAGTCGGCGTCCATTTCAACCAAAACATCAGCTTTCATTTCTTCCATCGCGTGTTTAAATCCATAGATGTAAGCGGCGCCCAAACCCTTTTTCTCCTTTTCCGGTAACAAACGAACATTCGGGTATTTTGTGGAATATTCATCAACAACTTCTCCAGTACCATCGGGAGAATTACCATCTACAACCAAAATATGAAAATCATGTTGGGGCACCAGGCTAAAAACATCCTCTAAAACGGGAATTAGACGCTCAATATTATTTCTCTCATTATAAGTAGGAATAACTATGACGATCTTCATATGTTAAATGGTAACAAAAAGAAGCATCAAAAGGAAAGCTAGAAGACCAAAGGATACATACTCGAAAATTATCAATTTAGTTATTCTTTCTTCAAGGGCATGGTGAAACACTCCCCAAAGGATGTAAAAAATACAACCTAGACCGCCAACAAGCACTTGCAAACCCTCATTAAAACGAAAAAGGATGAAAAAAACGCCCAACAAGCCCAAACCACTGAGCAAGATTAAATAATGGGTTAGGTGCCTGTCCTGGCGTTTCATAAAATTTTCCCCGGCGAAATAGCAAACCAAACACCTACAAATACAGCTAACAAAAACAGTAGATGCGTAAGCGCATGTCCGGATACTTTACGGATTCCTTTTTTACGTGAGTACCAAACATCCAATAGCAGGAGCAAACTTAAGAACGCCCACAAAACTATATCTATAAGACGAGCCGCACTAGAAACATCTATCGCGGGTAGGATAATTTTCTTCGTGGAGAGGGGTTCTGGGAGATTAACACTTACCGCAGGCGCCTTTTCCTCTATCAGCTCAAGCGATAGTTCTGCCGCCGGAGCCGCAGAAGCGGATCCAAGATATGTAGGAATACGCTCTTTACCAAAAGCCTGAACCACTAGAGTAGTCTCATACCCATCCAATACCCCGTCTACAACGGCAAATCCAATATCTTCATACCTAGGGTTCAAAAGGTTTTCCTTGTGGGACTCAGATTTGTACCAAGCATCAACTACCTCCTTGGAGCCATTAAAGTTCTTCGCTAGATTCTCCCCGGCGTAGCTGTAGTCGTATCCGGCCCCTAGAATAAAATCCCAAGGTTGAGTACCATCCGGCGCAACGTGAGCCCAATAGTTATCTGCAAACATATCTTTGGCCTTAGCATAGGCGGCGCGTGAAAGCGCATTGTCGAGTTTTAGCGGAGCAAGATCCTCTTCTGCCCTAACAGCATTTGTATAAGTCAGTAGCTCTTTCACATAAATATCTGAGGCATAACTAAGAACCCCCGGAGCACAATGAGGCAAAAATTTAAATGCAACTAAAACTGCGCTCAAAAAAAACGAATACAAAAAAAGGGCTCTTGGGGAAAGCAGTGTAGCCCTTTCTTCTCTTTTAGGATGAGGTAAAAACGCGTATATAAGCTTGCGTCTCTTAGCTGTTTTTCGGTGTCTTCGCCATCTTGAAACTACATTTTTATTGAGCAGATCTTTAGGCATTAACCCGATTATAGTAGATTTTCATGTATGAAAAAAGTGTTTGTGTAGGTTACATACATATTGTTTTAGTAATGAGAGCTATTCTCTAAAAGGGCGTGGTCGCGGTGTACCCGCAGGATTGGGGATAAATGTGTGAAACCCAGAAGTGTCTTGGCTTAAAAAGACCTAAACACCTCTAGTGTCTTTCTCGCCGTAGTTCTCCAAGAATATTTCTGTGATTGTTCGTAAGCTTTTTCGACGCTAACATTAGGATGATTTAAGGCCTTGCAGATTCCATTGGAAATACTTTCAATACTTTTTGGATTCACGTAAATAGCGTTTTCCTTTGCTAAATCTCTGTAACTAGGAATGTCCGAAATGACGCAGGGCACTTTTGAGGACATTGCCTCAAGTAAGGACAGGCCAAAACCTTCTTCAAGGGAGACACTAACATAAGCCTTTGCTCCAGACAGTAGGCGTGTTAAATCTTCGTCAGGAATTCTACCGGTAAACAGCGCGTTTTCAGTTACATTATATTTTTCCGGTGCTCTTAAGCTCTCTTCGTAATCCCACCCCTCTCCTCCAACCAAAACCAACTTAGTGTCTTCCATAATTCCACCGGTCTTTAAAGATCGTGCAAAACCTCCTATCAAATTGGGCACATTTTTCCTGGGTTGGATTGTAGAAATAAAAATTAAATAAGGAGTTTTATCAAGGTCGTATTTTTCCAATACAGGCAAAACTTCGTTAAATGGGTACTTTTTAAATCCGGGCGCCACTCCTTCAGGGACAACGGTTATTTTAAACTCATCCTTGACCCAGGCTTTTTTTAATAGGGCCTTTTTTGTGTGTTCTGCGGGGACTAAAACCTTGTCCGAATATCTCACAGTATTTCTTAGGAGGAAATTTAAGCGACACTTTTTCAACAGATTTTTGTGCTCATAATCATATTCCAAACCGTGAATCATACTCACAAATCGAGTTCTTCTTAGATTTGACAGTCGACGAACTGCCAAAAAAGGCAACGTATGAAAAGGGGAAAAGAACACGTTGATGGGGTTTTTTAATAACTCCTTAGCCAACCCGTACTGGGTCCACGAAACACTTGACGGGATCGCTTTGAAATTAAAATTCGGTGCGGAGTGGGTTAATTTACCAAGAAATTCCGGTTCCGGAATCTTTTTGAAAAATAGAGTGTACTCATTTATAGAATCTATTTCCGAAAGGGCAGAAATTAAGCATGACGCATATCTTTCCGGACCTGCCGGAGAGTTTGAGAGTAAATATTGACAATCAATACCGATACGAAGTTTTTCCATACTTCAATTATACAAAAACCCCGCGCGTGGCGGGGTCTTGTAAAAAAACACATTAAAGCTTTATTTATGCCTTAACTGCGTCCTTTAAGCTCTTACCTGCTCTAAATGCGGGGGTTTTAGTGGCAGGAATTCTCATAGGAGCACCGGTTTGAGGGTTTCTGCCCATACGAGCTGAGCGAGCACGTACCTCAAATGTTCCAAATCCGGTCCAGGTGACTTTCTCACCACGAGCCAATGTTACTGCTATAACAGCATCAACGGAATCGACCGCTCTTTTGGCATCCACTTTTGTCAGTTCGGCCTTATCGGCTACTGCGTCTATTAAGTCTGTTTTTGTCATTTTAGATTTAGTACACCCCCCTTCAAATTGCCTGGTATTAATTACTTTTCAAAAATCCAATCTTTTTATCTGATTGGAATCTGTATCTAATAATACACCTCTAAAAGCTTTTGCGCCAGTATTTTCCCATTCGAATTTTTGGGAACGGGCTGTCAGAAATAAATTCAGGATAATATCACTCTTTACACCCAGTACTGAATCAATGTTTCCAGTCATTCCTACATCCGTCACGAACATTGTACCTGAGGGAAGAACTCTAATATCGCAGGTGGGAATGTGTGTATGTGTACCAACCACGCCCGTCACCCTTCCATCTAAATAAAATCCTAAAGCATTTTTCTCACTTGTTGCTTCTGCGTGGAAATCTACAAGAGAGACTAAATTATCAAAAGAGGAAAATTCCTCTAAAATCTCATCCACGGTTCTAAAAGGGTCATTCAAATAAATAGAGGAACCTCCGAAAGAGGTTCTACCCAAAAGACTTATAACCAAAAGAGATCCTTTTTTACCCAGATCTAATACAGTATGTCCTTTTCCGGGAGTATATCCTGGGTAATTAGCGGCACGTAAAACCGGCAAGTCCTCGATATCATTTTCAAAAGCTTTATAATGAAAAATGTGATCTCCACCGGTAAGAAGATCAACTCCACAACTTAAAACCTCCTCAACAGTACCTCTTGTTGCGCCCCTTCCGTGGGCTAAATTATCTGCATTGGCCAAAACAACATCAATACTCTCGCTTTTTCTCAAACCGGGCAGCAAGTCGCTAACTAGAGCTCTTCCCGGCTTGCCAACTATATCTCCTATGAATAAAATCCGCATTACTCCACCCTTCTTACAGCAAAATCTTCTACTATGTAATGATTAAATATCTCCACTGGACGAGAGTTTGAAGTTACGAAAATGTACGCGACTGCAGCCAAAATAAGAGCACCAAAGATAATTAAAAGTCCCTTGAAAATAGAGCTTAATACCTTTGTAACCAGGGAATAAACCAATATTATAGCTAAAACTAAAAGTATGTAGTACATTTTTATTAAAGATCCTATTGAGCGGTTTCCGTCTTACGGGTTTCTCTTATAACAGTAACGTTGACAACGCCCGGATAGGTTTGCTCCAACTCTATTTTACGTGCTATTTCTCTTGCTAACAAGGCGGTAGAAGCGTCATCCACTATTTCTGGTTTTACGAAAACTCTAACCTCCCTTCCCGAGGATATGGCATAGGCCTTTTCTACACCATCAAAGGAAGTCGCGGCTTCTTCTAAATCAAGCATTCTCTTAATAAAAGACTCATAATCCTCTGAACGAGCGCCAGGTCGAGCGCCGCTTATATGATCCGCCAATGATACTATTGCCGATTCAATCGAACTATACTTATCGCCATGATGCTCCCTCACACATACAATAACCTCGCCTGGAATGTGGTTTTCTTGCAAATAGGCAGCTCCAACATCCACGTGGCTACCGGTACCATCGATTAAAACCTTACCAACATCATGAAGCAGGCAACTAAGTTTCACAGTTTCAACGTCTGCTCCCAACTTCCTAGCCAAAACAACACCGATATTTGTTACCTCTAAGGTATGTTTGATCATACTCTGTCCGTAAGAAAAGCGATATTTAAATTTACCCAAGGTTTGGATTATTTCCTTCGGAAGATCATAAATACCCAACATATGACACAACTTATCACCCTCCTTGTAAATAGTGTGTGAAATATCCTTTTGGGTCTGCCTAATAATGTCCTCTATGCGGGCCGGTTGAATTCTACCATCAGCAATAAGGCGCTCAAGGGCAATTTTCCCAATCTCGCGTCTTACAGAGTCGAAGCACGATACAACTATTTCTCCGGGAGAAGCATCCAAATCCAGCTCTACCCCCGCCAATTTCTCGAAAGTCATTATATTACGACCCTCCTTCCCGATAATTCTACCCTTCATATCAGGATCATCTAATTTAACTTTTGAAGTAGTATGTTCTACCACATAATCGGTAGAACCATGAATCAGCGCCTCCAAAAGTATCTCTTGGGATTTTTCTTCCGAAGTCTCTTTAAGTTCTTTTTCCATAAGGCGAATTTTTTTGGCTTTCTCTTCTATGAGCTCTTTATCAAAACGTTTCAGAAGAACCTCACGAGCCTCTTCCCTTGTTAAAGATGAAACTTGTTGCAATTTCTTTTTCTGCTCTTCGTAAAGGTTCTCCGTTGCATCTTTTTTCTTGCTTATAACTTCACGAAGTCTTTCCAAGGAATCTTCTTTGTTCTTGATACCTTCTCTTTGAGACTCTATTTTCACCTCTTTAATCGCCAACTCCTTTTCCAAATCGGCAGACCTATCTTTAACCTTGCGAGCACCTTTTTCCGCCTCACCCACAATTTTTAGAGCCCCATCTTTGGCCTCCAAAAGAATTTCTTTTGCTCTGTTTTTGGCCTCCCGAAGAAGTTGTTGACTAGCCAAGGCTGTTCTTTCATTAGCCGCTGTGTTTGGTACTTTTTCCGAACGTAGGGGTTTTTCAGTAATTTCCTCCGGCTCTCCCAAAGAAGCGCTCGCCACAGCGGGGGAATCTTCTTTATAATCTACCTCTGAACCCTTTCTTTTACTTAAAAAAACGTAGCCGACGCCACCTAAGGCTGCAGATATAACAATCCCTAATATAAAACTAGACATATACATTCCTCCTATTCCCCAAAGGGAAAACAATAATTTACAAAATCATAGGAATTTGCAGTTTAAATACACCTGCAATTTGCGGAAAATATTATCTTAGTCCGTAGAGGCAATATAAAATTACACTTATTGACATAGTTACAGTTATATTTAATGATCCCAAATTCCTAAACTATGTTAATTCTAATGATTTTCTCCTGTGGTGTCAACAAGGGCATAAACTAAACCAAAAGTAAAACCCTTTCTCAGTAAATATTGAATCATCTTGTCCGGAGAACCTTTCCTCTTAGACAGAATCTTTTCTATACAGAGTCGTTCCTTCTCTTCAGGAAAATGCGTCTCTAATGATACTCTTATAATATCCTGAGGAACTCCTTTTCTACTTAAAAACTGATAGACATATTTTGGCCCTCTAGGCGAAGGGCGCTGTTGTTGCTCTAGAATATAGGACTGTGCATAATCCGAATCATCTATATATCTAAATTCTCTTAAAAAGAAAAGTACATCTTCGATTAAAGAATCTTGCTCTTCTACAGGGAAATTAATCTTCTTAAGATATCTTTGTGCAAAAGATCTAATTTCAAAAGATGTCCTTGGTTTATAACTTAGAAAGTGTATAACGCTGGATTTTAGGTCACTCCGTATTTGCTGGTTCTGGGAGTTCTCCTCCTTCATCTTGTTCATTTTCCTCTGAGCCCACCTCCAATGGAATTTCTGTTCCTTTTGCGACCTTTAACATTATTTCTTTTTCTATTTTATTGCACATCTTCTCATTAGATTTTAGTATTTTTATAGAAGCCGGCCTTCCCTGCCCTAGCTTTTCGTCACCATAGCTATACCAAGAACCAGCCTTCTTAACAATATCAAACTCGACACCCACATCTAAGATATTACCTTCAGCACTAATACCCTCATTAAACATTATGTCGAATTCCGCGGTTCTAAAAGGTGGGGCCACCTTATTTTTTACTACTTTCACTCTCACACGATTGCCTTGAAATTCTCCAGAATCCTTTATTGAACGAATCCTTCGAATCTCCAATCGAACTGCGGAATAAAACCTAAGGGCACGCCCGCCGGACGTCGTCTCTGGGTTCCCAAACATAACTCCAATTTTCATTCTGAGTTGATTGGTAAAAAGCACTGTAGTATTAGACCTACTTACGGAGGAAGTTAGTCTCCTTAAAGCTTTACTCATAAGACGGGCTTGTAGAGCTATTGTAGTATCGCCTATCTCTCCCTCTATTTCTGCTCGGGGCACTAAGGCGGCAACAGAGTCTATCGCGACGATAGCCAGGGCATTTGAACGGATTAACGTTTCGGCTATCTCTAAAGCCTGTTCACCGGTATCCGGTTGTGAAACCAAAAGATTATCAACATCTACACCCGTTTTTTGCGCATAAAGTGGGTCAAAAGCGTGCTCCGCATCTATAAGAGCTGCAACACCTCCTGCTTTCTGGGCTTCGGCTATAATATGCTGTACCAACGTAGTTTTACCGGAAGCTTCCGGCCCAAATATTTCAACTATTCTTCCGCGGGGAACTCCGCCGACACCCAAAGCTATATCTAAGGCTATGGATCCAGTGGGAATAACCTCTATTTTTTGATGAACTCTATCTCCTAATTTCATAATAGCCCCGGAACCAAAATTCTTCTCTATCTGAGAAAGAGCGGACTTTAAAGCAATATTTTTAGCATTTTCCTCATTTTTTGTATCCTCTTTCGACATTTCTATATTTTCCTTTCAAAAAGTTCTAATAACTTAATTCTAGAGTACCAAACAAAAAACTTCAATGGGTATTATTCTATCTAAACTAGAAATTATGACCTAACCAAGCATCTCCGAAGCTTTGCTAAGCCTACCAAGCACTCTTTCCTTTCCTAATATAACTAGAATATCAAATAATGGGGGAGTTGCTTTCCTACCGCTAACAGCCACACGCACCGTCATAAAAGCTTCCTTTGGAGTATAATCAAACTCCTCCAAAACGCCGTGCGAAACTTTCTCCAGCTCTTCCACACTCCAATCAGAAACACCTCCCCAAGTGGAAATAAACCGTTTTAATATCTCACCCGCTTTCTCTTTACCATCAACGTATTTAACCAAGAGATCCTCCTGAATCCCTGGCTCACTAAAAAAGTAGGTTGTGGTATCAACAAAATCCGGCAACAATTTCATTCTTCTTTGAACCTGCTCTAAAACCTGCAAGATATATTTCTCCGAATAATCTCCAACTTTCAGATCGATATCAAACTGGGAGGACCACTCTTCCAGCTTCTTCCAAAGGACCTTCGTATCGCAATTACTTATATATTGACCGTTCATCCACAAAAGCTTTTTCCTATCAAACGAAACTAAATCGGTTTTATGAAGTTTATCTAACGAAAAATCGGAAACAAACTCATCCAATGTGTAAATCTCTTTTTCAGTACCCGGATTCCATCCAAGAAACATCAAAAAATTCAGTAGTGCTTCCGGTAAATAACCCTCTTTTAGAAAATCCACCGCATAAACCGAACCGAGCCGCTTCGAAAGCTTCTTACTACCCCCCAACTCCTTAATATTCGGCAAATGAACGTAAGTAGGAAGTTCCCAACCAAAAGCTTCATACAAAAGAATATGCTTTGGTGTTGAGGGAATCCAATCCATCCCACGCATAATATGCGTAATCTCCATTAAGTGGTCGTCCACTACTACGGCCATGTGATAAGTAGGAAACCCATCGGATTTTATAAGTATTTGATCGTCCACATCATTGGAGTTGATTGTTATATCGCCATAGACTGCATCCGAAAAAGTTATATCTTTATCTACTGGAACATTTAAACGTATAACGTGCGGCACTCCTTGGGATAACTTTTCATTAATCTCCTCCTTCGGCAGGTTTAAACACTTTTTATCGTACTTAGGGGAAGTGCCTTTGGCTCTTTGACCCTCCCGAAGATCTTCCAAGCGCTCCTTAGTACAAAAGCAGTGATAAGCCTGACCTTGGTCCACCAATTGTTGCGCATACTTTGCATATAAATCTAAGCGTTCGGATTGAATATAAGGACCGTAAGAACCGCCCTTTTCAGGACCCTCGTCCCAGTCGAGACCATACATTTTTATTACATCCAGGATTCTTTCAGTAGCTCTGGGAACAAAGCGCTCACGGTCAGTATCCTCTATACGAATAATAAACTTCCCGTCGTTCTTGCGAGCAAAAGCCCAGTTGTATAGAACAGTTCTAATGTGACCAACATGATATTCTCCTGTAGGACTCGGAGCCATTCTTACTCTTACAGACATAATGAGATTTTATCACAGATTTTTTGTAATATAATATGTAGCGTATGAATCTTACAAATACTGCCAAAAATGTTAAGCTTGGGTTTCTAGGTTTTGTTGTATTTATTATAGTTTACCTTTTTGGGGCATTTTTCTTCGTCCCAACAGCCAAAAGTCTTTATAAGAGCCTTTTCCCACCGAAAAATCCACCAAACCCGGCCTTTGGGCCTCTAGAACCTATCCAATTTGAGGAGCAAGCTATATTAAATACTGAGGCACCAAAATACACCCTATTTACAACGAACGGAAAACTGCCAACTGACTTCTCGGACAGAATGACCGTCTATACCTACAAAAAGCCCACTTTCTCCTTCGAGGCAGGAAAAAGGGCCGCCTCAGACGCACTGAAAGTTGGTTTCGAAGAAGCTGATCTAACCACAAACCTAAAGGGAAATGAATACAGATGGGTAGATGCAGAAACAGGGGCTAGCCTAAGGATTAACACAGAAACCAAAAATCTTACTCTGGAAACCCCGGAGGACTCTTTAAGAGGTGCTTATGCTGAGGGCAGCATGAACAAAGAAAAAGCTCGGGAAGTGGCAAAAAACGTTTTGAGGAGTGTTGGGCGCTTCTCTGATCCACTTTATGTAAAAGGAGACCAAACAATGAGTTTGGGAAGCTACGAAAATGGGGAGATTAAATATACGGCATATGCGAGAGACGCTGAAATCGGCTACGTAAACTTTTTTAGGAATATTGGAAAATATCAGATAGTTGGATCTGTCTACAAACAGGGATTGGTACGACTTTATGTTGGAGCAGGAAATGATGTTATTAAAAACAATCCCCTTATTTATACAAATGTTCGGGAAGTTAATACGCAGTCTAATGCTACATACCCGCTGCTACCAATAGGTGTGGCTTGGAGTGAAGTTGCAAATAACAAAGGTGTTATTTCCTACGTTAAACCGAATACACAAAGTCCTTTTGAAGATTACAAGCCAATAAAGGTCGGGGAAATACTGATCAACGATATTTTCCTTGCTTATTATGATGACGCAGAGGAACAGCCGTATTTACAACCAATTTATGTATTCGAGGGAAATTATATAGGACCAAATAATGAGAAGGGGGCTGTTGCAATATATTATCCTGCAATTTCCGGGGAATATATTAAGTCAGATGTGAGTAATTCCCTGGAATGATTACCAAACAAACCTTGAAGAAACCCAATCCAAAATCTGATTAACCTCGCCAAATCTATCTTGACTGTCCATTAGTACAATCAGCAAATCTTTATCTCTTGATGAGTCTCGATATTCATATATCAAAACTTGACCTGCCAGGGTCGTTGTCCCTGTTTTGATGCCAACTGTTTCTGGAATTGTCCACAATAATTGATTAGTGGAATAAGCTGTACGCATAATCTGACCGGAAGATAACGTATAAGATTTTTTCCTAACTATATTACTTAAAACAGGATCTTTCTTCACGGACTCTCCCAGTTTATAAAGATCGCGGGCAGTCGAAAAATGGTTAAAATCCGGATCGTCAAAACCAACCGGGTTTGTAAAGTGTGTGGAGGTCAAACCTAATCGCATAGCCTTTTCGTTCATCTTTTCCACGAAGGCTTCCTGGGAAATAAACCCGTTCGCTAAAGTACAGGTCGCGTCATTTGAGGAAGCTATCAAAGTCGCGTTAAGTAAATCCAGATAACTAAGCGTTTCCTCCGCAAAAAGGCCCAACTTCATTCCGGGGAGCTGCACACATTCCAAAGGAACCTCCAGAACATCCATGTGATCATAAATATCTTGGGCTACCAAAGCTGACATTAATTTTGTTACTGAGGCGGGGGCTAGGGCTAAATCCGCGTTTTTTTCATGAAGCACCTGATCAGTAGTAAGATCCACAACCAAAATAGCTTTTGCAGATATATCCGGAAACTCTCTATGCACATCCTTTAGTTCGAGTGTATCTACCGGAATGCTTAATGGAAGATAGGTATCTCTGCGAAAAACAGGAAGCGTTTTGGTAGAAACGCTCAAAGGGCATCCTCGTACCAATCCCACGAATAAGAGGAAGACTATCAAGAATTTAAGTAAACCTTTAAAACTAAAAAACTTAGCGATTAAAACCAAAACTCCAAGTGTAAAATCCAAACCTGCAAGAAAAATCTTTTGCTTTAATGAAAGCTTCATAAAATTCTAAGGGTTCAATCTCTTTACGTCACGAGGTAAAAAAGCTACCTCTTTTATACTTGGTAGGTCCATCAATTGCATAATAATTCTTGCGGGGCCTATGCCGGCGCCTCCATGTGGCGGGCACCCGTACTTAAAAAACTCCAAGTAATCTTTTATAGAATCCAAGGACAGTCCTTTCTCTTGCGCTTGAGACTTTAACACATCCGGCCGGTGCTCTCTTTGAGCTCCTGTAGTTATTTCTACACCCTTATACAGGAGATCATAACTCTTTGTAATCTCAGGATTTTCTGCATATCGCATGTGATAAAAGGGCCTTAAAGATATGGGCCAATCTGTTACAAAAACGAAATCGTGGCCTGTTTCCTTTTTTACCACCTCACATATTTTTCTCTCCTCTTCCGGACTCAAGTCACTTTCTTTTTCCCCCGCTACTCCAATTGAGGCCAATTTATCTTTTACTTCTTCCATCGTCATTATTGGAAAGGGTTTAGAGGGAACTTCAATTTCCAAAGCCGACCTATTTTTATCCAATCCATCTTTAACGGCGGCAAACCCGGAAATCATTACATCCTCCAAAACTGACATCACCTCGAAATGATCTTTAATGTAAGAGACCTCAAAATCCCATCCTGTAAACTCGGTTAGATGACGAGTGGTGAAAGAGGGTTCCGCCCTAAAGACAGGACCTACCATAAAAATCTTCTCCATTCCGGAGGCCATTGCCATCTGTTTGTAAAACTGAGGAGATTGTGCAAGATATGCCTTTTTCCCAAAGTAATCCACCTGAAAGACTTCCGAGCCGGATTCGCTTGGAGCATTCATAAATGAGGGGGAATAAAGCTGTGTAAATTCATTATCCAAAAAATAATCCCTAAACCCTTTCTCCATAAGTGTCCAGACTGTGAATATCTCCTGCTTTTCCGGGCGACGTAAATCCAACCAACGATAATTTAAACGCTTGGAAATGTCTACTTCCCCACCGCTCTTCTCATAAATTACAGGAATTGCGAGCTCCGGCGCGGACTTTGAGAGAACTTCCAGATCAGCAACCTTAATTTCAAAACCTTTAGGTGCTTGAGCCTCTTCCTTCACCAAACCTGTAATTGAAACAACAGATTCTAGTGTAAGTGCGTCGATTCTAGTAGAAGCTGGGGAGTCCTTTAGCACAACCGCCTGAACAATCCCCGTGACATCCCTTATAACTAAAAACTTTATCTTACCTTGATTTCTAATAGCTTCTACGAAACCTTGAATTAAAACTTCCTCACCTATTTTTTCTCCTAATTTGTTTATATACGTTCTTTCCATGAGGCAATAATAGCTTAATTTGTTGTTTTGTGGAAATTAAAGTCTGTTAAACATTTAGGTAAAAATTCCAAACGTGCTACTCTTACTGCATGATAACAAAAAAACACGGACCCGAAGCTCGACAACAGGAAATACGAAATATTAGGGTAAGCTCGGCTGTCGGCGTAGAGCAGGGCGGCAGATCTTACCAGGAGGATCATGTTGAAGTTCTCACATTTCCTAGTGGAGAAACCATAATATCAGATTTGGATGGGCATAGTCCCGGAGGGAATGGGTTTGAGGCAACCAAACAGGCGGCAGAAGTTATTAATACAAATCTAGCCCACAATTTACCAAGGGGTGTGGGAATTGCAGAGGCACTCAAATTTTCCTTCGATCAAGCACATGAATCAATGGTTCGCTCGAATCCTGAGGCAGGAGCTTGTGCCGTAGTTTGTTATATGGGAAAAGAAGGAGTAACAACGGCAAATTTGGGAGACACTGAAGCACGACTTTTCACGAATAAAGGAATCGCGCATCTAACGAAAGCGCTTTCGATGGAGGAAGCAGAACCCGCAATTAGAAGTATGGGAGGCGCTGTAATTCAAGGCCGCGTGGTAAGTGTTGACAGGAGACAACGGGGACCTAATGTACCAGAATCTCTTGGAAACCCTTATTTTCCAATGCTACGTGAGCCTCATATAACATATAAAAATTGGGAGAGAGGCTTAAACGTTGTAGTTACAGGATCAGATGGGTTATGGCCATACATAACGGATGGTGAAATTCAGGCAATAATTGGACAAGAGAGAGGAGACGTATCAAGAATACAGCAAAGGATTATTAAAACGGCAAACCAAAGAGCAAAAAATAACGCAATCGGGCGCGCTCGCACAGCGGGAAGTAAGCCAACTTGGGATAACATTTCGTGCGGAGTAGGCGTTGCTATAAAAAACTAGCTGGTCTTGTGCAAATCTTTAACTACCAAACTCAAATTACTGTTTCCTCTGTAGGTATTTTCCTCAATGGAATAAACTACATCTACCTTGTCACCCAGACCAATATCATCAAAATATTCTCTAGAACTGAAAAATATCCCTTTTTGGGAGTCAGTGCCATCATAAAACTTCAGAGAAACATGATTTCCCTCTTTACCCACAAAATTCATATTTGCTATACCCAAATTTCGTGTCAAAAATAGCGGTGACTTATTGCCGGTACCAAAAGGTTTTAGACTCTGAATAAAGCTGAGCAAATCCCAAGTCACTAAACTTAAAGGAATTTCGACGTCAATATTCATAGAGGAAATGAAATGGGAGTTATCGAAACGCTCAGCGAAAACTTTTCCCAGCTCCTCCTTCAAAACCGAAATATTTTCCAATGGAATGGTAAACCCCGCAGCCATAGGGTGTCCTCCCAAGTTTACAAACAGATCCTCAAACTCACGTAAGAGTTCGATAATGTTTATCCCCTCAATAGAACGAACAGAGCCTTTTCCGAATTTCTCAGAAACACTTATAACAATAGAAGGACGATAGTACTTTCTAACCAGCCGAGAAGCCACCAAACCTATCAGGCCCTCATGGAAATCCTTGCTTTCGGTCAAAATAAACCTAGGAACTTCCATAAATTCGGGAACCAGACTATACATGCGATACGTCTCGTCCTGTCGTTTTCTATTCATCTTATTTAGCTCCCTTGCTACAGATAAGGCAATTTTAGGCTCCTCAGTAGTAAGAAGGTTTACAGCTAAGGATGCGTCTGCTAATCTTCCGGAGGCGTTGATTCTAGGTCCTAGAACCCATCCCAGATGATAAGTATCTAAAGTCTTTCCGTCCAAATCGGAAACTGAAATCAGATCCTTTAGGCCAGAAGGAGGGGAATCGTTCAATAGTTTAAGGCCCCGCTTAACTAAAGCTCTGTTTAACCCAAGAACTGGATAGACATCAGTAACAGTGGCCAATGAAGCCAGAGCCAGATAATCAGTGTTTTTGGAGCCTAACACCCGCGTCAATATCCAAGCAATGGTCGCCGCAACTATTTGATCGTTCCAAACTATAACGTCTGCTTTGGGCAACTTTCCGGCCTTTTGGTGGTGATCTGTGATAATTACCTTGTGGCCCAATTTCTTTAGGTATTTTACCTCCTCAACCGAAGTGATTCCGTTATCAACAGTTATAAACAAAATTTCCTCTTCCACACCGAGGTCTTCTGTAACTTTCCGTATACTCTCGTCCAAAGACTCTTTGGAAAGGCCATACCCATGGTCGAACCTGCTTGGGATAAAGTAAAAGGCCTTCCCATATTTCCGTTCTTTAGTTAGGTAATTATATAAAATGGATGTTGCACAAATTCCATCAGCATCGTAATCCCCATGAATTACAATGGGAAAGTTTTTCTCTATAGTTAAATTTATTAACTTCCTAGCTTTCTTTAGACCTAACTTAAAATCAGTGGAAAAATTCTTGAGATACAGTAACGGATTCTTTGGATTCAAAAACATACTTGCTTGAGACAGATCCTCAAACCCCCTCCCCTGCAACAAAAGGTTTTTAACATCTTCAATATTCTGACCTTGTCCGAAAACGTTCCAGTGAGTACTCATGGCTAGTTTAGAGTAACAAACAAATGAAGTTATTTGAAGGGATTATATGAGTTGCGTATATATTGGATAAACCCTGGGCAGTCCTCGTTTAAACAAAGCATGCTCTTGACGAACGAAATGAGCTTAGAGATACCTAGTCCCTGAGAATGGGCCTTAGGAAAAACTAACGATTGCTGAATTTCTCCTCATCACCGATGAGCATTGACCTACCTTGGGACAGGGCTCTGTTAATAAACTGATCATTTTGCCTCTTTCTATGGTTAAACTCCTCAAGCGTCATAACCGAATAATTTATTTCCCGGCCAAGCTCTTCCTGAGCTTTATCAACAAAATCTTTCAAAAGAGTTATATCTGGTTTCCCGACTATGAATAAGTCCACATCCAGCACAGTAGATTCCCTGCCCCTTATAAATCCAGTGGATAGCATTGCAAAACGAATATCTCCCAACTTCTTTGCATTCTCCACAATGATTTTTCCTATTCCCATATCTTTGGAAACTAGAGACAAAAGATCCGGATAATATGTGGAATTTGTATTTACCCTATAATAAATACGGTTACTGCTGCGCCTCTTTACTAACAACCCGATGTCTTCCAGACGGCTCAACTCCCTTCTTACCGCATTTATCTCAGCGCCTACTTTGCGGACAATAGCTCTAATATGATACTGATCATTAGGATGGGTCAGCAGTACCTTCAACACGTTTATACGAACACTAGAAATAAAAAGCTTTTTTAGCATTGTTCTTCTTTCTTTAGGCAGTACTCTTTGGGCGGAACCAATTAATACGTAACCTGTGAGACATTTCGGGCTGGCACTATGCTTATCCAAAATTGCCCACGATTGAAGTTCATCTCATCACCGTTTATATCATAAAATAGCGTCCTAGAATCCCTATCGGCTTTTGACCACGTAACTTCAACCACAGTACCATCCATGAAAACCAAACCTGTACCACTTCCAACTAAATCATACGAAAGCCTATTTTTGTCGTCTCCTTCAACAGGAATCTCGTCCGCAAACTGCACTATTACGTTTTTTACTTCAATCTGCCCATCTGTATCTTGATCTCTATGCGAAATCGGTTCGCCGCTAGGATCGTATCCTGTGTATCTTAGATAGGAATTATTTTCCGGATTATATTTGAAAATACCGGAATAATCTCCCTCGTACCAAAAATCTATTTTCAAAGGAGTACAGTAAGCTGATGTAATAGAACAACTTTCGCCAACAAGTGTTGGGGCATCTATAACAGGGGAGTCGTCCTTAAACTTCCAAGAAACGAAGTCGGGAGAAACACCCCCCCAACCAAGCTCGTTCCCTAAAACACGTAGATCCGCGCCGTTTACGTAAGCCGTATGCTCTGTTGCAACATTTCGAGGGTTTTCACGCCAAAACTGGGCTCCTCCGCGACCCAAACTCCTGACAGGCCAAATTTCTATCGCTTCTAAAGCCTGCGGAGACCAACCAATGTGCATAATCATAGCATCTCCTAACTCTTTTACTAAAACCAGATAGTAATCTCGCGCACTTCTTACAGGACCGATTTTTTCAGGAGAATTGGACAAAAAGAACGGAATGAATCGGGTTATTCCTCCCTCAGCAACTATTTCGTAGACTACGTCAGCATAAACTAAACCTGATTGAGGACGCGCGTCTATGTAATTATTGACCATTACGGCCAAAGGACGACTGTCTATCCAAGGAGCGTCTTTTGCAAAATACAAAACTCCTGTTAAAGGATTTTGCACCTTTTGAGTTTCGGATCCTGTAGAGGATCTCTCGGATAATGGACTTAAAAACTCGGAGAAATTGCCATTCCCGAAGAAATAGACTAAGACCAAGGAAAGAATTCCCGCAAGCACAACCCCAAGTACTATATAGAGTACGGGGAGCTTTTTGTTTGGCGTAGCTTCTTCAAAAGATTTGAACGATGTTTTTACTTCAAAATCCTCATTACTTTTTTCTAACTTTGGAGAAGGCTGCTTACGGAAAATCTTTTTCATTGTCTTATTATACAAAATGAGTAAAAGTTTTGTCCACTAAATTACAATCGTGCTTCCGCATCGATAAAATCCTCGATTTCACCATCTAGAACGGCCTCTGGATTTGTACTCTCGACCCCTGTTCGCAAATCCTTAACCAATTTGTAAGGATGTAAAACGTAATTCCTAATCTGATTCCCCCACCCAGGCTTTTTATAATCTCCTTTTAGTTCCTTCCTCTCTTCGGCTAATTTCTGCTCCTCCAAAGCATACAACTTAGATCTCAGAATGCTTAAAGCCTTTTTCCTGTTTTGCCCTTGGCTCCTTTCGGTTTGGTTTTCTACAACTATGCCAGTAGGAGTATGTTTTATCCTCACGGCAGTAGAAACTTTGTTTACATTTTGTCCTCCAGCTCCTCCAGCCCTAAATGCCTCAAATTCAATGTCCTCATCCTTTATCTCCATTTCAATATCGTTTTCCAAAACCGGCAAAACCTCCACTAACGCAAAGGACGTCTGTCTAAGATTATCTGCATTAAAAGGAGATTGACGAACCAATCTATGAACGCCGGACTCATGTCTTAGAAAGCCGTAGGCATACTTCCCACCAATTTCGAGTGTGACACTTTTTAACCCCACTTCGTCTCCTGGTCTCTTATCCAGAACAGCTACTTTCCAACCACGTCTTTCGGCATAACGTATATACATTCTTAAGAGCATTCCTGTCCAATCCATAGCCTCAGTGCCCCCTTGTCCAGAATGAATGGACAAATATGCATCCGCTACATCATGCTTACCTGTCAAAAAAAGCTTTTTCTCAATTTGTATGGCAAGCTGATCAAACTGCTCATGCTCGCCTTCCTCAAACATAAGCTCCAGTAAAGTAAAATCTTCGAGATCCTTTCTAATCTCAGCCAAATCCTCAGAAACTCTATGACCTTCTTCCCAACTACCCCACAGGTCAGGGTTTTCAAGCTCTGATTTCAGCTTTGCGTATTTTTCCTCTTTTTCTGATATGAAAAGTTGCTCGCGTAGCTTCTCGAGCCTTTCACGACCACTACCACTTAATATAGAACTCACAGTGAAAGTCTATCATGAATTAAAAATCTCTTCTCCCAGCTCAACAGTATCTCCTTTTTTAATCTCCTTGGTCAAAATCTTATCGGCTAGGTATGTTTCTACCTTATCCTCGATAACCCGGGCTAAGGGTCGAGCTCCCATCTCTGCGTTATACCCCCTCTCAACTAGACCTTTCAGAAGACCTTCGGTAAACGTAATTTTGATATCTTTATCCTCAGCAATCTTCTCCACTTTTTTGAGCAAAATACTAGCGATCTTTTTCACATCTTCTTTTGATAAAGGATTAAATACAATAATACCTGTAAAGCGATTTAAGAACTCTGGGGCAAAGTGCTCGTGCACTTTTTTTAACACAATCTCCTCCATTTCTGAAAAAGTACCTTTCCTCGCAGAGACAAGCTGTAGCTCCCTTGTACCAACATTACTCGTACAAATAATGATAGTATGAGCAAAATTCACCGTATTTCCAGACGAGTCAGTTAGCCTCCCATCATCCAAAACCTGCAAAAATGTTAGAAGAATTGTTGGTGAGGCCTTTTCAATTTCATCCAAAAGTACAACGTTAAAAGGATTTGCTCTTACAGCCTCGGTCAAAACTCCGAGAGTACTTCCGTCCGGAGACCCCAACAGACGATTCATGCTATCTTCCTGCTGGTACTCGCTCATATCCAACCGAATCATCTTTTCCTCGGAGCCAAAATAAACTTCGGACAGGGCTTTCGCGGTTTCCGTCTTCCCCACGCCCGTGGTACCCACAAAAAGAAAACTCGCAATGGGTTTATTTTCATCTCGAATACCAACCCTTGCCCTTTTTAGAGCCTTGGCAACCTGCTCAACGGCTTTATTCTGCCCAATAATCTTTTTTCTCATCTCTTCCTCTAGGTGGATTAACTTCTCTGATTCGTCCCCGCCAATCTCTGTAACAGGAATATGTGTCATTTCGGAAATAATGCGAGAGGCTAACTCAGCCGTTACATCGGTACCTTCCTTAGAGGCTACGCTAACACATCTATTTAGCACATCAACAGCTTTATCCGGAAGCACGCGTTCTTGTATCAAGTCCTGAGATAGGCGGACAATCTTTTTTACTGCTAAGAAGGTGACTAGCAACTTTTCCGTACGTTCGATTCCAAAACTCAGGTGCTTTAAAATATCCTCAGTCTCTTCACCAGTGGAAGGCTCTATATCTACAATGTGGAACAATCTAGCAAAAGCGCCGTTCGGCTCAACGTATTTCCTGAAGGTTCTGCGGTTTGTTGCGGCTATAACCTGAATCTTTCCCGTTGACAAATAAGGTTCTAAAATAGAGTAAATACTTGAAACATCCGTCGCATCATTAGAGACACCTGAAACCAAATTATGTACTTCGTCGAAGAATAAAATTATGTCGCCTGATTTAGTAACCTCATCCATAATCTTTTGAAATTTCTGAGCTATATCTCCAGAATTTTTTGCCCCAGAAACAAGGGCGCCTGTTTCAATACTAACTATTCTCTTATTAGCAACCTCCTTAAACTCAGTTCCCTCAATGATAGATTCTGCTATACCTTTAACAATGGATGTTTTTCCGCTCCCAGGAGGGCCAACTACCATTACATTGACTTTGGACGCCCCCGAAAGTAGCGTACATATCTCACTTATTTCCTTTTGATGCGCGATTATACCTCGGATCAAGTCTTTTTTTGCAAGCCGAGTAAAATCCGTAGAAACCGAGTCTAGATTGGGCGTCACTCGTCCCGTCATACCCTTACTGAAACCACCCAAACGCTCGACGCTGTAATCCTCCTGCCAAAAGAAAACCTTGGAAAGCCTTCCTCTCTCCACCACTATCCAATTTATAGTCTCCCCAACATCTTCTATGGAAACACCAAACGACATTAAAATATCATCTACATTACCAAAAAGCTTCAAGAAAGCGTAAAAGACGTGCTCCACCTCCACGTAACGAATACCATCCGCTTTGGCAAGGTCAAAGGCGCGCTTACTTAATTTCCAAATTTTAAACGAAGGAACCTCCGCAACAGCTTTCTCAAAATCTGGTTTATTTAACTCAAGCTTTTTTAACAGGAACTGAATTTTTGAGTTTCTCAGAAAGGCGTTCAAGGAGTTGGACTTTTTAACCTCCTTAATGTACGAAAAGGCTTCTGGCCTAAAGGATGCAAGAATATCACCGCTCTTTACATTTTTTATTTTCCTCAAGGGCCTATCCCACAACAAAAAAAGTAGGAGTACATAAAGTCCAAAGTATATTAACAGGGAAACATAACCGAAATATTTAATAAGGAATAAGGGCAGAAGATACCAACAAATAGGAGATACAATTACTGTGGCCAATAATCCCAAAACACAAACAAATCCTACTAAAATCTGGCCCACCCTAAAAACAAAACCGATAATCCTTCCTGCAAAAGTGTAATCACCAAACAATGGAATGAATAGTAGTTTTATGTTTAATGTAAAGGAAACAGCATGATTAACCAAAACCAGTAAACGAAAAAATAGCTTAATTAGCTTTTCCGGTATCTTGAAAAAAATCCAAACGAACGGTTCTACAAGAATTTCGGGCAGTTTCTTCATAAGGTAAGGATATCAAGCGATTATTTGGTTTACAAACCGCCGGCAATAATACCCAAAGTACCAACCAACTGGAATATAGAAAAAGCACAGGAGAAAAAGCGGATGGAGAAGGGCCACAACGGCGTATCCTAAATAAGGAAATGTAAACAACACAGTTCCGATTACATCCTTTTCTGTGACGGAAATGTTGTCCTCAAACGCATTTGCATCACCTTTAGTCACATAATAAACGTGATTTCCACAGTAGTTCAGTTTAACAACGCGATGCGTTATTAGGGCATCATTCTTATGTTTATAAGTTACAACAGAACCTAAGGAAGGAACGCCCACTTTGTTTAACAAAAGTATGGTTCCCTTCGAGATTTTGGGAGACATTGAGGATGTAGAAACAAATAAAAGCTTGTAATGAGATGGGAGTAGATACAGACTTCCTACAAAAATGAGCAAACCTATGAAATACAAATACTTTTTTGGCATATGTTTAAGCTAGGGTTCCGGAGAAAAAATCCCCGGAACCCAAAGCGGTTTAAAGACCTAGAGCATCGACCTCAAAGTCAAATAATAAACTCTCCCCCTGTTTAGAATCTGACAAATTACCGGTGGTAAATCTTAAACAAAAAGATCCAACCTCTCCCCTGGGCAAAACACCCAGATCAAAACCTTCTGTGTTCCACTTAATGATCGTCTTAATACCATAAGACGAGCCAAACTCCTCCTGTTGAACCTGACCATCACCATTTGTATCATCCCAATCCAAGATTTCTACATAGATGTACTGACGTAACTCCGCAGGATCGTTTGCAGTTTCATATTCAGCGTGGGACGTAAGACCAACATCAGAACTAGCGTTGTTGTAAACCTGCACAGGATAATCGGCTGACCAATACTCTGTAACACCCTCAAACTGAGGGCCAGGCTTCTCGTCAACCAAATTGGAAGCATCGGTACCACCTCCAATTATGTCCAGTAACTTAATGTCGGAACTTGCCACAGAAAATATACTGCTTGTAAAAGCTGCCTTGTCGGAAAATGCAGCAAATGTTACACCAAGAGTCAAAACAACCAACAGTACTAAAGAACCGTAAACATAAAAGGCCTTTTTCATTTTTAGTTTCATTTTTTCACCTCCTTTCTTTTTGAGGAACTAATTAATCCGGACGTTTTGAAGCTGTAAAAATCAGTTGAAGAAACGATAATATGATCCAAAAAGTTCAGACCAACATGAACCGAGGCCTGCGCCAACTCATTTGTTAGTTTTATATCCTCCCCACTGGGCTGAATATTACCCGAGGGGTGGTTATGCACAAGCACTATCGAAAGAGCCCCTTTCAATAACGCTGTTTTTAAAATTTCCCGTGTATCTGCAAGTGTCTGAGTTAGTGTACCTATAGATAATAAACTCAGTTTAATTAAGCGATTGTGCACATCCAAATTTAACAGATATAAACACTCTTTTGATTTTCCTAATATATAAGGGAGGAGTAAGTCGTACACATTCTTAGGAGTTTCAATCTTTGGTTTTTTAATTTCCTCAACTGACAAAATTCTTTTAGCAATTTCTCCCGCCGCTTTCAAAGTTGTTGCTTTGGCCTCCCCCAAGTATTTATAGGTTTTAAGCTGTTCTATATCAGCATCCAACAACTTGCTTAGACCACCAAACTCCGAAAGCAGGTATTGAGACAGCTGGAGAGCATTTAGGTCCGGGCCACCGGATCTGAGCAAAATCGCCAATAATTCAAAGCTTGACAAAGATGAAACACCAAACTTCTCTAAACGTTCTCTAGGAAGCTCGGTTAAAGGGAATTCCCGTAGTTTCATTTGCATATGTATATTCTATATTATTGCAATACAAATTGTAATGGAGTATATTCTAAGTAAAGTAGAATTTTTGTATGATTGAAAATTTGGGTAATCAAATTAAGAAAATAAGAAATGAAAAAGGCCTATCTCAAAAGAGATTCGGGGAAAAAGTTGGTATCTCAGGAAAAAGTATATCTGCTTACGAAACTGGAAAAGTGATTCCACCGATGACTATTTTGGAAAAAATCACCTCCACATATCAAACGACAATAAGAACACCCAACTTAAAAACTAGGGAAAAGCTCCTTCATGGTCTGGGGAACATACAGCAACAAATAAAGGATCTTGAGAACAACCTTCAAGAACTTGGGTAGCCTATCTTTTTGAGTACTGGGGGGCTTTTCGCGCTTTTCTTAGCCAATATTTCTTCCGCTCAACCATACGAGAATCCCTGGTTAGCATATTATTTTTTCTCAGAACGGCAGCGTATTCCTCATTTGAATTGGCCAAGGCCCATGAAATTCCATGCACTATAGCTCCCATTTGAGAAGACTTTCCAGATCCATGTACTTTCACACTTACTGTATAAATATCCTC
>CAZMKN010000001.1:0-87154 GCA_964567095.1 uncultured Candidatus Saccharibacteria bacterium | reverse complement strand
TTTGAGAAGACTTTCCAGATCCATGTACTTTCACACTTACTGTATAAATATCCTCCGGTTTTTTAATATCTAACATATTAAAAGGTCGTTTCCAATCATCTTTTCTGCCCAACAAATCAGAGAAGTACTTATCTACGGACAAGCCATTCACACTAATCTTCCCCTTGCCGGAAAACAAAAAGACTCGAGCAACCGCAGTTTTTCTCCTACCTGTTCCGGTCACAAATTTTGCTCCTTTTGCGTCTGTCGCTACCATATTTTATTTCATTTCCCTTCCATTTAACTGCCCGCCGTGAGGATGTTCGGCACCAGAATATATGTACAAATTGTTCATTCTTCCTTTCAGAAGTTTATTTTGAGGTAGCATCCTCTTAACGGCCTTCCTCATAACCTTTGCAGGACTCTTAGCCATCATCTGTTTAAAAGTTAAACTACGAATTCCACCCGGATAGCCCGTATGCCAAAAATATCGCTTTTTGCTTTCCTTATTATTTGTAACCTGGATCTTAGAAGCATTTATCACAACCACCTTATCGCCAACATTTACATGGGGAGTATAGGTAGATTTTTCCTTACCTATTAATTTCTTTGCTATCTCAGTTGAAACTCTTCCCAACACCTCACCACCAACATCAAATAAATGCCACTCACGATTTACATTATTTTCCTTTTCCATATAAGTCTTGTTGGTAATTTTCATATTATTTTTCCTCAACAAACGATATTTTAGCTAACATAGAATTATCTCCGGATCTGTTACCTAAACGGACTACTTTTGTGTAACCACCTTTTCGGTTTTTATAACGGGGCGCTATTTCATTTATTAACTTATCAACGGCAGTTTCTTCAAAAATTTTCGAGTTTAAATACTTTCTGGTATTAAACTCGGATCCGCTATAGTTTTTGGCTTTTGTTACAAGTCTTTCAATATAAGGTTTTAGGTATTTCGCCTTAGTTATAGTTGTTACAAGCCCGTCATACTTGATTAAACTGGTGGCGAGGTTCTTCCTTAAAGCTTTTCTGTGAGAAGTGTCCCTTCCCAATTTTTTACCCTTAACTCTATGTCGCATTGTTACTATTTTGAAGTTTCTCTGTTCAATAACTTATTAATCTCCTCAATCGATTTTTGACCTAAATTTTTGATGTCCAGCAATTCCTCCTCAGTTTTTTCGGCTAATTCCTGCATATTCATTATATTAGCTTTCTTTAAAGCGTTTAAAGTTCTTGTAGGTAACGGGAGCTCCTCCACTAAAACCGTCCCATCCCCTAAACTAGCGGAAGCTGAAACAGTTTCTAAAATCTCTTCGGTTACTCCTTCAATAGCGTCCCAAATTACCATGCGCTCAAAAAAGGCTTTAATAAGTCTGGAACTCTCAATAATAGCCTCGTTTGGGGAAATGGAACCATCAGTTCTAACGGACAGTGTAACTTTGTCCAAATCGACAGACTTTCCAAAACGCGTAGGATCCACTTCGTAGGAAACTTCTAAAACGGGTGTAAATAAAGCGTCCATGAGTATAACCCCTATTTTACTGGTCTCGCGATCCTCGGAGGGTGAAAACCCATAGCCACTTTCTACAACGACCTCCATCTCCAGAGCGATACCGGATTTAGTTAATGTAGCCACGGGAGAATCCTTGTTGACTACTTCCACATCCGATGGGCACTCAAAATCCCCGCCTGTTATTAATCCTTTTTTGTTCGCGCCCAGGGTTAAGACAACTGGATCCTTAGTAAATTTCTTAAACCTCAAATTCTTCAAATTCAGTGTAATGGCAACAACATCCTCTTTTACACCTTTAATAGTGGAAAATTGATGCTCCACTCCTTTTATACTTACTTGTGTAATTGCAGAGCCCTCAACAGAAGTTAGAAGGACGCGCCTTAACACATTTCCTATAGTATGACCGTAACCCTTGGGCAACGGATCTAAAGTATATACACCTTCACTTAAAGTCTCTCTTATCGTTCTAATTTGTAAATCAATTGGCTTAATCATACTTTTCCTTTCTTATCTCTATCTTGAATAAAAATCTATAATGGACTGAATTTCATAATTTCCGTCGAAATCTTCCAAGGTAGGATATCTTTCGTACGTAATATATCTCCCCTTAACATTAGCACTTATCCACTCAGGTAAAATAAAACCTTCCCTAAGATGGACCTTAGAAAAATCTACAGGCTTAACCACATCTCCAGGCCGTACAGCGTGGGAAGGTGTCTTCGCCACCCTATCATTTATCATAAAAAGTCCTGACCTAGCCATCTGGCGAGCTTGAGCCCGGGAGACAGCTAAACCACTTCTAAATATCACGTTGTCCAGACGAGATTCCAAGGTACGATAGAGGTTCTCTCCGGTTATACCCTTAGACTCCATTGCCTGAGTAATGTATTTCCTAAATTGGCGTTCCAGAATTCCATATGTCCACTTTGCCTTTTGTTTTTCCCTTAATTGTAAACCATAGTCCGACTTTCTGGAACGGGCGTTTCCGTGTTGTCCAGGAGCATAGGGGCGCCTGTTTAATGCGCACTTATCACTATCGCAACGCGTACCCTTCAAATAAAGTTTAACTCCTGATCTGCGACACATTCTACATTTTGGCCCAGTGATTCTTGCCATTTTTAAATCCTCCTCGTCTTTTTCGGACGACAGCCATTGTGCGGAATGGGAGTTACATCAGAAATTGATAATATATGTAAGCCAGCGCTTCTAAGAGCCTTTATAGCAGAGATCCTACCATATCCGGGGCCTTTAACAACAACTGAAACTTCCCTTAGACCTGCTTGTAAAGCTTTTTTAGCAACCGACTCTGACGCAACAGAGGCCGCATAGGGGGTTGACTTACGCGAGCCCCTAAAACCTGAGGCTCCCGCGCTGGTCGAGAACAGAGCATTACCCTCAGAATCAGTCAGAGTAACTAACGTATTGTTAAAACCGGCAAATATGTAAGCTTTGCCGCTTTCCGGAATACTAGCTTTAACTTTTCTAGATTTAGTTGTTTTTTTAATCTTTTCAACCATGTTTTTCGAACGACTTTTATGTCTTGGTTAACGTTTTCTTAATACCTCCAACGGTCTTTCTTGCTCCTTTTCTAGTACGTGCGTTATGACTAGTCCTCTGGCCTCTGACTGGAAGACCTCTTTTGTGCCTAAGACCCCTATAGGAATTTATATCTTTTAAACGCTTTATATTCTGACGAACTATCCTTCTCAACTCACCTTCCACAGGAATCTCTTTCTGCCCAATCGTATTGTTTAATAAAGCTATATCGGCCTCATTTAAATCCTGAACTCTTATCTCAGGATCTATCCCTGATTTTTTCAGAACATCAAGTGCTAAAGAACGACCTATGCCCTTGATATAAGTCAATGAAATCCTTACTTTTTTGTTGTCTGGTATTTCTACACCCGATATTCTTGCCATACGCTAACTATCCTTGCCTCTGATTGTGCCTAGGCTCTCTTTTACAATAAACATATAAAACACCTTTTCTTTTCACTATTTGGCATTGTGGACACCTTTTTTTTATTGATGGGCTCACTTTCATTTTACTTATACCTATAAACTATTCTTCCTCTGGTCAAATCATGAGGAGAAAACTCTACCCTAACCCTATCTCCTTCCAATATACGAATTCTAAACTTCCTGATCTTACCAGAAATTACTCCTATAGCCTCTTCCTCAGAATCGTCTAATTTTAATCGAAAGAGACCTCCGGTTAAAACTTTGGTGACTTTTGCATCTTTTTCTTCTATTTGCTTACTCATGATCAATGACGGTGTTGATAATAACAGATAGTTACAGTGAGGTCAACCAATTCCTACCTAAAATAAAGTAAAAACTAGGGGGTCGCCTGATGTAATACCCACACTATGTTCAAAAACAGCTGATAGGCTTTTATCCACTGTCTCAACAGTCCAATCATCATCCCCTATAACGATAGGATAGTTCCCTTTTTGGTAGATCACTTCAATGGCCAGACTCATCCCCTCTTTTAATTTCTTCCCTCTGTTAAAGGAAACGTACCCAGGAACATAGGGTGATTCGTGTAATTTCTTACCAACTCCGTGACCAACCAAATCCCTAGATACTGAAAATCCTGCGGACTCAATTTCCTCTTGAATAGCCCTTGAAATATCACCTACTCTATTACCCGGCCTTGCTTGTTTTATCGCCTTTTCCAAAGCTTTCTTACCTATATCTAGAAAATGATCCTCCTTATTTGTACCTACCTCAACGGTCCAACATTGATCGGAATTATAACCTTTATAAAATGCTCCTAAATCCACACTTACTACATCCCCCATTTTAAGAGCGTAATCTGTTGGGATACCATGAACTATTCCCTCATTCACGTTAATGCAAGTAGTGTAATCATAGTCCGGAACACGCTTAAAACCAGGTTCCGCACCTTGAGAAATTATGGTATCCTCTGCCAACCTGTCCAATTCCCTAAGCCTAATCCCAACTTTAATCGCATCTAGCACATTTTTTAAGCCAATGGAACTTGCCTCACCAGCCTTTTTCATACTCTCAAACTTCCTTTGATCTTCTTTTGTCATAATAAGCTAAGAAAGTGACTCCAAAACACTTAAGGCGTTTTGAAATACCTCCTTCGGCATTCCTTCGCCGTCAATAACATTTAAAAGACCTTGTTTTTCAAAGTAATCAATAACCTTTTGGGTCTGCGTGTAATAAATATTTAGACGTATTTCAACTGCTTCTTTTGTATCATCTTCCCTTTGAATTAGCTCGCCGGTACATTCTTCTAACTCTTCCTTTGGAAGAGTATATATGTTGTATATTTTCTCATCGGAAGTACATATACGCCTTCCGGTAATTCTTTTAATGGAAGTGTCGTGAGAAATATCAAGTACAAAAACTAAATCAAATTCTGGGTCAAGAGCTTTTAAATCATCCATGCGCCTGCACCAACCGTCCATGATAAAACCTTTCGCGCAATCTTCGTGAGAAATTCTTTCTTGAATTATGGTGGACATTGTATCAATGGGAACGAGAAGACCTTTCTCCATATATGTGCCAGCTTCTTTATAGTATGGGCTGTTTTCGGATAAATCACGCAGTAGATCTCCCCCAGATATAAAAAGAATTCCTAGATGATCGCTAAGTAAAGAACCTAAAGTACCCTTCCCAGATCCTTGAGGTCCTATTAAAAGGATTTTCATAATTTAAAGGCCAAGACCAAGATCGGATAGCTGACCTTGCATCTTTTTCTGTACCTTTTTATCAACCTTTTTCATAGCTGAGTTCAGAAGACTTCGTAAATCTTTGTTCTCTTCCCCACCTATTAAAATTTTGTCTATTTTCTTGTCACCTCGGATTACAACCTCAATATCTCCCGACTTTTCGGAAACATAAAGTTCCTCCAGCTGCTTTTGGATTTTTGACTGCGCCTTTTTCAACTCGTTTAGTTTTTTTACTTTATCAAACATATCTAATAAATTATATCACAGGAAATATTACAGATAACTGCCATAATCTCTTGCAACCTTTAAGGAATCCAGCTGTCTCAAGGTATCCAGAACTGTCGAAACCACGATCAGTAAACCCGTTCCTCCAATGGACAGTCCGCGCACATTTAAAACATTCCCCAACATAAAAGGCATTACCGCAATCAGGCCCAAGAAAAGAGCTCCCCAAAAAGTTAGGCGAGAAACCACGCCCTTTAGGTAACGTGAGGTGGACTTACCCGGCCTAATCCCCGGTATAAAACCGCCTCTCTTTTTAACATCCTCAGCTATTTTCTCCGGATCAAACTGTACTGAAGTGTAAAAGTAAGTAAACCCAAATACCAAAAGAAAATAAACCAAGTTATAGGGCAAAGATTCTTGGTTAAAAGTATTCCCTAAAAACGCTCCGAGAGTCCTTAGTAATGAATCGGAAGACGCTTGTAATGGGCCGCTAATAAGAGAGGGGATAGAAGCCAATGAAACTGCAAAAATAATGGGAATTACGCCCGCCTGATTAATTTTTATCGGTAAATAGTTTGTCACTTTTGCTGAGGAATTACTTCTACGGCCATACTCAATGGGAACATTCCGTACACCCTCATTTACTAGCACCACGCCAACTATTATAAGTAGAGACAGGATGATAAAGGCCACATATGGAAGCAAAAGGCTTAACGAAAAGCTAGAGACAAAACCAAGAAGGCCGGTCGGTAAGCGACTTATAATACCAACAAAAATCAGAATGGAGATACCGTTACCTAAACCATACTCGCTGACCAAATCACCTATCCATGTCAGAAGCATTGTTCCGCCCACCAAAGTTAACAAAAATACAAGAATCGTGAAGGGATCCGTGAAGTTTAAAAGGTGTTGTTGGCGACTTAACAAAAAATACATACCATAAGCCTGAACAAATGCCAAAGGCACCGTTAAAAACTTCGTGTACATGTTTAACTTCTCTCGACCGAACTCGCCTTCCTTGGAAAGCTCTTCAAACGAGGGAATCATCATAGTAAGCAACTGAATTATAATAGAGGCATTAATATAAGGTCCCACACCTAAAGTAACGATCGAGAAATTTCGGAAAGCACCTCCGCTAAATAAATCTAACATACCCAAAATCTTACTTTGTTCCAGATACGAACGAATCATTTGGGTGTCAACTCCGGGAACAGGGATATGTGCCAAAATTCTGAATAGGATTATTACAAAAACCGTGAATAGCAAGCGTTTTCTAATCTCAATATTTTTTAAAATCTTAAGCACTGAGAACCTCGGAACCGGATTCTTTTAGTTTGCTCACCACGGCTTTGGACATTAAAAAACCTTGGAACTTTAATTCCTTTTTGAGATCTCCCTTGGATAGAATTTTGACTCCGTGTTTAGGTAATTTTTTTAAGATTCCGACTTTAATAAGATCGGCCGGTGTCACCGTTGAACCTTTTCTAAAGGAATTGAAGTCACTTAAGGGAACGGACTTAATTTCCTTAGACCTTGGATTCGTAAAACCGCCAATATGCGGAAGCTTCTTGTAAAGAGGTTCTTGACCTCCTTCAAAACCAATGGGAACTTTTCCACCGCTTCGTGAAAGTTGACCTTTCTGACCTCTCCCGACGGTGTGCATTCCTTTGCCACTTCCACAACCTCTCCCCAAACGCTTAGATGGTTTTTTTATTCCTTGTTGTCTCTTCAATTTATTTAATTGCATATTTACTCCCGTAACTTCTGTAAGGCCTTTACTGTGCAACGTACGTTAGAAAGCTTATTATTACTTCCTAGCATTTTAGCAGAAGCATTCTTTATACCCGCTAATTCTAAAACCACTCGAACGGAGCCGCCGGCAATCAATCCCGCGCCTTCTGGGGCAGGTTTTATTATCACAGAAGCCGCCCCATATTTGGCACGAACTTCGTGTGCGATAGTAGATCCAGTAGTTTTCAGTTTTATAATGTTTCTATGAGCAAAATCAACCGCCTTCCTGATAGAAGACACCACGTCTTTGGATTTGGCGGAACCTACCCCTAAATCACCTTTTCTGTTTCCTATGACAACCAAAGCAGTGAAACTCATTTGATCGCCTCCCTTAGTTTTCTTTGAAACCCTTTTGATCTCCACTACTTTTTCTTCGTACTCACTTTCTTGTTTGTAACCTCTTCTCGCCATTTTAAAAAGCTAACCCTCCTTCACGAGCACCCTCAGCCAAACTTTTTACCCTTCCATGGTATTTATAAGGACCTTTATCGAAAAGCACAGAGCTCACCCCTATCTTTTTCGCACGCTCCGCCAATTTTTTACCCAACTCAAAAGCTGCGGCTTTCTTGTGAGTTTTTTTGTGAGACAACTTCGAAATATCATCGATTGTAACTAAAGTCTTACCCAAGGCGTCATCAATTATCTGTGCATAGATGTATTTGTTGGAGCGATAAACAGATAATCTAGGTCTATCGGCAGTTCCACAAATATCGGAACTTGATCGAGTTTTTCTTCGTTCTTTAGTTGTCCTTATCCTCATATTTTTCATATATTCATTAGACCGCGGCAAGGGACTTACCTTGCTTCCTTCGAACAATCTCGTCACTGTACTTAATACCTTTACCTTTGTACGGCTCGGGTTTTCGCAATTTTCTAATTTTTGCGGCAGTTAAACCAACTAACTGCTTATCAATACCGCTAACTTTTATAGTCTTGTTATCAGGAACTTCAGACTCAATTCCATCCGGAACCTCAAAATTGACAGGATGGGAAAAACCCAAAGTCAAAGATAGCGAGTTACCTTCTTTTTTCACACGATAACCTACTCCCACAAGCTCTAAAACCTTTTCGTAACCTTCAGTAACTCCCTTTACGGCATTTGCTATTAAAGCCCGTGTTAACCCCCAATAAGCGGAGGTTTCCGTATTTACAGACTTAACTACTAACTCCTCCTCGGTTATTTTCAAAGTTATGTCGTCACGAATACCCAAGGATAAAGTACCCTTTGGGCCAGCAACCTCTAATAGTTTTCCTTTTTGTGTAACTTTAACCCCGCTGGGTATTTTAACTGGCTGCTTACCTATTCTAGACATATTACCAAACCTTACAAATTACTTCTCCTCCCAAGCGCTTCTTCCTAGCGTCTTCATCGGACATAACACCACGGGGAGTGGAAATAACTAATAAACCATGACCACCATTGATAGATTTAATTTCTGAAGATTTTTTATAAATCCTTCTTCCGGGCTTTGAAACCCTCTTAATATCCATTAGAACCGGTAAATCGGAGTCATCGTAGGCCAAATCCAAATGGAGACCTTTAAAAGCCTTTCCCTTAAATTTAAATATCTTGACCTTTTTAATAAAGCCCTTAGATTCCAAAACCTCGGCGATCGCCTCTAAATGCTTGGAATAAACAACTTCCACACTAGGTTTATTTACCATGTATGCATTTTTAATTATACTTAGTAAGTTTGCTACAGTATCCATATAATTACCAACTCGCTTTCTTTACTCCGGGAAGTACGCCTTTATGGGCCAATTCCCTAAAGCACTTTCTACAAATTTTAAATCTTCTCATATAGCCCCTAGGATTGCCACAAATCTCGCAACGGCTGTACTTTCGCACTCCAAATTTCGGTTCTTTCTTATGTTTTTCAATTAATGCCTGTTTTGCCATTTTTATTCTTTCTTTTTCAAAGGAAACCCTAATTTTCTTAATAAAAGCTCGGCCTCTTCCACAGATTTAGTGTTTGTTACTATATTAATCTGCAACCCCCTATTTACCTTTACCTTGCTAGTGTTAACCTCAGGAAAAATAGTATGATCTTCCAACCCAATGGAATAATTCCCATGAGAATCGAAAGCATCCATACCTAACCCCCTAAAATCCCGAACACGTGGCAAGACTATATTTACCAGTTTATCAACAAAAGACCACATCTTGTCTCCATGCAATGTAGCAGAAATTCCTACAATATCACCTTTTTGTATTTTAAACCCGGATATTGCTTTCTTTGCACGACAAAATCTAGGTGTCTGACCAAGCAAATCGGTTAATTCTTCCTTGAACGAATTTAAGGCCTCCCTGCTGTCATTAAAGCCTCCAACACCCGAATTTACCGAAATCTTTACTAGCCTTGGAGCTTCCATTGGAGTATTTAGTTTCAATTTCTTTATCAACTCGGGTAAAATCTCCTCTTTATATTGATTTTTCAATCTCTCAACCATCCTACTTTTCCTCCTTATCTATAATCTCTCCTGTCTTTTTAGACATTCTATATTTCTTTCCATCTATAAACTTGAAACCAATTCTAGTGGCCTCTTTTGTGGTCTCGTCATAATACATTACATTTGAGCCAACGACAGGCTTTTCAATATCGATTATTCCACCCTCTTTGGATGTCTGCCCCGGTTTAATGTGTTTTTTTACTTTATTTACTCCCTCGACTACCACCAAACGCTTTACCGGAAAAACCTTCAGCACAGTACCGATAGTACCTTTGTCTTTACCCGCTATTACCTTTACCTTATCATTAACCCTAATTTTCATATTTACCAAACTTCCTTAGCTAAAGAGACTATTTTTAAAAAGCCTTGCTCTCTTAATTCCCTTGCGACGGGACCAAAAACACGAGTTCCAACCATTTTACCTTCCCCATCAACTATTATCGCGGCGTTATCGCCAAAGCGAACATAGCTACCGTCTTTCCTACGAGATTCTTTCTTGGCCCTCACTAGAACAGCCTTAACAACGGAATGATCCTTTACAACGCCTGTGGAAGAAGCTCCACGAACCACTACAGTAACCGTATCCCCTAAACCTGCGAATCTCCTCCTGGACGCGCCAGGAATCCCTATAACATACACTTTCTTGGCACCTGAATTATCAGCAAGGTTTAATGTGGCGCCCAATGGAATCATTCTCAGGCCTCCCCGATAACTTCCTTAACCAACCAAGATACCTCTTTACTAAAGGGTCTACTCTCCTCTATTAAAACGGTATCTCCATCCTTAACACCTAACTCATCACGAGCCTTAAGTCTCGTGGTATTCTTTACAGCCTTTCCGTAAATAGGATGCCTTTTATGCATTTCCACAGCCACAACAACCGTCTTTTCCATTTTCGTGGACACAACTTTTCCTTTTAACGTTTTTTTTGACATACTACTTTTTCCCTTTCTCATTCAGAACAGTGAGGATTCTAGCATATTCTTTCTTCAATTTCCTAATTTTCCGGAGATTGGTCTCCTTCCCGCGAATCGCCGACATCGCAAAATCCTCTACCTCCTTGGAAGTTTTGGCTTTTAGGGTTTCCAGCTGCTTTTTGGTTTTCCCATGTAGTTTACTCATACCCATAATTATGGTTCTCCAAAAATATCGGAACTTACTATCTTTGTTCTTACAGGGAGCTTGTCAGATGCTCTTTTCAGCGCAGCTTTTGCTAATTTCTCAGGAACTCCAGCGATCTCAAATAGAATGGTACCTGGCTTAACAACAGCAGCATAATGATCTGTCGGGCACTTACCTTTTCCCATTCTTGTTTCGTTCGGTTTCTTTGGGATAGGCTTATCGGGAAAAACTCTTATCCAAATTTTGCCGGTACGCTTTGTTTTGTGCGTAATAGCTTTTCTCGCCGCCTCTATCTGACGGGATGTTAAATCACAACGTTCTAAAGACTTTAATCCAAAATCTCCAAAACTAACCATATAACCTCTACGAGCCAAACCTCTATTATTACCCCGCATTGTTGATCTGTATTTAACTCTTTTCGGTAAAAGCATTGCCATTTTAAATCTCCATTTCCCCTTTATAAATCCATACTTTTATCCCAATCGTCCCGAAGAGACGCTTACAGTGATGTTGAGCATAGTCAATGTCCGCCCGCAAAGTTTGGGTAGGAACTGACCCTTCCGAATAAATCTCGGAGCGCGCAATGGTATTTCCACCGCTTAAAACACCTGAAATTCGGATTTTAATACCTTTTGCACCCTTAGACATGGCTGAGCGGAGGGCGGATTTAATGACGCGCCTGTACGACATTCTGCGTCTCATTTGACGATCGATATATTGAGCAACTAAACGAGCCTCGATCTCGGGAGTCTTTATTTCCTCCACCGTGAGTTTCACTTTAGAATCCGTTATTTCCTTCAGATCCTTCTCCAATTGCTGCACTCCGGAACCCTTTCTTCCAATCACCAATCCAGGACGAGAGACCTTAAGCACTAAGTCCAGTTCGTTGACAGATCTCTTTATTTCTATTTCTTTAAGACCTGCCGCAAAGAGACGGTCTTCAAGTAATTCACGAATCTTATGATCCTCCAAAACAAGATCGCCATAACTTTCTTTATCTGCAAACCAATTCGACCTCCAAGGTTTTGATATACCTACTCTGAAACCGTACGGGTGTATTTTCTGACCCATTATTTTGAATTCCTCTCAGATAAACCAATTAACAAATGGCTAGTTCTTTTTAGAATCGGGTTCGTTCGGGATCTTGCCACGATTCGGGCTCTTTTCAATGTAGGGCCGGGAGATACTTGGGCATCTTTTATGTACAAATTAGCGGCGTTCATTTTTAAATTATTAACTGCGTTAGCTTCAGCGGATTTTAAAACATCCAACAAAAGTCTCGCGGCCTTGGATTGATGGAATACCAACAACACTTTGGCTTCTTCTATACCCAATCCCCTTATTAAATCAGCCGCGACTTTAGCCTTTTTCGTGGACGTTCTAATATATTTACTTTTTGCATATACTTCTGCTTTGTTAGTCATGTTATAAAAATCTTTCTTACTTCCACCCTTTATCAACAAATTTCTTAGAAGAATGGCCTCTAAAAGTCCTAGTAGGAGCAAATTCACCTAACTTATGTCCCACCATAGACTCGGTAATATAAACTTCTATGTGTTTCCTACCATTATGAACGGCTATGGTTAAGCCTATCATATCAGGGATAACAGTAGATCTTCTCGACCATGTCTTAATGGGCGCGGGCTTTTTTTCACTCTTTGCCCTAGCAATTTTTTTCAATAATTTCACATCCACAAAGGGACCTTTCTTCAATGATCTTGGCATATTTAATTTGCTCTGCCTCTTTTCTTCCCGCCTCTACGACGCTCTCTAATTATATACTTATCTGTGTGATGCCGACTTCTAGTTTTCTTTCCACGTGTTTTTTTACCCCAAGGCGTCTTTGGAGAAGACATACCGATACCGTTATCCTTGTAAGAGCCTCCATGGGGATGATCTCTAGGACTTGCGTGAGCCACGCCCCTAACTTTGGGCCTTCTCCCCAAGTGCCTTTTCCTACCCGCCTTGCCCAAATTCACAAGCCGCTTTTCAGGATTGCTTAAACTGCCAATTGTCGCCCTACATTTCAACAGGATTTTCTTAACCTCACCACTTGGCAATTTAACGTGGGCGTACTTCCCTTCCTTAGCGGTCAGTATAGCAGATGTACCTGCTCCACGGACAATTTGGCCACCTTTTCCGGGATGTAATTCTACGTTGTGAATTTCCACACCTAAAGGAATTTTTTCAAGAGTTAAGTTATTGCCCACAGTAGCATCGGAACTTTCGGACGAAATAACCTCTGCGCCCTTCATAAGACCCACGGGAGCAAGAATATACCTTTTTGCACCATCAGCATAGTTTAGAAGGGCTATATTAGCACCCCTGTTCGGGTCATGTTCTATCGTGGCAACTTTAGCAGGTATATCAAACTTATCTCTCTTAAAATCGATCTCCCGATATTGCTTCTTCGCGCCTCGTTGTCTGTGGCGACTCGTGATAGTTCCATTACTACGACCGACATGGCCTTTTAAAGGTTTTGTCAGACTTTTGTGGGCTCGAACAGCGTCCACCTCTTTTTTTAGTGATCTACGGCCTCTTTGACCCGGCGTAGTAGGATTGTATTCTTTAATCATATTAGTCTCCTGCGTAAAAATCTAACTTACCTTTCTTCAGTTTAAAAAATGCTTTCTTTGTCATTTTGGTAGTATTAAATCTCCATGTTTTACCCACTCTTTTGCGCTTTCCCGGCATTGTAGCGGTCCTTATATTATATGCGTCCACATCAAAAGCATCCTTTAGTGCTTGCTTTATTTGGTTTTTCGAGGCGCTTATAGCCACACCCATAGTATATACGCCTTCACTATTATAAAGGCCTGTGGTTTTTTCTGTCACTATCGGTTTTATCAAAATCTTATTTATTCTCATACTTCTCCTCTAGAAACTCGAGAGCATCCTTTATTAAAATAATTCGATCCGCTAAAAGCACCTCATAAGCGTTTAAGTTTTCTGCCATAGAACATTTTACATTCTCCAAATTGGAAACACTCTTTCTAACGACTAAATTGTTCTCTTTTTGAACAAGAAGAACTTTACCATGCAAATCTAACTTTGCCAAAATCTTAGCCATTTCTTTGGAAGACGGGGTCTTAAGATTTGGAGCTTCCATTACAGCCAAAGATTCCTCTTTAAGCTTACTGGACAAAGCAGATTTTAATGCTAAGATTCTCATCTTTTTTGGAAAATCTAAATGCCATTTTTTAGGTAATGGGCCGTGGGCAACTCCTCCGTGTCTCCAAATAGGACTTCTTATTGAGCCATGACGAGCCCTTCCTGTACCTTTTTGTTGCCAAGGCTTCTTCCCGCCCCCAGAAACTTCGCTACGAGTCTTTACTTTCGAAGTACCTTGTCTTTGATTTGTTTTAAATATATGTATGTATTGAAGTAACAAAGGCTCGTTTGGCTCTACACCAAATAAATCTTTTGAAACTTCTATTGGATCCTTTTTTGTGCCTGTTTTTGTATAAAAATCGACTTTCATAGTTTACAACTCAACGTTTAAAATAACTGGAGAATTTCTGGCACCTGGGATAGCCCCGGAGACCAAAATTAACTTATCAGCTTGCTTTAAATCAACTATTCTTAAACCTTTAACAGTAATTCTTTTTCCGCCTTTTCTACCTGCCATTTTCTTCCCCTTGAATACTCTACCAGGAGTTTGGGCCCCAATAGCGCCGCCCGTACGAATTTTGTTGGAAGAGCCGCGCGTCACATGTTGCTTCGCAAAATGCCATCTTTTAATAACACCGGTAAAACCCTTACCTTTAGAAATACCGGTAACACTGAGTTTTTTATCTTTTATATCCGTTCCGAAATCAAAATCGGAGGCATTAACCAAGGTTACGGGCACAACGTTACCTTCAACATCAAAAACCTGGGTCATATTTATTTTTTTTCCTTTTATTTTTAGTGTCTTCATATTTAATCTTTAGCAAAAAAAATTGAGCCGGATGGCTCAAAAAGCAAAACGCCTATCCTTCATGATTGCTAAAACCTTATGTTAGTAGAAACTGCATCGGGGGTTATTGTACCAATATTTGAAGCGAATTCCAAGACTTTTGTATTTGAAACTTAAAGTTGCAATGAAATTCCAACACCAGCGGGTAAATTTAAATGGGAAAGCCCGTCAATTGTTGCACTCGTAGGATTTAATACATCCACAAGTCGCTTGTGTGTCCTCAGCTCAAACTGCTCTCGAGATCTTTTATCTATATGAGGGCCTCTAATCACAGTAAATAGCTCCCTTCTGGTTGGTAAAGGCACTGGGCCCACTACTTTAGCGCCTGTCCTTACAACGGTTTCAACAATCTTGTCGCAGCTCACATCCATTACCCTACTATCATAGGCTTTGAGCTTTATTCTTATCCTAACTTCCTTCTTTTTTTCGGCCATAATACAAAGTTTTTAGAGGGGCACTTTGGCCCCTCCATAACAAAAGTTACTTATTCACTTTAGTAACAACTCCGGCACCAACAGTGTGGCCACCCTCGCGAATAGCGAAACGCAAACCATCCTCTAGTGCAACTGGTGTTATCAATTTAACATTAATGGCAACGTTATCACCCGGCATAACCATTTCTACACCCTCAGAAAGAGAAATCTCTCCTGTAACGTCAGTTGTCCTCAAATAGAACTGTGGCTTATAACCTGTGAAAAAAGGCTTGTGCCTTCCACCCTCTTCTTTCGATAGAATATAGACTTCAGCTTCAAACTCTGTATGAGGAGTTACGGTTCCAGTCTTTACTAAAACCTGGCCTCTTTCTACACCGTCTCTATCCACCCCCCTGAGTAATATTCCTACATTATCTCCGGCCTGAGCTTCTTTCATTTGCTTCTTGAACATCTCTATTCCTGTAACAACGGTCTTAGAAGTATCCTTAATACCTACTATTTCAACCTCTTCGTTTATAGCAATCTTCCCACGTTCTACTCTTCCTGTCGCAACCGTACCCCTGCCTGAAATAGAGAAGACATCTTCAACAGGCATTAAGAAAGGCTTGTCGAGATCTCTTTCAGGTGTAGGAATGTGCTCATCAACAGCATCTATCAGCTCTTCAATTGCAGTAATAGCTTCGGCGTCACCCGCCAAAGCCTTGGTGGCAGAACCTCTAATGATAGGGATATTATCGCCGTCAAATTTATACTTATTCAAGAGCTCACGTACTTCCATCTCAACCAAATCCAAAATCTCCGGATCGTCTACCATATCGCACTTATTCAGGAAAACGATCATAGCGGGAACGTTTACTTGCTTGGCAAGTAATATATGTTCTCTGGTTTGTGGCATTGGTCCGTCTGAAGCCGCAACCACTAAAATTGCACCATCCATCTGGGCTGCACCTGTGATCATGTTCTTAATATAGTCAGCATGTCCAGGAGCATCAATATGAGCGTAATGGCGCTTCTCTGTCTCATACTCAACGTGAGAAATATTTACTGTAATACCGCGCTTTCTTTCCTCCTCTGAGCTCTCAATATCTTCATAGTTTAGAGCTTTGTTAAGATCAGAAGGATACTTCTTAGCTAAAACATGAGTTATAGCAGCTGTCAAAGTCGTTTTACCATGGTCTACATGACCGATTGTCCCCACATTCACGTGCGGTTTAGTTCTTTCAAATTGTTCTGGCATAATTACCTTTCTAAATAAATTACTAATTAATCTTTAATGTTTTTGATAATACCACAAAAAGAGCGAAACTTTATATTATTTGGTATCTCCTGGGGACATTTCCTGAACTAAATTAGCCGGTACCTCTGCATAATGGATGGGCTCCATCATGAAGCTTGCTCTCCCCTGTGTCATACCTCTTAGTACTGTAGCATACCCAAACATTTCCGCCAACGGAACTTCTGCAGATATCACAGTGGCTTGCCCCCTCTTTTTTGTACCAGAAATTTTTCCCCGTTTACCGGAAAGATTACCGATAACGTCTCCCATAAAATCATCGGTGGTGATAACTTCCACTTTCATAATAGGCTCCTTCAAATAAGGCGCTGCTTTCTTTTGCGCCTGTCTAAAAGCATCGGACGCAGCTATTTTAAAGGCAAGCTCCGAGGAATCAACCTCATGGTAGGATCCATCAACTAAACTCACCTTTACATCCACAACCGGATATCCTGCCACCACACCGCTCTCAAGAGCTTCTCTAACCCCCTTCTCTACACCCGGGACATACTCCTTAGGAATTGCCCCGCCCCGTATTTTGTCCTCAAAGATAAAGCCCTCACCGGGACTCAAAGGCTCCGCCTCTATAACAACATGTCCGTACTGCCCGCGCCCTCCTGATTGATGGATATATTTACTTTCCTGTTCTACCTTCTTCTTGATACTTTCCCTATAGGCTACTTGGGGGGTGCCGGTTGTAACCTCAACATTAAATTCCCTCTTCAAACGATCAACAATAATTTCCAAATGAAGCTCTCCCATACCATACAAAACAGTCTGTCCCGTCTCTTGGTTTGATTTTATCTTCAGTGTCGGATCTTCTTCCAAAAGCTTTTTTAGCGCCTTACCCAACCTACCACTATCATCTTTCGTTTTGGGTTCTACAACAAGCCCGATGACCGGCTCTGCAAAAGTGATGGACTCTAAAATAAGAGGTTTTTCCTCTGAACAGAGTGTGTCCCCTGTTTTCACTTCCAATCCGATAGCTGCACCAATTTCCCCAGCATGTATCTGTTGAATCTCTTCTCGCTTATTGGAATGCATCAAAATAACGCGACCCAGTCTTTCCTTCTTGTCTTGAGTAGAGTTGAGAATATATGAACCGGCATTCGCGGAACCTGAGTAAACCCTAAAGTAAGTGAGGCGTCCAACATAGGGATCGGTCTGCAATTTAAAAGCCAACGCAACAAAAGGCCCATCTTCTTCCGGACTTAACATAGTTTTCTCTCCAGTATCTTGCCTGTAAGCCGTTATCTCCCCAACATCCTTAGGTGAAGGCAAATAATCCACAACTCCATCCAAAAGCTTTTGGACACCAATATTGGGTAGGGAGGCACCGGCAAAAACAGGATACAGTTGTGCGCTTATCGTCATTTTTCTCACACCGGATTTTATTTCTTCGATAGTTAACTCTGTGCCGTTCAGAAATTTTTCTATCAAGGAATCATTTGATTCCGCCACTTTCTCCACCAATTCCGCGCGATATTTCTCTACTAAATCCTTCATATCCTCCGGAATATCGGCTTCGTTTACCTCAGAACCCAACTTTCCAGTAAACGTATAAACCTTGCGTTCAATTAAATCTATTACAGATTTAAAGTCCCCCTCTATGCCGATTGGTAACTGCACAGGATATGCATTTGGAGAAAGTCTATCTCTTATAGAATCCAAAGACATTAAAAAGTCCCCGCCCATCTTGTCAAGTTTATTTACAAAACAAAGCAGAGGTACATGATATTTTTCCGCCTGATGCCACACTGTTTCACTCTGAGGCTCAACCCCGGCAGCCCCATCAAATAAAACTACGCCACCATCTAAAACGCGAAGGGATCTCTCTACCTCAGCGGTAAAATCCACATGTCCGGGAGTATCTATTAAATTAATTCTGTGGTCTTTCCAAAAGCAAGTAGTAGCAGCTGACTGTATTGTAATTCCACGTTCCTTTTCCTGCTCCATCCAATCCATTTGAGCGGCGCCCTCATGAACTTCCCCTATTTTATGGGACTTCCCTGTATAGTACAGGATGCGCTCTGTCGTAGTCGTTTTACCGGCGTCAATATGAGCTATTATTCCTATATTTCTAATCCTCTCTAAAGGATATTTCGTATTTTCTGTTTTTGCCATAGGGGATATTTTACCTTATCTTGCAAAATGTGCAAAAGCACGATTGGCTTCGGCCATTTTATGTATGTCGGATCTCTTTTTTACAGCATCTCCCTCTTCCACACTCGCGGCTTTCAATTCTTGATATAGAAACTCCGAAAAGGTCTTACCTGTTTTGGCGCGAGCCGCTTCTACTATCCAACGTATAGCTAAGGCCTCTGATCTCCAATGCTTTACAGGTAACGGAACTTGATATGTCGCTCCTCCGACTCTTCTAGATCGAATTTCCTTAACCGGCATTACGTTGTTTATTGCTTTTTCAAAAACTTTAAGAGAGCTGTCCTTGTCTTTTTCTAATTTAGAAATAGCTTCGTAGACCATTTTTTGAGCGAGTGTTTTATTGCCATTAAGCATAACCTTATTTACCAGCCTAGTAACTACGGCAGAGTGGTAAACAGGATCAAGACTTACTTCACGTCTCTTAGCGGTTTTTCCTCTCATAATCCTTACTTCTCCTTTGACCTCTTAGTACCATATAATGAACGTGAGGAAGCCCTGTCTTTAACCCCTCCCAAATCGTAAACGCCTCTGACTAAAGTGTATTTTATTCCGGGAAGGTCCTTTACACGGCCGCCACGAACCATAACCACAGAGTGCTCTTGTAGCTCATGCCCCTCTCCGGGAATATAGGCGGTAACTTCATCTCCATTGGAAAGCCTTACTCTACAAACCTTTCTCAAGGCCGAATTAGGTTTAGTTGGAGTCATTGTCTTGACCTGCAAACAGACAGCCTTTTTAAACGGGGCAATAGCCGGTTTACTCACGCGAGACAAAGAATTGTAAACACTCTTTAAAGCGGGTGTTTTAACCTTTCTATTTTTACGATCCCTTTTCCCCTTTTTTACTAACTGATTTATAGTTGGCATATTTACTCTAATCGTGCTCTCCCATCGGTCGGTATTAAATTACCGATAATTACATTTTCTTTTAGACCAAAGAGCTTGTCGACCTTACCAGAACAGGCAGCATCCGTCAAGACTCGGCTAGTATAAATGAATGAGGCTGCCGATAGAAAGCTGTCGGTATTTAAGGCCGCTTTGGTTATACCTAAGAGGACTTGTCTACCCTTTGCCGGATCGCCTCCCTGGGCAATCACCGAAGCATTTTGATCCCTGAATGTATCTACCGTAACAATATTCCCTCGCATCAACTCAGTATCACCTGCATCTAATACCTCAAAATTGTTAAACATCTTACTCACAATAACTTCTATGTGTTTATCGTTAAGCGCCACCCCTTGAGAGGCGTAGACTTTCTGAACTTGGTTTACAACATATTTTTGTGTATCGCGCGGCCCCACCGCATTTATGAGTTTTCCAAGATCCAAATGCCCCTCGGTTAATTTGTCGCCCTTTGCAACCAACTGGCCATCTTCCACAGTAAGTTCAGATACAGGATCTACCATATACTCAATACTATCCTTTTTGTTCCCCTCAGTTGGTGTAATATAAATCTTTCTTTCGTCTCCAGTTTCTATGATTTTAACGGAACCCGTGAGTTCACTCATTATGGATAGGGTTTTCGGTGTTCGCGCTTCCAAGATCTCCTCTACGCGCGGGAGTCCTTGTGTAATATCCTTTCCCGCAATACCTCCTGTATGAAATGTGCGCATTGTAAGTTGAGTTCCCGGCTCACCAATCGACTGAGCTGATTGGACACCTACAGTAGATCCAATTTTGATTGGCTCCCCAGTCATCAAATCCAACCCATAACACTTTATACAAATACCTCGTTTAGCAGAACAAGACATTGGTGAACGAATGATTATTTGTTTAACCTTCGATTTTTCAATCTCCTCCAGAATTTTCTCTGTCAACAATACTTCGGATTTATATAAAATCCTATTACCTTCCTTTATGTCTTTAGCTAAATATCGTCCTGCAAAACGTTCCTTAAAGGACTGAAGAACGGTACTTTCCCCAACCTCTACCAGGCGCCCCTCCGTAGTGCCGCAATCGTCCTCACGAATAATTAAATCCTGTGAAACATCAACAAGTCTTCTGGTTAAATAACCCGCGTCAGCTGTTTTTAAACCTTTATCTACTAGACCTTTACGAGCTCCCCGAGCACCAACAAAGTACTCCAAACCGGATAGACCATTCTTGTAGTTACCCAAAATAGGCATCGGTACAATCTTACCTGTAGGATCAGTCATTAGTCCTCGCATACCCGCTATCTGTTTTACTTGAGCTCGAGATGCGCGGGTTGACCCTGAGTTTACTAAAACTTTTGCGGGATTATCTTCTTTTAGATTTGCCCAAACGGCTTCATCAACATCTGCGGTTATCTCGTTCCAAATATCCTCTGTCAACCTTTGAGCCTCAATACTTGTTATCAAACCACGTTTAAAGTTCTTATCAATCTTAACCACAGAATCTCTACCTTTCTGAAGCAATGCCTCACGTTCCTCTGGAACTTCAATATCGCTCAAAGCCACTGAATGGCCCGACTTGGTTCCATACCTTAGACCTAAATCCTTAATATCGTCTATTAGCTTAATGACTACTTCTAAAGGCTCCTCCTTAAATGCTCTGGAAAGTAGGGCATGCGCCTTTGTCATAGGCATGGCCTCGTTTATGAACCCAAAGGATTCCGGAACTACCTCGTTGAATAAAAGCCTACCTGGGGTTGTCTCTACGATAGAACCATCAAATAAAACTTTAATGGGTTGACGAAGACTTACCGTATTTGAAATATTCATGTTGTAAAATAATTCCTCTTTACTCCCAAAAATCTTTTCTGGTATTTTAAGTTTGGCGTCCACGGAGGTCATATAGTAAATTCCAAATAACAGAGTCTTGTTGGGAACAGAAATAGGAGATCCATTAGAAGGATTTAGCAAATTCTGCGTAGACAACATAATGGTACGTGCCTCTTCTATAGCCTTTTCAGATAAAGGCAGATGGACAGCCATCTGGTCCCCATCAAAGTCTGCATTAAATCCCAAACAAACACAGAGATGTAAACGAATAGCATCCCCCTCAACTAATTTTGGGTAAAAAGCCTGAATTCCAAGCCTCCAAAGTGTTGGAGCACGATTTAATAAAACCGGATGGCCTTTAACTACCTTTTCCAAAGCTTCCCAAACTTCCGGACCTCTATCATTAAGAACCCTACGAGCGCTTTTTATGTTCGGGGCGTACTCCTTTTCCATTAAACTCCTCAAAACAAACGGCTTGAAAAGTTCTAGCGCCATCTCTTTGGGAATACCACACTCGTCCAACTTCAATTTCGGACCGTTTACGATTACTCCGCGACCAGAGTAATCTACGCGCTTACCCAAAAGGTTCAACCTAAAGGTTCCTTGTTTACCCTTAACCATGTCGGCCAAGGAACGGAGTTTCTTTGCGCCTCTTCGAGAGCGACCTTCATTTCTCTGTTTAGAGGAGTCAATAAAAGCGTCCACAGATTCTTGAAGCATTCGTTTTTCATTTCGTAAAATGACCTCTGGAGCACCGATTTCCATAAGTTTCTTTAAACGATTATTTCTGTTAATTATCGCCCTGTACAAATCATTTAGGTCAGAGGAAGCAAATCTGCCGCCCTCAAGCTGAACTAAAGGCCTTAAATCAGCTGGAATAACGGGCAAAACATCCAATACCATATTTGCCGGATCTATCCCCGAGCTTCTAAACTGCTCTATAACATGTAATCTTCGAGCCATCCTCTTTGTTTTAGTTTTACTGCGACTGCCTTCCAATTTTTCGGTCAACTCCAAAGCAATTTCGTCCAAATCCATGTGTTCCAATATATACTTTACGGCCTCCGCACCGATTCTCATACCCGCGAAAACATCTACATAACGCTTCATTTGCAAATATTCCTCATCGTCCACTATTGAGAACTTCTCTATTCCTTCAATTTTCTTACGAATAATCTTAAAGAACTGCTCTTGCTCTTCCCAATCTCTTAAACCCTTCATACGAAGAGATTGAACTTTCTGTTGCAACTTAAGAGAGTGTTCGCGTTCCTTTAAATCATCTCCCTTGAATTCCTTTGCTTTTTCGCCAAAATCTTTTTGAACTTCTCCTACCTTCTTTTCCAAAACCTCCTCATAATTCTTCTGAGCACTTTGCGCGTCTGTTTCCACCATGGAAATGGCTTTTGCTCGCATCTCACCATCAATAGAGGTCGCAATATATGAAGAAAAGTAAATCACGGACGAAATTTTTCTGGGGGAAACATCCAAAAGGTAAGCTAACTTAGAGGGAATTCCCCTAAAAAACCAAACGTGAGCTATGGGACAAGCAAGATTTATATGTCCCATGCGTTCTCGTCTAACACGCGAATGAGCCACCTCAACACCACATTTATCACAGACCACGCCCTTATAACGGATACCTTTATATTTTCCGCAATAACACTCAAAATTGGCGGTCGGCCCAAATATTTTTTCATCGAACAACCCGCCACGAACTGTCTTAAAAGTTCTATAGTTAATGGTTTCGGGTTTCGTTACCTCGCCATAAGACCAAGATAAAATTTCCTCGCTTGAGGCAAGATATATTCTTAGGGCATCAAAATCCCTCAAACCATTCAAATGTTTCATTTTAAGCTTCCTCCTCCAAACTTTTCGATAGACCCGTGCTTTCCCCCGATTTGAAAAACTCCTTAGCGGCCTCCTGATCCGTTACTACCGATGCTTCCTGCTGGGATAGATCCTCTCCCGTATCTTCGTCAGCAACATCATATTTTATTGGCTCCAAACCAAGGCACAGGCCGTTCAACTGGCGAATCATTAGCTTAAAAGTTTCTGGTACGGTGGAGTCCGCGATCGGCGTACCTTTTATAATTGAGCCATAAGCCTTTGTTCGACCTATCAAATCATCTGACTTAATAGTTAGCATTTCCTTTAAAATGTGTGAAGCGCCGTATGCTTCCAAAGCCCAGACTTCCATCTCTCCTAAGCGTTGCCCACCAAATTGAGACTTGCCTCCTAAGGGTTGTTGCGTGATTAAGGAATAAGGCCCGGTGGAACGTGCGTGCATTTTCTCCTCACTCATGTGAACTAATTTCAAAAGATAAGTTTCACCAACGACAACCTCATTAGCAAAATATTCTCCCGTTCTTCCATCTATTAACTTAAACTTTCCGGTAGCAGGGAGACCAGCTTCTTTAAGTTGATGCGTAATTTCTGCTTCTGGAACTATTTCCAAGGGGGGAACTATATAACGCCTATTCAGCTTACGACCGGCCAAACCTAAAGGAGCTTCCAATATTTGACCTATGTTCATTCTTTTCAAAACAGCTTCTGAGGAAAAAATCACATCCACAGAAGTGCCGTCTTCTAGATGAGGCATATCAACTTGAGGAACTATTGCAGAAATAACACCTTTATTACCGTGGCGCCCGGCAAGCTTATCTCCTACGCTTATTTTTCGCCTTTCTGCAACATAAACCGTAATCTCTTCTAAAACTCCAACCGGAAGTTTGTCGTTGTCCTTTCGACTCACCCTCTTCACACCAATAACAACTCCATGAGCCCCATGCGGCATTCTCAACGAAGTATCGCGTACTTCCTTTGCCTGCTCACCAAAAATCGCCCTCAGAAGCCTTTCCTCTGCTGATAGATCAACCTCACCCTTTGGAGCAACCTTTCCCACCAATATATCTCCCGATTTAACCTCGGACCCCATTATAACTATCCCGTCTTCGTCCAAATTCCTCAGCGCATATTCCGCTACATTAGGAATGTCCGATGTTAATTCTTCCAACCCAAGTTTTGTTTCTACTACCGATACGTCGTAATCGTTGATATGAATTGAAGTCAAAACATCATCATTTACTAAACGATCCGAAAGCACAATACCGTCTTCAAATTCGTAGCCCTCCCAAATCATATACGCAACTCTTACATTAGCTCCGAGAGAAATATAACCATCTTCTGAAGCCGGACCTTCATATAAAATGTCCCCTTTCTTTATTTTCTGACCCGTTTCAACACGAATTTCCTGATTATAATTTGTTGAAACATTGGATTTTACAAACTTACTTGGATGATAAGTAGTTTTTTTCTTATCGCCTTTATATTTAACAACAACCTCTCTAGCATCAGCATACGCTACGGTACCACCGTTTTTTGCCCTTATTACAGCTCCGGAATTATCCCCCACAGGTTTTTCGATACCTGTAACAACTGTAGCCGCATGGGGACTAATCAAAGGAACAGCTTGAGATAATTGTTGGGCTGCCACTAACGCGCGCGTTATATCATCATTGGACAAGAATGGTATTAGCCCAGCAGAAATACCAACTATCTGCTTAGGAATAACCTCCATATACTCTGCGTCGGTAGTATTTCCCAAGAAAAAGTCACCATGATGCCTTAGCGGAACCTGCTTTACGGAGATAAAACCATCTTTACCGATAGCCACAGAAGCGTCTGTAATGTTTGCGTCTTCTTCATCGTAAGCAGCCAAATACTCGATTTTATTAGTGACGAGAACCCCCTTTTCGGTCTTCTCCAGCTTTATATAAGGAGTTTCAATAAACCCATATTTGTTAATCCTGGCATACATGGACAAGTAGTTAATAAGGCCGATACTTGGACCTTCCGGAGTTCTAACGGGACAAATCCTTCCAAATGAGGAATAATGAACATCTCTAACAGCCATGCTTGCCCTCTCTTTTGTTAAACCTCCAGGACCTAAAACCGAGAGTCTTCTTATATGGGCCAAGGATGTAAGAGGGTTTTGCTGATCTTGAAACTGGGAAAGCCTGCCTGTAGCGAAAAAGCTTTGAACATTTGCGGTTACGGCTTTGGGGGAAATGAGTCCTGCGGGGTTAGGTAAAGTATCCCTAGGTTGCAAGGACATTCTTCCACGGACGTTCCTAGCTAGCCTCAAAAAGCCAACTCTAACTCTGTTTTGTAGAAGCTCTCCCACACGCCTCACTCTTCGATTACCAAGATTATCTATATCAGTAATCGTGCCAATCCCATTGTTCATTTGAATTGCGCGGGAAATGATTTTGATTAAATCCTCCAGCTGCAGCACGCGTCCTTCGGGAGTGTTTGGGAAGTTTAAACCTAACGTTTGGTTAAGCTTGAACCTACCAACCTCTCCAAGACTATAACGTTTAGGATTAAAAAACGTCTCCTTCACCAAAAGTTTGGCGTTCTCCAATACTAAAGGCTCGCCCGGTCTAATTTTCCTGTAAATCTCTAGGCAAGCTTCGTCATAAGTAGAGGAAGGATCTTTAACTAAGGATCTCTCGATATAATTTACCTCCGGGTCCGTTTCCACTTCAGCAAATGCATCTAAAATATCCTCATCTGACTCCAACCCGAAAACACGCAATAAGGTCGTTACGGAAAGCTTTCTCCTGCGATCTATTCGAACGCTCAATTGACCGCCCCTAGAAGTTGTGAACTCTAGCCAAACTCCGTGCTGCGGAAGAATTTTCGCACCGCCCAATAATTGGCCTGTTACTGAAGAAACCTCCCCCGTAAACAAAACGCCCTCGGAACGAATAAGTTGATTTACTATAACTCTTTCTACGCCATTAATAATGAAAGTCCCCCTACCAGTCATCAATGGAATATCGCCCATATATACATCTTGGGATTTTTCGGTTTTATTTATCGGATCCTTCAAAGTCGCTTTCAGGTACCAAGGAGCGTCGAAAGTGCGACCTACTCTTAAAGCTTCTTCTAATGGAATATTTGGGGACTGAAACTGCGAATCGGACAGACTAAGAACCCAACCTCTACCTGAAATATCCTCAATAGTACCTAATTCATCTAATACACCTTGTATACCTTCGCTTAAAAACCACTCATACGACTCAAGTTGTACAGCGGAAAGGTCAGGTAATGGTAAGACATCTTTTCTTTTGGAAAAATTATACTCTTGCATTAAATTTTAATTTTCAGAAACTAAAGCTACCTTTGCTAGATCAAATTCAAAATGACTCTTGACGTAACACCTTCTTGGACAAAGAGGAATTTAACATACTACCTCCAGAGTGTCAACAAGAATGTTATCACAACAACTACAGAAAGCCAAGACGATCAAAAGGCCAAAAGCGAAAAACAACTCTTCCAAGAACGTTTTTCTCTTTTACTACGCCGAAAACCCTAGAATCCAACGAGTTGATCCTGTTATCCCCCATTACTGCAAATTCCCCGTCTTTTAAGCGCAGGGAACGGCCTTCTCTTAATTGTGGGCCCTCTACGGTACAAACATCGTTCGGCAAATATGATTCCTCGAGAACGAATTTCTTGCCGTCTCTATTTATGTAAACCTGGCAGTCTTTAACTTTTATTATATCTCCAGGAAGACCTATTATTCTCTTTATGTAGTCGATGCGTGGATTATCCGGCGGATGTAGTATAACAACCTCGCCTCTTTCAAACGGCTTTATGTATCTAGTTATACGTTCCATTAATACTCTTTCGCTATCTTCAAAGTTCGGGGACATACTAGCACCGTGAACAACTTCGGGCATTGCGACAAATTTATATAAAAGGAAAAGGACAAGCATTGAACTAAGGAAACTTTCAAGCAACTCGAGTACAAAAGACTTTACCGAAGGCTTCTCACTATCCTCAGATCCTAAAGTGTGAGCACTATTTTTCCCTGGATTGACTACGTTCTCCATCAGGCATATTCTATCTCAAAAAAGAATTTATATGAAGTGCTATTTTTAAGATAATATATAGGAGATGAAACAAAAAATTTATGGAATATTCCGCAAAACACCTAAAGTCATAAAGGAAAACCTACCTTTCTTGATTATCTTAACAATAATTTGCTGGCTAACGTTCGCAACTGTTTTAGACAACGGATTTGTCTCCGATGACATAGCCGGTTTTGTAAGAAACGATAGGTACCATTATATCGGAAGACTGTTAAATCTTAAAGAATTCTCGGTAAATAGGTTAACGTACGCAATCTCGTATCAACTTTTTGGGCTAAATCCAACGCCTCTACACGTTTTAGCTGTGATAATACACAACATAAACTGCCTCCTAGCTTTTTTCCTCACATTGAAAATATTCAAAAACAAGAGAATAGCTTACATAGCTTCTAGTCTTTTTTGCGTACATCCGGTAGTTACAGAACCCGTTAGTTGGATTTCCGGAAGGCACTACTTATTTAATACAACAGTAATTCTGATTAACATGCTTCTATACCTAGAGTTCCGACGGAAAAAAGATAAAATCTTTCTGTACGCTTCGCTTTTACTCTTTAGTCTGGGGTTAGTTACTCAAAGGAGTGCGTGGGCACTAGTACTTCCATTCCTAATAGTAACTACGGAACTGTTTTTTCTAAAACCGTGGGAAAGAATTAAAAAATTGACAAAAAGAGTGGCTCCAATATATTACTTTTTACTGGCCATCCTATTTGTAGGTGTCGCTTACCACAAGGAAATTCTGACAAGAGTTCACTTCATGAGAACAGAAGTCTCAGGCCCAACAGAAGCTTTTTTAGCAGAAAAACCCTCATATATAAATAGAATTGCATACACAGCGGGAAGCGCTACAAAATTACTGTTTTATCCCAAAGACCTATCCATTTATCACGAAGGCGAGGTCGTAAGGCCCAGTTTTATCACTTTTGGGATAGCAGTACCTATAGTTTCTACCATATTAATAATTTACTGGATTAAAAAACGTCACTATAAAAAAGCGGGGCTCCTTATCGGAATATACCTTACCCTGCTTCCCACCTTTAGCCCTATTCAAGTATCCTGGTACATTGCCGATAGATATCTTTACCTCCCAACACTATTCTTCACAATCCTTTTAGCAATAACAATAGAAAATCTTGCGAAGAACACGAGAATTAAAAATGCGGAGCTTTATATTACCATTATTATCATGAGTCTTTACTTCTACAAAGACATTCTCAGGAACGCAGACTGGCAAAATAGAAAAACCTTGTGGGAGGCCACAGCAAGAACAAATCCCAATAGTCCAAGGGTTTATAACAATTTAGGTGACGTTTACGGTTTGGAAGGAGATCTGGAAAAATCAATCCATAATTTTCAGAGAGCGTTGCAGTTAGAACCTAATTATCCCGAAGCAATGTACAACTTAGGAAATACATATAAGCAAGCCGGAGAAGTAGAAAAGGGGGAAAAATTAATGCAAAAAGCCTTAAAACTAAAACCCAGTATGTTAGAATGAGGTCTGCATGCTTTTAACACCACACACTTTTGTAGGTCTTGCAATAGGGGTTACAATACAAAATCCATTTATAGCGGTGCCTCTCTCAATAGTATCTCATTTCGTGGGAGACTTGGTACCTCACTGGGATTTCTATTCAGGAACTAAAAAAGAAGAACGGATTAGAGGCTGGCGGCCTCTTGCTGTTATGGGCGATCTGGTTCTAGGTGTAGCAGTAGGACTTACTGCAACTTTATATACGTTGTGGGTAATAAAAAACCCACCACTTGCCTTAAATATGTTTTTATCTGGTATAGGGTCAGTATTACCCGATGTAGTTGAGGGGCCGCACATTTATATGGAAAATGAACCGAAAATTGTGAAGTCAATCGCAAGTATTCAAAGCAAGCTACAATTCCAGGCACCGTTGCCGTGGGGTATTATTTCTCAAATTCTTGTAGTGGGAGCTTCTTCGTGGGTAATTTTACGTTCGCTAGGACTATTATAAAGAATAGTATACCTAATAGCATTAGAAAAGTCTGCACTAAAGGTTTTCCGGCCGAATAGAGACTTAAACCACCAAATAAAAGGGTAGCCAACCAGTAAAACAACGCCACTTGTGGAACCGACAATCCTTTTTGCATAAGTAAGTGATGCAAATGACCCCTGTCTCCTTTTAATGGATTTTTCCCCCGAGCAACACGGCGAATTACAGTTATAAGACCGTCCAAAAACGGAATTAATAAAATCAGGATAGAGGTAATAACCTTCGCCTGAACTAGCACCGATAAAGCAGCCACGACAACCCCCGCAGACATGGCTCCAAATCCCCACATAAGCTTCGATGGATGCCAAGTAACTCCCACCAAACCAAACACAACGCCAGCACCTATAACAGCCAAGCGGGCGTAGCTAAAGTCCGCTGGAGTTGGAAAATCTTGGCGTAATGCTAAAAGACCTAAGAAAATAAGAGAAATACCAACAATACCGCTATACTGACCATCTACTCCATTTGACCACGAAAGCAAATTAAGTATCCACACAATCCAGACTGTAGTGAAAATCCAGGATAAGGGTTTAATAACCACATCCCCCAAAGAAAAACCTAGTGTATCTAAATGCAACACCCCATTTAGTGGATTGCTTAAAAAGGAAATTTTAATATCAAAAAAATACACCAAACTTACGAAAAAGACCAAACAACCCAAGCGTATTAGAGGATTTTCTAAAAAGGACAGTTTACTTCTTGAGTGGGTATTCTGGAAGTCATCCAAAAAACCGAAAATAGCTAGGAACAAACTAAAAAGTAGAATACCAATTATTTTAGTTGTTAACGGTAAAAAGAAAATGGAAACAACTATAAATACCAGGGCAAATAGCAGGCCGCCGCCTCTCACAGAGGGATTTTTCAAAATCATGGCCGGATGCGAATGGCGATTAGGGTCTGTCACAACTCCCCAAGAAGTCATCAATTTAACATAACTGGGAGACAGGAATAAACTAGCCAGTAAGGCCACGAAAAACGGAACAAATAAGTATACATAGTTTTCGGCAATCAAAGGAACAGAAGTACCCAGGCTTAGATGAACAATTCGAAAAAGAGATGCTGTTAAGAGAAGGTTGCAGAATGAGACTAGAAAAAAAATTAGTTTGGTTCCGAACTTATAAAAGTGGGTACCAACATAATAGAAAAACAAGGATCCTGCAAGGGTAATAAATATGGAGGTGGCTGGAATTAAAAAAATGTCCGACTTTGGAGCCAATTGCGCATCTCCCCAAACCTTTGAGTAAAAAAGCGGAATTTCATCTAGCAAAAAAGCAAACCTCAAATTCAAATAAACCAATTGCACCAAAATTGTTAGTAAGCTAATCCCAAATAATATACCCAATAACCTTGAATCTTTATTCTTAATTCCTTTAGGAGCCTTAAATAAATTGGTAAAATTTTTCATCTTATTTTGGGCGTGTGATACAAATCTTTCATTTTCTTACCAAGAAGCATTCTCGTTTGTGCCTCAACTTGAGGAAAGAATGAAAATGAAAGCATATTTATTGTAACAAGAGGAGCTTCTAAAACAGCCAGTGTTCTGCGCCAAAAGGACCAGTTAGCAGGCATGGGCTTGACTATTTTAAAACGGATTATAGTTATTGGTAGAAAGAAAACTAATGTAGACGTTAAGATAAGGCTCATAATATTGGGCAAACTGTAGGCAAACGTAGCCTGCTTTATGGAGGGGTTTGTAAGGCTCAGAATGCCAAAACCGAAGGTTATTAAAAACACGCTGTCTATCAATAGGATTCTTTTTTCCAAATGGCGAAACATCCAAGCAATTTTCAGGTGCAAAGGAACTTCCCCGTTTTTCATGAATCCCTTCACAGATAAAGGGAAATCTATGACACCCCACCCCCACCTAAGTAGCTGCTTATAAAGACTTCTACAGGAATCTCCGAAATTTCTTCCCATAACCGCATCTGCTGAATAAGGAATATAATGCGGAACTCCCACAAAATTTCCATTTCTCTTAAAAAAAGCGCGCCAATAGAAAATCTGGTCATCCACTCCGAGGGTAACGTCCCAATAGTCCACATCTACTAATGTTTTCAAAGAAGAAGAATAGGCCGCAAACGTATCCTTTAATTTTCCCCTAATGGCCCACTCGGCCAATCCACCTAACGCAACAGAAGTAGCCTCGATACGCATAAAAATTGGAACCTGCCAATAGTTGTTATCAAAAAGGGCTACAGCCGACTGATAAAACTTGTTGTCCCTTTCATCTGAAGTCAAATAAAGATGTGTTAGTCTGGATAAAAACTTATCGTTTAAAACGTGGTCGGCATCAAAAGTACTGAAAATATAGTTACGAAAGTTTTCGTCACGGTTCCGTAAATCTGCCACAGCGTGCTTTGCGCCCCAAGTACGGTTTGCAGCACCTGCACCAATAGCCTCCCCCGGTATTCCCGCGGGATGAACGTATATAAGAACGTCAGCAAACTCCCTATCCCTACCATTGAATAGCTCGTGCAAAGTTTCTATTGTCTGCTTAGAATATTTTTCCTCTATTGTATACACCAAAACAACTTGATCCCGTGGAAAAGTCTGCGAGCAAAAACTGTCAAAAGCGGGCTTTAAAACCTCATAGGGCTCGTTTACTGCCGGAATTAGAATAAAGTGCTTTACATCGGCTAGTTTTGAAGGGATGGTTTGGGGCTCAAGGAGTAGTGAAAAATCCAACCCTTGACATCTTGCTAACCAATCGATAGCCATCTCCTCCTTATAAAAGTTATAGCCCCTAAGCATGCCGAACGAATAGCGTGTAGCCATGTAGGCCCAAAACACTGTTAATGCAATAATCATATAGACTAACATCTCTGGAAAGACGATCCCTAGCCAAATAGGCGAAAGCAAAACACTCCAAGTTAAAAGTCCAGGAACTGTTTCTAGAATCCTATGTATTTTTTTATCGTGCTTTTCTACAAATTCTTTCATGTGAAAAAACTATATGCCAAGTAACCTCTCTGTATTTGAGCTGGAAAGCTTAGCGACATTCTCCAAAGAAATACCTTTTACTTCTGAGATTTTCTGCGCGATGATTTTAACATACTTTGGCTGATTTTTCTCACCTCTATGACTTGCTGGGGGCAAATATGGAGAATCTGTCTCGATCAAAAATTTGTCGTTAGGTACTTTTTTCACAACTTCCAGGAGCGATTTTCGGGATTCATAGGTTATTAAACCCGAAAATGATATGTAAAATCCCATCTCTAAAACCTTTTCTGCGAACTTCCAATCCGAAGCAAAACAATGAATAACCCCTTTCGGCGGCCTTATCTTATTTAAAACCGAAAGAACCTGATCATCCCCATTTCTATTATGAACAATGAGAGGTAAATTGTATTCTTTGGCCAAACGCACCTGAAATTCGAAGAGGTCTACTTGATCTTTTAAGTTCCTACCTTTCTTCCAATTCGAAATGTCTATTCCCGCCTCACCCACGCCTACGAGAGCTTCCCTATTTTCGGAAACAAAATCCCTCAGATACTGCTCTAACTCATCCAAAGAACGGTCCATGTTTTCGTGGGGATAAATCGCTGCCGTAGGGTATGTCTGCGGATACTCACCTGAAACTTTCAAAACTTTAGCATTCTCGGAAACGGATGTACCTATATTCACAAATTTATGAACACCTGCAGCTATTGCGTTGTTTATTACCTCCTCCAATCTCTCCTTTTGTTCAACAGGGGGCAAATGACAATGAGAATCAATAAAGTACATGAAGTAAGCTTAAATCCTTTCGGCTCTCTTTTCAAAGTTTCCGCTTCCAAGTTTACAGCTAATTCTACAAGTTCTTTAGTTACTAAAGGAAATTTTTCACCAACGGATACTACTCGCTACAGCTTTTCTAACTGCTAATACACACGGAAAAAATTACTGAGCACATTGGACTTATCGGATTTATTCCAAATAATTAGATATTTCTGCGCGACTCTTCGCATCCTCGAGCCATTGTTGAAACAAAGTACCCATTTGCTGACTGATTAAAATGTCTACAACTTGCGCTCTCTTTTCTTCGTCCGTCCCCTCCGCTAATTGCTCACCATAAGTCTCTAAGAACGTATCAATCTCTTCCTCCGAAACATCAACTTTATCTGCAAAAAGCATCTCTACGCTAAGTTGCTGAGTTATGTTGGTATCAAACTTAGCCTCCGGAATACCCTGCATCTTCAGATACTGCTCCAATGTCATGCGCTGGCCTTCCTCAATTTGAGCGGAAATCTTTTTTTTCCTCTCATTTAGCTGTGCTCGGCTTACCGTTATACCCTTTTCCGCTATTTCTTTTTCAACTATTTTTTCAGTAACCAACTCATCGAAACCAACCGTTCCATAAGCGTCTAACAGAACTTTATTCAACTCCATTCGGGTTATAAGTCTTCCATCCACACTGCCTACAACAAAAAAATGTTTGAAGTTGTAAACAACCACGGAAAGAACGCCCAAGACTAGAATTACCGCGGCTACTACAGACAAAATTTTCAATAATTTTTTGCTCTTGCCGTTGTGAGCACTCTGTTGCTTCTTAGAAGCAACTTTTTTATTACTTGGATTAGTTTCTTGATTTGTCATGCGAGCATTATATCAAATAGTTTTCTAAATAAAATACTTTTCGGATAATAAAGTTATGGATTTACTAAGCGAACGCTAAACTTTAGTTTCTTAATATTCCCTTTAGAATCCTCGATCTCTGTTATGCCTTCCTCCCTATAAAGTTCTATCAACTCCTGAGACAGGGCATCTTTTTGATCTTCGATATCTATCCTAATATCCTTTATCTGGCGAATTACAGCATCATATTCAGGAATTGCTAAAATTTGCTTCTTTTTTTCAGCGGCCTGCTCCTTAACCAACTTACTTTTTTCTTCTAGCTCATTGTATCCCTCGCTTTCGTCTAATATATCCTTACGATGAGAATTTAATTCTCTAAGATCTTCTCGCAAACTGTTAAGCATTTGTAATCTTTTCTGTACCATATCTCTTTTGGACATTTGTAAACCCTTTCAAAAATTTGTAACGACCTACGGATTCTATAGGAAACATATGCAGTTTTTCAAGTTCAAGTACGATCCTTCTAAGAGAAGGGGTTTCAGGTTTCCGGGATAAGGAAAGATATGTATTATACTAAGGACAATCCTTCGAACAAACAAAGTTATAGAGCACTAATAAAATTAAAGTCTGAAGATGATCTAAGGATAATCCTTGAAAAAATGAAAAGCATAAAAGTTAAAATAAAGCCAGGGACAAAAGAGGCTAGAGTAGTAGAGAAGGAAGACATGTATGGAAATCAAACTCTGGAAATATCTGTGAAATCCCTTCCCAAGAAGGGCAGGGCTAATGAGGAAATGTTAGAGCTACTTGGAGATTATTTCAACATTCCAAAAACATACGTAAAAATTAAGTCTGGATTTAAATCTAGAAATAAAACCATTTTAATATCGAAAGGGGATGCGTGAAAATGAAAATAGTCCTAGGAAACAAACTTAAAGAGATGTCTTCGGAAGATTTCAAGGAAATTTTGCGAAAATTTGAAAATGTAGAAATAGATCTGGGAACAGGCAATGGGCGATATGTTTACAAAAAAGCGCTTAAAAATCCTGAAATACTTTGCATCGGTATCGATCTGGTAGAAAAGCAACTTAGAAAATATTCAAAAAAAGCATTGAGAAAGAAGCTTTCAAACGTTCTCTTCGTCTTGGGAAGTGCTGAAATGTTGCCAGAAGAACTGAGAAATACTGCCAATGTAATCACTATTATTTTACCTTGGGGAAGTTTGCTGGAAAATATTGCCGGATATAATAAACCGGTCATCAAAGCAATCAAGAATTTGATCAAGCCAGGAGGAAGCTTGTTACTAGTGTTTGGATACGATTTACTCTCAGAACCAGTTGAAACGAAAAGATTAAACTTAAAGGATCTTGACGAGAACTATATAAAAATAGAACTCATTCCAAAATATGAGGATATCGGATTCAAGATAGACAACTTCCAAAAGGTAACGAGAAAAATGCTTAGGGAAATTGACACTAGCTGGAGCAAAAAGCTAAGTCTTGGAAAACCCCGTCCAATATTTTACCTAAAATTTAAAATTTAATTTTGGTACCATTAATTCAATGGCTACAGAAATTAAGGGCTTAAAGATTAAAACATTACCTAAGGCGCTTCCACTGAAAAAATTAATGGGCCCAAGTTTTATCTTACTAGGACTCGGTCTTGGAAGTGGAGAAATTATTTTGTGGCCTTACCTGACATCCCATTATGGCATGGGAATCATCTGGGGAGCGATTCTCGGGATAACTTTTCAGTTTTTCATGAATATGGAAATCGAAAGATACGCTCTTGCTCATGGAGAAAGTATTTTCGTAGGAATTGCGAGAAAATTTAAGGGGGCGCCTATTTGGTTTCTATTTTCAACCTATATTCCATGGATGTGGCCAGGAATAATTGCCGCTTCGGCAAAAATACTAGGGAATCTTTTCGGAATTACTGATATTTCCTTTTTAACAATAGGAATGCTTATAGCTATTGGGCTAATACTCTCGTTGGGTCCTGTTCTTTACAAAACCGTGGAAAGCCTTCAGAAGATATTAATAATCTCCGGAGTCCCCACCATCTTCGTTTTGTCGATAATCCTTGCCAAAGGAGCGGATTTTGTGGCTCTTGGAAACGGGATTATTGGAATAGGTGAAGGATATCGATTTTTGCCCGCAGGAATACCGATGGCATCGTTTTTGGCAGCGTTGGCCTATGCGGGGGCGGGAGGAAATTTAAATTTGGCACAATCTTTTTACGTTAAAGCCAAAGGATATGGTATGGGTAAATATGCCGGTAAAATTAGAAGCCTACTAACGAGTAAAAATGAAAATATAGATTTAACTGGAGCAAAATTCGAGCCAACAGAAGAAAACTTTTCAACTTTCAGAAAATGGTGGAAAAACGTAAACATAGAGCACTTTTTGGTCTTTTGGTTAACAGGCACAATAACGATTTGCTTACTGGCACTACTTTCCTATATCACAACTTACGGAAAAGGAACGGAAACCGTCGGAGTTGGTTTTGTAATCGAGGAGGCTAAACAAATTGGAAAGCTGGTAGCTCCTTGGGCAGGAATCCTGTTCTCCCTAGTAATCGGGGTTATGCTTTTTGCCACACAACTTACCGTGTTTGATTCAACGAGCAGAATCATTTCAGAAAACCTAGCTTTAGCCAATTCTAAAATCCAAGGAAAAAGTATTTCCAAAACCTACTACTCTGTCCTTTGGATACAAATTCTATCAGGAATTCTGATTTATTCGTGCGGATTTAGGGAACCTTTCCAATTAATAACTATTTCAGCCGTCCTAAATGCTTTCGCGATGTTTGTGCATGTGGGATTAACACTCACAACGAACTTGAGTTTGCTACATAAGAAAATTCGACCTAACTTCCCCAGAATAGCAATAATGTGCTTGGCCTTCCTTTTTTATGGAGGCTTTAGCATTTATACAATAATTGACAAACTACTAAACTAACTAATACACTTAAAGTATGGATAAACCTAAACTGATGTCACTCAAAGACGCTATTAAAAGTGCTTTTAAAAATTTGTTTGATAATGCTTCTTTAGGATTCCTTTTCAAGTCTTACATGGCATTAGCCTTGGTGGGGGCGGGAGTTACGCTTGCAATAATGATTCCGGGAGTTATCATTTTCGGAATTTCTGGTAAAAAACCCGACGTACCCACATTTAGCGTACTACCAAGCGTGAGTTTGGGAGAATATATTGTTCCAGAAAGCTCCCCCGAAAACCTTATTCCAATATCTGGAGCTCAGAAAGTTATTGGTATAGATGAAGTAAGTAACCAATCCAAAACGGCTATTACGATTTATGGAATTCTAGCGGTAACTATCGGTTTTGTGGTAACAGCCATCAGTATAACTTATGCGGCGCTAGTACCCATAAAAATGCACCAAAAGAACCTGGTTCCGGTAAAAGAACTTCTGCTTGAAGCGATCAGAAAGACGCCAAAATTCCTGTTTCTTTCAATTCCAATGGGCCTGTTGATAGGATTTGGATACATTCTGCTTATAATACCGGGAGTTATTTTTACCTTAATGTTCCTGTTTGCGCCTTACATTCTATTAACTGAAGATGTAGGAGTTATTGAAGCGTTGAAAAAGAGCAAGGAATTAACAAAGGGCCATAGATGGAATCTGTATAAGAAAGGTATTGGGTACACATTACTTATATTTGTTGGCCTCATTCCCTTGATGTTTTTGATGTATTCAACGCAAGGTTTAATAGTTTACTTATTCATGGCATTTACACCACTGGTTATTCTGAAGGTTTTCGATGATCTAAAAAGCAAGAAACAGGAAATGGGAAGTGAGAAAACTCCTGAGGAACCAGAAAATAATGAAGGTGATGAAAATGTTTCTGAGGAAATCCCTACAGAAGAAACTCCTGAAATTTCGGGGGGAAAGGAAGAACACGTTAGTGAGCCAAAAGATATGGAACCGGAAACTTATTCGGATGTCCAACCAACAGAGATAAAGCTCGAAGACGTAGGGAAGGCGGAAATTCCAACGGTAATTGCTAACTCAATGGAAATTAATGAGCCAAAACAGCCTCAACCAACTTCAAATGAGGGTACAGAAACTCCTGATGAAAATATTCAGGAAAATATGGTGATTGCGGAGGAACCTGTGATCTACATTCCCGACGCCATGACTATGGGGAGTAATGAAACTAAGGAACCTGAAAAGCCTGAAATTGCAGAGGAAGGGGAAAGGGAAAAAGTGAGTGCTGCGCCAATATCTGAGGAAAAACCTCCCGTGAACAACTTCGCTACTCCGGAAGAAAGTCAAGCACAAGCAGAAAAACCAGCGAACGAAATAGAAGGAAACGGGTAGATACGCTATACAAACACGAAGGCTTTAGCATAGTGATATAAAACAGGTTGTAGTGTTTTCTCCAATATATTTTTAGGATATAAGTCCTTTGGATAAAGTTTAATCAATTCCAAATTTTGGTCCTTAGCTATTCGAAGTTTTCTCTGCACATTTTTGTCATAAGCGATTAAATCTCCTGCCAAACCAAAAAATTCTATCCAATAGTCACCTACTACAAAATCGGTGGTGAGTTTGGAATTCTTGGGATAATGTACGTTTATTTTATGGGGAATAGAATAACTGTATAACCAATTATCTATAATCATTTCGGAGAATGAATCACAAACATGGCCATCCAAAGCAATGTGTTTGCGAGCAAAGAGAATGGGGTTAGGCATATGTCCTGCGGCTTTTATAGCTTTATTCCAGGTACCAAAACCCTTCCTAGAAAAGGTATAAGTGGAGGGTAACTCAACCTTCAGGGGAATTCTTCCGTGAGATCGCACAAAATCGTTAATTCCTTTCAGGGTTTTTTCCTTATAATAGCTTTCGGATTTCCTCAAAACTTCCCCCCTGCATTTATTGGAGCAATAGGTATTTCTAGGGGGAATTTTATTATCACAGGAAGGGTTGGCACAGATCTTTGACAGCTCTTTTTTCCTAAGATTGTTGTTAATGGAGGCAGCACAACTTTGGGAACAGAAATTACCAGTCTCATTAATGAAACATTTAGCTCTATAAAATTTACTGGAACAATCAGGATTGTCACAGGTGAGTAGCTTACCCGTCTTACGAAATTCTTTCCTACACTCAGGACTACAATAGAAATTCCAACCTTTCTTAAGAGATTCGTTATACCTTTTTAGTGTAATGGAATAGTGCTTTTTACAGTTTATACAAGTTACGGAAATAAGTGTGGGCATTGGAATGATTATACGAAGAAATACCGAAAGAGTCAAGGATCTTACTATGATATAATCCCTTCTGTTGACGGGGTGTAGCTCAGTTGGCTAGAGCGCCCGGCTGGGGGCCGGGAGGTTTCGCTGGTTCAAGTCCAGTCACCCCGACCAGAATGGGCATCAGAACGACCATGATGCCTAAAACACCTTTTAGTGGTTTGATAAAACCCATTCCAATAATCCAACTCCCGAGCCTCTGTTTTGCTTGGTTTTGCTTGGTTTTGCTTGATATTCTAGCGATGTTAAAACACGTATATGCTATCAATAACGGATTATCTGGAGGAATCTTGAAAAATATGGAAAGTTCTAAAAAACAGTAAATGCCACTAGGATACTAAGTTATAATGTTTTAATAAGCGATAAAAATAATAAAATAATTTACGATAATTCTAATATTGCCGAAAGTTACTCGGGTGTTACTACGCCCCTTACATTTTCTTTTGTACGATACGTTTATCAAGAGGTATACCAACATTTCTCTCGTTTAATGGGGGCTAGTGAAAGGGTCATCAAAGACAATAAACCCATGTTTGAATGTATGGTGGAATTTATCGGATACAGAATCTACTACAACCTGAGTAGTTGGTACAAAATGCTTTCTTTTTTTCCTGCTCATAAATTAAGTAGTGAATTTATGGAAAAAATGATGGGTGTAACAATTAGGAAAACTTTCGACAACAATGATGAGAATACTCCACTCACTTTTTTCAGAAAGAATCTTATTTACCTGCCCAAGACTGTGTATCAATTTTTTCGTATTTCAATTACTTTCGGTTCACTAAAATTTACTGTACCCAGGTTTAACTCTTATTTTAATAAAGTTTACTCAAAATTAAATTCTATAGATTTGACTAAACTAAACACAAAAGAATTGATGAGTATATACAATGAAGCAGCAAAAAAACTCCTATCACGTTGGCGGGCTCCAATTGCAAATGATTTTGCTGTAATGGTAAGCACGGGGGCAGCAGATAAACTGTTCAAATCCTGGCTAAATTCATCAGATGCTTATATGTATATGAGATCAGATACAAATACCCCATTGGTAACTCTCGATCCGGGTAAAAAATTAGCAAATATCATTTCGTTAATAAAGGAAAATCCGAAATTAAAAAAGTTGTTTTCCGAAAACGAACCACACAAGATAGTTAATTCTCTAGAAAACATTTATTCAGAACAACAGGTCAGTGTTGATATCAGAAGTTATATTGAAAATTTTGGTACCAGAATACCAAACGAGCTAAAATTAGAGTCTGAGACACTAAATGAAAAACCCGAAAATCTAATATTATTGCTTCAGTCACTATTACAAGTTAAATCAATAAATAAGAAAATCAGTAAAAACTCAGTAAATCACAATAAGCTAAAAAGTTTGAACCTTTTTAGAAGGATTTTTCTAAAATGGTTGTTAAAATGGGCTGATAACTCAATTAAAAGAAGAGAAGAATCTCGATTTAAAAGAACACTGATCTTTGGGTTGATAAGAGAAATTTTTATAAATATAGGTATCAGATTTGAAAAAGAACAAATCATCAATAATAAACGTGATATCTATTTCTTAAGGATTGATGAGATTTTCGACATCATTAACGGTAATAAAAAAATAGATACTTTAAGATGCGTAACACGTAGAAAAAAGGAATTTAATAAATGGGGCAAAATTGATCTTGCTCATAGGTTTGAGACTATAAAGACTGTGATGCAGCTTGAAAAAGAACTGCTTAAAGCAAAATTGGTAACGAAAGCTCCCGAAAAACGCACATTTATTGGAAGAGTTGCCTCGCGACCTGTAAATACAAAGGTGGTAACAGGAGTTTCTTTATCCCTTATGGATTTCGACCCAACAGCTGATTTTGAGGGTAAAATCCTGGTCACCCGACAAACAGATCCCGGGTGGACTATAGTATTTCCTTTGCTAAGAGGCATAGTTGTAGAGAGAGGGGGAATGCTATCACATGCAGCTATTGTCGCACGTGAATTAAATATACCCTGTATTGTAGGAGTTGAAAAAATAACTAGTTTTATTAAGAGTGGTGTAGAAATAACTCTAGATTTGCATGAAGGAAAGGTAAAAATCTGATATGAATATACTCAATATTAACTTTTTATTAATAGTAATTTTATATCTTATTGTTTTTGGAATTGGAGAGGTTCTTTATAAGAGGAATGTTGCTCCCTACATAACTCGAAAAGTCGTACACATTGGTGGGAGTATCGTTGCTGCACTTATGCCACTGTTTATTAACCTGCAAGGTGTTGTAGTACTTGGCATCTTTTTCTTTTTACTTCTTTTATTTTCAAAACGTTATAAAGTTTTGAAAAGTGTACACGAAAACGACACTGGTAGTCATGGGGCTTTTTTATTTCCAATTACTATTATTTTTGTGGCTCTATTATTTTGGTCATATAACCCAGTAATATTTCAGGGTGCGATCCTTATCCTTGGCTTCTCGGACGGAATGGCAGGAATAATAGGTAATAGGTATGGAAAACACAAATATAATCTTACCGGTTTAAAGACTGTAGAAGGTAGTTTAACCTTTTTTCTGGTGACCCTTTTTATTTTCAGTAGTTTACTAATCCACGAGAGTAATTTCTCATTAAACAAAATTCAAGCAGTTCTTATGGGCACTCTTGCAGTAACCTTAGTGGAAAGTCTTTTTAGCAAAGGGTGGGATAATGTTTTCATTCCAATTTCCTCCGGCATTGTTCTATACTTTATTTTATGAAAATACACTTTGTAACAGGTGCCACAGGCTTTGTTGGAAGAAACCTGGTTAGTGCTCTCCTAAACGAAGGAGAAACAGTTTGGATAATAATAAGAAATCTAGATGGTAGCACCGTTGAAATGAGAGCAAAAAAAATATTTAGTAAACAGTTAACAAAGTATCCTAATAACTTTAAAGTTCTGAAGGGAGATATATTAGATCAAAACCTGGGCATTTCAAAAGAAATTTGTAATGAACTGAAACACAATGACACAGTATTCTGGCACCTTGCTGCAAACTTATCATTTTCTAAATCAGATAAATCTACAGTGAATAAAACAAACTACGAGGGAACTGTAAATGTGGTTGATTTTGCAAATAAAACAGGTGTTAAGTTTATGCATATGAGTACTGCATATGTTTGTGGAAATCACTACTCATTTACAGAAGAGGAATTGGATGTGGGACAGAAACATAGAAACCAATATGAAAAATCAAAATTAAGGGGGGAACAATATGTTCGCGAAAACTGTGATTTACCGTATGTGATTTTCAGACCTTCTATTATTATCGGGGATGCTTATATTGGAAAAGCCGAGGGTTGCACTTTTGGGTATTATCGTTTTACTTTTATGTTCCACTTTCTAAAAAAGAGCGTTATTGGTTCTTTGCAAAAGGATAAATTACCAGCGAAAATATTAGATTTATTAGGAACCAATTACCATAAATCTGAGAATGTTCTGGATCTCCCATGGTTAGTTATTCCATATCCTAAAACAGGTAGAGTTAATATGATACCAATTGATTATGTTATTAATTCTATGGTTGTATCTTGCAAAAATAATCTAAAAGGTATTACACTTAATCTTACGCATCCGGAACCTCCAGAATTTAATTTTGTATTAAAGAACATTTTGTATGATATGGGGATTAATAAAACTAAGCTAATACCAGTTACGTCCTGGGTATTCAAGTCACTCATTCATTTATTATATGTTTTGGTATTTCCTATTCGTAAATATACAAAACATGTCAGTTGGTATATACCCTATGTCAGTAAAAGATATTTTTTTGACAGAATTAATGCCCAAAAATACTTAGGAAATCCCCCAAAGATAACGCGTAAATTCCTGCATTCTATAAACACATATGCAAAAGAAAATATCCTAGAACATATTAAAGTTTAAAACACGAATGATATTATCTATTTATGAAAGATGGATTTTTCAACGCACTAAATTACACTCTGGGAAATGAAGATACTACGCTTGAGTGGGAGTTACTTCCGAAAAAAACACGGCATGTAATTGCTGCCGCCGGTAGCGGTTCAAGAATAATCCCTTTACTCGCAAAATCCCCACAACAACTTACCTGCGTTGATCTTTCAATAGAACAGCTGGCTCTAGTAGAGTTACGTTTAGCCACAGTCAAATATTTAACTCACCAAAAGTTTCTAGCATTTTGGGGGTACACAAAAGGCACCATGTGCAATAAAGAAAGACGCGATATATTCGAAAATCTTGCCTTATCACCTGATGCTAAAAATATTACCTCTAATATATTTAACACAAATAATTGGAATCCTATCCTATACGTAGGAAAATGGGAAAAAACTTTTAAGAAATTAAGTAAGATTGTAAGGGGTTTAGTTGGAAAAAAAGGACTGGATGTATTTTCGTGTAAAACGTTAGAAGAACAGAAAATATATTTTTCTTCTAAATTTCCCAAGAGAAATTGGTCCTTAGCAGTTTACTTACTAGGAAATGCCGCTGTCTTTAATACATTATTATATAGAGGTGATTTCCCCAAAAAGAATATTGGTGGGACCTATCAAAAATTCTATTTGGAAAGATTCGACAACTTGTTTAAGCAAGGGTTAGTTAGCCATAATTATTTTTTGCAGTTACTTTTTTTTGGAGAAATTAAATTTCTTGAGGGAGCTCCACTGGAGGCAGATATAGATATTTTTTTGAGTGCTAAAAATGCTTTAGAAAAAACAAATATTAACTATAAACATCAAAATATTATAGAAGTAACCAAAAACACGCCCGAACCAACCACTTTTTTGTCGATGTCTGATATTCCATCCTATCTAAAACCACCTCAAGAACAAAACTTTCTTCAAGAAATTCGCGACAGTATTTCTCCAGGCGGGATTATAGTCAACCGCTATTATATGAGAATACCAGAGAAATTAAATGAAAATGGTTACGTTGATATTACTAATGATTATAAAAATTTGATTAGACAAGAAAAAATCCAAATGTATTCCTTTGGTATATATAGAAAATTATAAACATGAGAATAGTTTTAGTAACATCCAGCATCACTTATGCGCCAAACAATTATAGGGATGTACTAGATTTTATACTCTCCAGATCAAAAAATCACTTGGCAGGAGTGGTTTTAGTGGATATTAATAAAGGCAGAATATTTACTAAAATACCATATCTTTATCTTGCTGGATGCAAAAATATAGCAAAAACCCTTTTTAGAAATATTATAAGTTCAATCTCTAAAACTAAAGAAAGAATGCTTGAGAAATACGCAATACCATTTGTAAACATTTCTGATGTTAATAGTCGTACCGCAGTATCTTGGGTTAACTCTTTAAAACCGGACATAGTTATCAACATGCGTACTAGATGTATATTTAAAAACAAAATTTTAAACATTCCAAGATTAGGTTGTGTAAATGTACATCACGGATTATTACCAAAACAAAAAGGATTATTTTGTGATCTCAATGCCCTGGCAGAAAATAAAGATACCGGTTTTTCTATTCATAAAATGGTTAAAAAAATTGACAGGGGTAGTATTTACTATACGGAAAAAATTAAACCCGAAAGAAACTATATCAAATATCTAAAAACTTGTGCTCAAAAAGAAAAAGAGGCTGTAGTTAGCTTTATCAATAAAATAGATCAAACAGGAAAATTACCAACAGGAACTCCAAACAATTGCATCACTCCAAAAATAACTTCAACACCAAGTTTAGAACAGATAAAAATATTTCAAAAAAAAGGTATGATTTTATGAAAACAGGTCACCATCCAACATTAAGTATTAAAAACAATGTGGCTTATTTTCTAAAAAAACATGCACAAGATAATGGTGATAAGGTTGCATTCTATTTCAAATCTAATAAATCTCCTACCAGTTATGAACAAATTACATATGCCCAGCTATACGATAAAACAATTAGATTTGCTAAAAGCTTACACAACCTTGGAATAAAACAGAACGAAAATATGATTGTTGTGGCGCCAATTTCGGTTGAATTGTATATAGCTCTAGTGGGATTACAGGTTCTTGGAGCAGTTCCAGTTCTCATAGATTCCATAACTCGTAAGGACCGGTTGATTTCCATAATGAAAAATGCCAATCCTGTTGGCATCATATCGTTAGATACGTGGCTACCCGTATTTAAAGAGTATTTCAATAATCTTAAAACTAAGATTCAAATATCAAACAACAACTTTTGGGCTTTGGATTCACAAAACACTAAAGGATTGCTAGACAATGCTCCTCATAAAATACAGCCCGTTAACCAAGAACAAACAGGCCTTTTAACATACACGACAGGTAGTTCAGGAACGCCAAAGGGAGTGAACAGAACACACAGATTTCTTTGCGCACAGCATTGTGCTCTGAAAAGATTATTTCCTTACAAAAACAGTGATATTGATTTACCTGTATTTCCAGTTTTCACTTTAAACAACCTAGCATCTGGTATATCAACGGTTATCCCAGCAATAGATGTCAGTCGTCCCACTCCAAAAGATCCTGAAATACTCCTATCTCAAATTGAAGAATGTAAAGTCACTTGTATGACACTTGCACCATCATCTCTCAAAAGTTTAACTAAATATTGCAACAAAAATAATAAATCTTTACAAAATATCTCCAGAGTATTAACTGGGGGCGCACCTATAAGTGAAACAGATATTTCAAATTTTACAGAAATAACACCAAACTCAAAAAATTGGATACTATACGGATCCACTGAAGTAGAACCAATTTCTTATATCGAAGCAAAAGAAATGCTTAGTACTGAGTCTTCCAAAATAAAAAACGTAACAAAAAAAGGTGTGAATGTTGGCAAAATCGATGAGCACTTAAAATATGAATTTATAAACATAGGCACAAAATGTTTTAATGAACCTACAGATTTATCTACACTAAAAGTGAAAAAAGGAGAAGTGGGTGAACTTGTGGTTACAGGTGAAAATGTCTGCAAAGAATACTATAAAAACGCCGAAGCATTTACTCGTTCGAAAATTATAGATAAAAATGGGGCTATTTGGCATCGCACAGGAGATTTAGCCAGAATAGACGACAACGATTCCTTATGGATAGTGGGAAGAAAACACAATGTAATTAAATATAAAAATGATTATCTGTTTCCTGTTCAACCAGAAATTTTACTAAAAAACCTATCCTTTGTTTCTAATGCTGCTTATATAGACCTAAATTGTAAAAACAAACAAACTATTACGGCTGTTGTGACACTTAATGAGAACAACAAGGATAAAAATAAGTGCAAAGACACGATTTTTAAAACTTTCAGAGACGCCAAAATTCCACTTGATAAAGTAGTGTACTTAGAAAAGATACCCATGGATGTTAGACATCACAGCAAAGTTAACTACAATGATTTGCGACAGGAGCTAAATGAAAAGCTTAAGTAGATGGATACAATTCATTATGGAACGTTTTAATCCCCTATACCATTTCCCAATGATCGTAGTTTTTATTGGTAGTCATTACACTTTGTATACCCATCTTATAGCTACTGACCTCCATGAATCGTACTCTGATTTTCTTCACTTAATACCATTATTTTTAGCAGTTGCGCTTTTTTTCTTCATCTTACGTTTATATGATGAAATTAAAGATATTGAGTTTGACAAAAATTTTCATCCTGAAAGACCCGTGCCCCGAGGGTTTCTTCATAAAAGGGAGATTAAACAGGTCATACTTTTCCTCATTATAGTAGAAATTCTTATATTCTCGTTCTACGGTAAACAACCTTTATTACTCTGTTTAATTACTATTGGCTATTCTTTACTAATGTATAAAGAGTTCTTCTTAAAAGAATGGCTGAGAGCACACCTTACTACATATGCTATAACTCACACTTTTATAGTGATACTTATATCACAAACTCTATTTATCGCTCTGTTTGCTAACGATCCCGCGGACTTTTCGCTTGATTTACTATATTTTTCGTTCGGAGGATGGTTTATATTCAATATTTTTGAGTTTGGTAGAAAAACTTATGCCCAAAGTGAAGAAAAGAAAAACTTAAACTCATATTCTAAAGTATTTGGGAAATTGGGCGCGGTTCTATTAGTAATGTTAATGGCTGCACTTAACATACTGTTTCTAGATAAGGTACCAGTTGCACTTAATATAAATTTAATCGTTATTTTTACTGTGGTAATGGGTTTTGTGGGACTTATATACGCAATCTCAAAAGATACTCTCTTCGCAAAACTTTATAGATCCACCACACTTCTCTACATAATACTAACTTACACGACGATCACTATATTTTGCGTATGAAACAAAGTAACATAGAATAATATTATGGTAGTTTTCTATTTTGCATGTGTAGGCGTGATTACATTAGCAGCTTATTATTTTGTATTACCCTTACACAAAAACAGGCCAATACTAGTTAGACAACGAGGTTTGACTGCACTTGGTGTATCCTTAAGTTTAATCAGCTTTCCATCTTTTGGCGTCTGGTCTTTAGCCATAGCAATCCTAATAGCAATGCTTTTCTTTACTACTGAAATGTGGTTAGTGTATGGAATAACAACAATACATATATTCGAAGCTCTTGAAAAGGCTTCCAATATAACAAGATCCCCCGTGGAACATTTAGCTGATGTCCACTTAATCGATAGCAGTACAAAAATAAAATCATATAAATTATGTAGAAAATTAAACCTAGTTATATTTAGTACAAAGAAATATTCGAAAAGAGTGCTCATCACCAAGGAAGTATTCAGAAAGTTCATCCAAAATTATCTACTTTAATTTTGTGATAAACTCAAATAGTAAGCGTAATTATTTTAAGGAACACAAAAATGACTACAGTTTCATCAAAAACTACTATTAATAAACCGTTAAACGAAGTTTTTACCTATATGGCATCCCCGTATAATGGCCCAGCTTTCGTACCTAATTTAAACGAGAATACCAATATCTTCCCTGAACAAGACGGTGTTGGTCAAAAATTTGATTGGCGATTTAACATGGCTGGAAGCGACCTTAGAGGAAAAGCTGAGGTTATAGAATATACAGCTCCAACTAAAGTCGTGATTTCCTCAAAAGGAGACGCTGACTCAACATGGACCTACGAGTTAACTTCGACAGATAATGGCAGTACAGAAGTAAAAGTTCAAATCGACTATGAACTTTCGGAAACCGCATTACAAAGAATAACGAACAAACTAATAATTAATAAAATTGCCCAAAACACAACACGTCAGATGCTTGAAAACTTAAAGACCATTCTTGAAGTTTAGAATAAGCCAAGCTTTCGCTGAAAAAATATAGCAAGATATACCTAGAAAAAGTTTCCTGTAGTGTCTCGTTTGTCTTATTTACATCCTGAAGAGAATAATATTTCATGACCGTACTTCTCGACCAGGAAAATTTTGTACAATTACAACGTGAGTAAATTATTATCAAGAAATCTCATGAGCTTCTTTGGTTTTTTAACCCTGATTTCCGGTTATTTTGTTGTTTCAGGTCATACTAGTTTGTTATTTATACTAATAATAGAACTGTTCGGGTTTGGATTTTGTGCAATAAGTTACTTCTTTACTCCCAAGAAATAGTTACAAATGTGGTCAGCTATGGCAAACCATGTTTTTTTGATAATATATAGTTATGAACACAAAGTCGATTTTCATTGCATTCAGCATATTAGTAGTAATTACGGCACTTGGATTGTTCCTATTCAACAGACATGATGCCGGAGGCGTGATAGAAAATTGCATGGGGATAAGAATCGTTACAAAGGTCTACAAAAATCCCACAAATCCAGGAAAGTTAGAGCAACACGCCTGTATAGGAATATTTACTAAATAAAGCTGCGAACACTAGTTACTATGGTCGACCAGAAAAGTGTACAGATCCGTCAAAGATGGATGTGGGCATTTTTCTTGTTTGTGTGACATGCGAGAAAGAGTCTACACAATACTTAGTGAACTTAGTAGTTGTGGATGCAACAGGAGCGTAGCGACGGTATTGCCTGTCACCCCGACCATTTTCATATGATACAATTTACTTATCAAGCGAATATAGGTGCTTTTAGCATCGAATAACGAGGCACGATTGGGCGCCTACAATGATGAAGAATCATCAAGAGACTCGCTTCCATTATGAACAACTCCCTATGGAGTTGTTTTTGTTTTCAAAGCTAATACTTGTAGGAAGCCGCATATTTCATACCCATACCTACTGGAACTAACAAACTCTCATCAAACTTTTCTGTATTCCAATTCTCAAATATAGATTCTGCAAGTGGTAAAAGCTGTTCAAGATTCATCGCTCCTTCTCGACCATATAGCCTGGAGAAACCATGTATGGAATAACATTTCCAGAAATTTCAATACCAACGTACTCAACCAAGTCTACTTTGTTATTATTACCATATGAGTATACGAGTTGAAACCAATGAAAATCTCACACTTCTCTACTCATTTCTAAATAGATTTGACCAGGCAGGTGGAGATTCAAACACCCACCCATTACAAGAACAGGTAAAAAATCATTTCAAAGATTATATGGGAAATGCACCAAAAGTAGGTGAATATATTCATGAGCACAAGGTGGTGGTTTGGTCACTAACCGTTGGTAAACCTCCAGAATTTGAACCGAGAAATGTTGAGATATCCTCGGAACTTCACTGGCATATTGATAAAGGTAAAATTATTAAACCCTATTTAGTTGATTTCTACAATAAAACTGATTTTAAAACTTATTATAAGGAACTAGAAATTTCCCTTGAAGCTATAAAAAAAGAAATGGAACAAATTATTTCACAAGCAAATGTTGAGGAAATGTTAGAAAGAGTATGGGGAAAGAAAGTAAAAAATGAAATGGTCGTAATTCCAAACCCATTTACCCACGGAAGCTTTGGACCACAGATTGGAAACATTAATTACCAAGTAGTAGGTGTTATGGGGGAAATTAACAAACGAGCACTACTTCACGCTATTATTCATGAAGGTTCTCATCCAATTGCAAAGGAAGTATTAAAACCTTATAGAAAAGATATTGATGAAATCGAAAATTTACTTGAAGAGGCAAAACAACATCCGAAATATCCGAAAGCATACAATAATTGGCGAATTTGCTTCGAGGAACATTTAATTAGGGCTGTACATATTGGGTTTATAAGTGAGCGTGTCTTTGATAATTATGAAATAGAAAAGGGTTTGGAGTTGGAAAAAAATAGAGGCATGCTATTTATAACCACATTTTTTGAAAATCTTCAGGAGGGCAATATTTCTGACTCTATACTTGATATATTAAAGGCACTAAAAAGATGTAAACATGGTTCGCTATAATCAACCATGTATCCTAGAGAAGCCGAGTATCGTACAACATTTTCTGAAATTTCATGACCGACGTGCTCGACCATTGCTGCTTTTCGCCCTGTTATAATTTCTCCATGATCAAAATGGAGGATAAAGTCGTCGCGTTAGTTTTAACAACATTTATTTTTCTCTACAGCTTCTTTTTCTTTGCTAAGAAAATAAACCTAACAACTGCCGACCTTGGACGACATATAAAAAACGGCCAAATCACATTAGCAACCAAGCAAATAATCTCTACCAACTTCTACTCATATACTGAACCTGAAAACAAAACTATAAACCATCATTGGGCTTCAGGAATAATATTTGCAAAAGTACATGGTTGGGTAGGTTTCACAGGCCTATCGATTTTTTATGCATTTATTAACGCCATACCAATAGTCCTATTCTTTCTTATTGCAAAGGAAGAAACATCAATAAAAAAAGCCACCATCGTATCTATTCTGACTATTCCACTTATTGTGAGTAGAACTGAGATCCGACCGGAAGGTTTTAGCTACCTTTTCCTTGGAATTTTATTTTTCGCACTCTACAAATTTCGCAAAAAACAACTCAAGTTCAGATTTGTACTCCCATTAATTTTAGGATTACAGCTCCTATGGGTAAATTTACATATATTTTTCATATTCGGATTATTTCTGATCGGTATTTTTTGGTTAGACGGATTAATAAACCAAAAAGATAGTGAGTATGTAAGACAGATATCAATAATAATTTTCCTGTCCACACTAATATGTTTAATAAATCCATACGGATTTAAAGGCTTAGTAGAACCTTTCATGATCTTTAGAGAATACGGGTATATGATAGTGGAAAACCAGTCTGTCTTATTCATGCAGAGAAGATTTCCCAAGTTCTTATATGTCCACTATGAAGTCATGCTACTTCTAGTACCGGTTCTTATTGCATTTTTCGTTAAAGAAAAATCATTTAAGGAAAGGGTCATTTTTGTTATTCCTACAATAACTTTTGCCATTCTCGGATTTAAGATGATCAGGATAATCCCGCTATTTGGGTTTTTTGCTATACCTTTTTTTGCAAGGATACCAAGACTTCCAGATAAAAACGGGCAGACGGTGTATCTTTTTTCCATAGGATTAGGTTTGTTAGGAATATTTACAAAAAACTTCTACTACTCCCCCTTTGACACACAAACTGGGATGGGCGTGCTACCAAACAACAATAACTCCGCAGAATTTTTCAAGGAAAACAGCTTAAAAGGCCCAATATTCAACAATTACGACATTGGAGGATATTTAATATACCACTTATATCCAGAACAAAAAGTTTTTGTAGACAATCGACCGGAGGCATATAGCGTAGATTTTCTAAAGAACACCTACATTAAAATACAAGAGAATGAGGAAACGTGGAAACAATGGGACAAAACCTACAACTTCCAGACCATCTACTTTTATAGACACGATGCAACTCCCTGGGCGCAGCCCTTTCTAATCGAAAGGATAAAAGATACGAGCTGGTCACCAATATATGTAGATGATTACACAATTATTTTGGTCAAAAATAACGATGAGAATAGCGCGATCATTGAAAAATTCAGGATCTCTGAGAAGGTCTTTAAATATTAAAAAATTGTGTGAGTGAACGAGTCTCAAAACATGCTGTCTAAACTGTGTCCATTTAAACCAAGACTGTCCTGGGTTTGTCCAACATGAAGTCGAAAAACACCCTATAATAAGTTATAATGTCTGCTGATATGAAAGGAGTAATTTACCTTAACCAAAAAAGCAAAGATGAAACGGAGAAGACTAAAATGCAGTTTCCAAAAGAGTCTCCGCTAGAAGAGCGGGTGCACAATGAAAGTACTATATCTCGGATACCCTCACAAATAGCCGACACAAGTGAAAATCAAAAATCGGACGAGCAGCAAGAGGAAAATGAATGGGCAGAGAGTGCCGATCGAGAAATATTTAATCCCGCCATATTTCCATATCTTGAGCAATACAAACAAGGCGTAAAAATCAAAAAGAAAACCCCCGACAACGCAATCTATGTTGACGAAATCGCTACAAAAATAGCTAAGGTCTACGAAAAAGTTCGTAGAGTTATCGACTGGAAAGAAGAAAACTTAGTTAGAAGAACATCCATTGAGAGAATACTTAAACGCAGATTAATATCGGAGATATCGGAAATTACGATGCTGCCGGATTTAAAACCTAAGGAAATTGCGGGACCAGTAACTCTTGAAATAATACGCACCGGATATTTTGAGAACGGAAAAATCTCAGAGGATAAAATCACTGCCGTAGCCAAAATATTGGATAAATACATCTACATATTAAAAAACAGCCCGTACGCAAAAGAAAACGCCCTGGCCATAAAAGTTAAAGTTCATTTCTATAACTGGATTCTAGAAATAGCCGCCTGTGAGATAGAGGAAACGCTAGACTACCCATACAAAGAGGATGCCCTGTTAAATTTCATGACAGAAACAATGACTCAAAGAATCAAGATTATTCCTGAAGGAGCCCTATCTGAAGAGGAAAAATACATTCAAACCTACATAGCAGTACACAAAATGCTCTTTAATTTAGACGAACCCGTAATCACCTATCATGTATTAAAAAATAAGTACCCACTTTTTGTAGATAATACGCAGATTTTTACAGAAGAGTTCACTGACAATATAGAAAACATTTGGAATAACATAAAGGAAGAGTTAAAACATCCAAAAAGAGGCGGGTTCCAAAATATTTGTGAAAAATACGATGCTGCGTTTCTAATACTATCAGATGTATTAAAGGACGTAGAAGATAACGAAAATTTGGAGGAAGAACTAGCTAAAAAGGAAAATCTTCACAAACTAATAGAAAAAGTTTACAAAAAAAGGTTCTCAACTTTAAAGAAACGTTTATTTAGAAGTGCCGTATACTCGACTCTTTCGATATTTGTAGCAGGAGCCGCAAGCCTTTTTGTTTTTGAATTTCCAATCGCAAAGCTTTTTTATGGGGGATTTTCTCCCTGGGCAATTGTAGCCGATATTATGATTCCCACAGCACTTATGTTCATTCTAGTGGGAATAATCAGACCTCCAGCAGAGGATAATCTACCTAAAGTAAAAGAAGAGATAGAAAAAATAGTTTACATTACCGAAGAAGAAATTACATATAAAATGAAGCTGAACAAAAAAGTCAAGAAGGTCCAGAACTTCATATTTGGAGTAATTTACCTTCTTGGTGGAGTAGCATCTTTGTTTTTTATCTACAGGATATTTAAAATCGCTCGAGTGCCCTTAACATCACTTTACATCGACACGGTAAATGTGGCGATTGTAGTTTTCGCCGCTATGGTTATTCGACAAAAGTCTAAGGAACTAACCATAAAAGAAAGAACCAGTATATTTGAATTTATACTTGATTTCTTCTCTATACCTTTAGCGAAGATGGGAAGCTGGCTTTCATCCAAGTGGAAAGAGTTCAACTTCATTAGTGTCTTTTTTTCAACACTCGTCGACACACCTTTTTCTACATTCATTGAACTGTTGGAGGGTTGGAGAGACTATATTAAGGAAAAAAGGGCCGGAATTTAAAATCTCACAACGAAATTTAATATAATCTTAATAGTTATTTTGTAAGATTGTTTCATGCTCAAAAGAATTAAGTTTCTTGCTATTGTTCCGTCGATACACGAGGACGTAATAGTCTTTAATGCCTATTTCTTCTGCAAAAGCACCAAACAAATATTTTTCCTAAAGGTAGATAATAAAATTGTGGATTTTGTAATTAAAAATAACGAACGCCAAAAAGACCGGTCCATAAATTATAACTTCGTTAAGCGTGTGGAGATCTCAAACATATCCGGGATAATTCTACAAAAAGAAAAAGATCAAAAATACAACACAATAATAAAAACGAAACCAAAATTTATGGCTAAAAAAATCACAACATCTTTTTACCATGGATTTATCACGTCCCAACTGCTAAATATCCCTATGAAAATCGACAAAAAAATACTAAAAAGAGAGGGGATTTATATTACAAAAGAACTCTTGGAGGTCTCTTTAGCGCAAGTGTAATTCTATATTCTGTTGGTGCTCCGCAAGCGTTTCAGAAAAGTAAGTAACGCCTTCCGAATCTGTCAGATAGAAATTGTAAGAAGTTTCTTTATAGTTCAAAACTGACTCCAAAGCGGAAATACCTGTACTAGAGATCGGTTTCGGCGGAAGTCCCGGATATTTTCTAGTATTGTAATCAGCTTCATAATCAAGTTCCTCTTGAGTCAAACTATAAGGCCACCAATCCATTTCCCTCGCTACTTTCTCCTTTGGACACACGCGATCAGAGGGAAAAGTACAGCCAGAGCGTAGCGATGAAGCGTAATACTGTACAGTAGCGTCGACGCCCAACGTGGTATCCTCTCTTAGTCTTTTCACTAATATCCCGGCAACCAACGGGCGATCATAAATATCTGCGACCTCTCTTTCTATCAACGAGGCCATGATTACCACTTCGTCTTTTGTAAAACCCAACTCTTCGAGATCTTCGCTCTCTAAAATATCTTTGGTTCTAAGTTCAAAAGTATCTTTAAGGCGATCGATCATTTCTTCGACAGTAACATCGGAAGAAAAAAGATAAGTATCCGGAAAAAGGTACCCTTCATAGGGTATGGCCATTTCAACAAAATCCTCGTAATCAACGTCATCAAACTTCTCGGAAGCTATTAAAGCGAATTCTTCTACGCGCCATCCTTCTATAAATGTGACCAAAATATCATTTGTTCCGTGCTCTAAAATAGAGATCAAATCCTTTAGTGAAATTCCCGCCGGAATAGTATAGACGCCTGCTTGAATATCGTTTTCCGAATGATTTGTAACCACATATAGTACAAATAGAACTTTAGAATTAATAACATCTTTTTCGTAAAGCTTACCAGCAATTTCCACAATACCCGTTCCCGGCTCTATTTCAACTTCATGTTCATCGGACGTTTGGGAAGGTCGACTTATAGCAAACCGATAATAAACTGTCGCTAAAACTGGAGTAAAAATAGAAAACAAAACAGCTAAAACCACATAAACAATCTTCATCTTTTTTTCATCCAAAACGTGATATTTCTTTGGATCAAGGTCATCCGGCATATTGCTATGATAGCATAAAAATAAATGGTAAAATATACATTGCAGGAAGTCAGGAAAGCGCTCCGTGCCTCAAAACACGGAGAGGAAAGTCCGGACTGCGCAAGGTAAGGGGACGGAGGGCAATCTCCGACGGATAATACATAACCGCTGGTGCTCTTTACTAGAAATAGCGAAGAGACAGAGGGTGAATCAACACCTTCTGAGAGCAGCAGAGACGAGCTTTTTCCTAAATCTTCGGACACGGAGAAAGAGTGAAACGGGCAATCCCACCCGCTGAAATCCACGACCGCATCGTTTGAGTTAACCTGACAAGTCTACTTTGTAGCACGATGTGAAGATGGAGCGTTGGAATCATTTGGATTCAAACGACTCGGCGATAATGCAAGCGCAAGCGAACATTTCGTCGAGCGTAGATAGATGCTTTCCCTCGACAGAATCCGGCTTATAGACTTCCTGCGTCAAGATTCTGTAAGAATTTTGGCGACTCAACATAAATACGAACGAATGTGAGGATTTCGTTGTGGCGTACAAGTTTACTAACTTGTACGAGCTAAATATGATGCTTTAGCATTTATTTAGGGCTTACAAGTTCGAAAGAACTTGTAAAAAGATAGTAAGGTACTGTGGGCACTTTAACGACTAAACGCAAATGTGAGCATTTAGCGTGCATTTTGTACCGATGTTAGAATTTTGTAAGGAAAAAACTATTCCTTCAGAGTAGGGTAATGGACAAATCGCCTGACTAATATACCTAAAATCATGGTTACTGGAACCGCTAAAATCGCGCCTACTATTCCAAAAAAATCGCTTCCAATAAGCAACGCGATCAATATAATCAAGGGGCGAAAACCTGAAACCTTTCCCATGACACGAGGAACCAAAAAGTCATTCTCCAACTGTTGAACTAAAATTGATATCCCCAAAGCCAAGAAGCCTTTCATAGGAGACTGGGCAAAACCGATTGCAGTTACTATTACAGAGGTAAAAATCGGACCCAGTTGGGGAACAATCTCTAACATCCCTGCAATAAAGCCTAAAGCAAGAGGATAATGTATTCCCGCTAGAAAATAGGCAAAGAAGCTAAAAACTCCTACAGTAGACATTAATACCAACTCCCCGCGTACCCAAGCACCTATATTCCGTTCAATTGACACTATAATCTCACCTACATCTTTCCCAACTTTCTTTGTAAACAGATTCAGAAAGCGGAATTTTATGTTTTCCCAATCAAGAGAAATATAAACGGAAAGAACGAGAAAGGTAAAAAGGCTTGAGATAAAAGATAGAGAGCCAAAAAAAACTGAAGAAATGTCACCGTCGTTTGTAAATTTAGAAAGAACATCCAAAATAGACAAATCTTCAAAGACTATTTGGCCGCTAATCTCAAAATTAATTAAAAAGTCAGAAAAACTATTTATAAGTTTTTGGGATTGGGAAATTAGCAAAGGAATGGCTGTTGTTATGGCAAGTGCAACAAATAAAATCAGTAATGCATATGTAACGAAAACCGCAATACCTCTGGAAAGGGGTTTATTTAAAAATGTAACCGTAGTTAGACGCTTTATCACAAACTCTAAAGAAATTACAAGTAAAAGGGCGATGAATAAAATAGAGAGAACAGCTCTGAGCTCGTAAGTTACATATAAACCGAGAAGTATTCCCAAGGAAATAATTACTGTCTTTACTGAAATTACAACATCTTTATTCATAGCTAAAAGTTCGTGATGTAATTATAAATGTTTTCGGCTAGGTTGTCTTGTCCTACATCGAACCACTCAACGGACTCGTTTCTCTTAAAATAGGTTTGTTGTCGTCGAATGTATGCATGCAATTCAAATTTTGTTTTTTGTATCGCTTCGGTAAGGGACTTTCCACTCCCCAAGAAATCTTTGGCATTTCCGTAAATTAAGCCGGAAAGTCTGGAACTGTCTTCGTAGCCACGAGAAATCAAATCTAAAACTTCTGCAACAATTGCGTCATCTTTCCAAATGGAATCTACCCAGCTATCAACACGCTCGTAAAGAAAATCTCTGGAAGCCGTCAAACCTATAAACACAAACTCGGCATCTTCAAGGTAGGGAAGTGGGGTAGGGGATTTTGTTGTCAAATTTCGCTCTAAAACTCTAACCAAGCGCTGTTTGTTATTAAACTCCGAATTATTAAGTTCTATGTTTAACGACGTTACATTATCTTGCAAACTTTTGAGAGGTTTTTTCTCCAAGTCTTTGCGCAATTTCAAGTCAGAAGGACCTCCGGAATCTTTAATCCTGTGCGTAAAAAAATCAATATATAAACCAGTACCTCCAACTAAAAAAGGCATCTTAGACTTCTCTGCTAAAGCTTTAGCCACGGGAAGACCAAATTGTATGAAATCATAGGCGGAAAAATCTTTATCGGGTGTTATTAAATCGTATCCCCACACTCTCACGCCCTCTAAAATCCAAAAGGCATCATTTCTCTCAACATCTACCTCCTTATTGACAGGAATTTTACCTGTACCAATATCCATAAACTTATAGATCTGCCGAGAATCGGCCGAAATAATTTCCCCGTTAAACTCCTTGCAAAGTCTCAAGCCTAACCCGGTTTTACCAGAGGAAGTAGGCCCTAAAATTACGGGGATTTTCATTGTTTAAGGCTTTCTTTCCAAACACTAGTTAAATAAGCGTGGCGCCATTTCTTCTCTTGCAAGGAAACGTCATCTTTATACGTCCTTTGAGCGGCAGTTCCTACACGCTCCGAATACATGGAAATAAAGGCCACCTTAAAGTGAACTTTCTGAAAAAGATTGGTGGTATCCATAAATTGACCGCGCGTTTCACCAGGAAACCCTACAATAATGTCTGTGCCTAATCTTACGTTGGGTTTAGCTTTTTTAACTCTATCAATAAGGTCATAAAATCCTTCGATCGTGTAGCGCCTATTCATCCGAGCAAGAACGTCGTTATTTCCTGATTGGGCTGCGATATGCAGGTAATTATCAATTTTTGGTAATCCCAAAACGGAAATTAAATCCTGAGTAAAATCGAAGGGATTTGAGGAAATAAACGAAAGTAGTTTAATTCCCGCAAGATCGTGAATTTCTCGGAGCAAATCGGCAAAAGGAAGCTTAGTGTCGTCCCCTATCCTAATCTTTCGCTTTTGTTCAGGAGAAAGACCCCAAGAATTTACGTTCTGCCCACACAAAGTTATTTCAGTAATACCTTTGTCTAAAAGGTACTTAACATTTCTCAGGATATCTTCTTTGCTACGTGAAATTTCGGGTCCTCTGGCATACGGAACAACACAATAAGTACAGAAATTGTCACAGCCGTATGAAATGTTTATATATCCCCTTGACCTATCATCAGGAATATAACCTTTATCCTCCAAATCCAAAGGAAAATATGTATCAACAAAACCCTCCTTTACAAGATACTTTGGCAATGTGGGCAAGTCATCAGAATTTAAGTAAAGATCGATCCAAGATGTTCGCTTTTTAAGCTCTTCGAAAGGATACAAAACTCTAGAACCTTGAACGCTCCCCACCATACAACCACCTAGAACTACAAAAGGTTTCTTGGAAAGAGTTTTCAGTTTTCTGGCTAAACCATACACTTTATCTTCACTTTTTTGTCGGACTGAGCAAGAATTTATTATGAAGATATCCGCTCTCTCTAAACAAACGGATTTTTCTAATCCCGCGGCTTCCAAAATCCCCTCTAACTTATTTGAGTCGGCCTCGTTAGCCTGACATCCAAAGGTTTCAATATAATATTTTTTCGGGGGGCGAACAGAACGCATGCGCAGATTATACCAAGTATGGGTAGAAGTGCCTATTTTAACTCTTCTGCGGAAGTTTTTTCTTCCGTTTCGACAGACTCACTTATCTCCTCTGAAGTTTCCTGCAACAATGACTCCTTGTAGGTTTTATCCAAGTTTCCCGGAAATACAGAGAAATCTTCAACAAATAACAAAACATTAGTCGAGTATTCCTTTTTTGGCGGGCTTGAGGGGTTCCAAATAGCAACCACGGGCATTTTAGCCTTTACAGCAGCCTTAACACCTTCCGGAGAATCTTCGAAAACCAAAATTTTGTGGGGCTTTATACCAAGTTTTTTACACGCCAATTTGTAAATTTCCGGGTTAGGCTTTTTCTTTTTGACATCGTCCCCAAACAAAGCGATATCGAAAACGTTGCTGACACCTAACTCTTGAAGGACTTTTTGGCCTACGTCCTTATCAGTATTTGTAACCAAGCCAAGCTTAAAATTACGCTCATCCTTGAGCATCAACATAAAATGCCAAAAACCATCCAATAACTCCAAATCCGCGGAAGCTAATCTCTTCAGAAATTTATCTTTAGTTTGTTTGACAAGCTCACTTATTGAGACCCCCGGGTTAATATCAGCGTACCTTAAATACTCACTCCAGGTGCTGCGTAAACCTTGCCCTCCCAGAAATGCGGAACCACGCCACTCAAACCCAAGATTCTGAGCAACTTCTGTACAAGCCGTGTTCCATAAGGGCTTTGAGTCGACAAGCGTACCATCTAGATCAAAAACTACTGCTTCTTTTCCTTCGAAAATTTGCTTAAACATGAAAATCTTTGCGGGCTAAGCTCTTAAAAATAATGATCAAAGCAACTACGGGACCTCCTAAAATATTAATTGGAAACATATACCAACGACCCCCTCCCCAGAAGGTTACATAAAAAGCGTATATAAACCCAAAACTTAAATATATATATAAAAGAACCATTAACATTTGTGTATCCTAAGATTAACAAAGCATATTGAACACGTCAAAATTTTTAGGTAAGCTAAAGTTATGGTAAAAATCAAAGTCCTAAAAGAACTAGAAAAAGAAACGAGCGAAGAGGAGGAAGTTCTAGGAAGTCCAAGCGCGATGTTCACGTGTCCAGATTGTGAAGTTATAACTCAAGATGATGTAATTTTTACCTGCAATGTGTGCGAAAGCGATAAACTTATCTACAAAGAGGGGGTTTATATGTGTCCGCAATGCCTAACCCCCGGGGAAAACTTTCAATGCATGAAGTGTGGAAATAAAAATGTGAAATTAACGTTTGATGAAAGCAAAAAAGAAGAGTAACGGTTACTCTTTTTCTCTATAGTATTTTTTCAAAATTAATGCGGCAGAGTAATGATCTTTCAAGCGCCTACGTTTTTGTGAAACGCCCATGCTTAACATTATTTTAGTAGCGTCTTTAGATGTCGAGTGCTCGTTTACAAAAACAACGGGTTTTTTTATTTTGACTTTCAATAATTTAACGAACCTACGTACTTTAAGAGATTTCGGTGTTTCTTTGTTTTCCATTGTTAATGGAAGTCCTACAATTATGGTTTTAGCATCATACTCAATAATAGTACGACCAATCACAGAAATTGCGGTATGTGGGTTTTTTCCGGAAATAATCTTTAGCGGTAAAACCTCTCCTGCTCTACCAAATGCCAATCCTATGTTAGTTTCGCCATAATCTATACCCAGAATACCCTTTTCTTTAGTCATTAGAGCCCTCTAGAACCTCAATTAAGATTTTTTCTACGTCATTGGGTACTTTTTTCTTCAATGGAACAATCGGCGATAAATTAAACTCATATGTTGTTATATTTGACATACCTCCTAACTCCCTCTGCAACTCTCCCACGGACATACCTTTCAGGGATTCTTTTAAAGAACTGATGTTTATTTCCGGAATCACGGATGTTTTAACTGTAACCTGAAGATCCGCGGCGCTGTCACTAAGAACTGTATCCTCAGTAGCCCCCAATACTTCAACGCTTAACGTGTGCTTAGTACCTGCGAGAGCATATTCCTCCGGGACATAGTCGCCAACAACCTTCATAATGAGCTGATCCAGTTTCTTTTCGGAATAGGCTAAACCAAATACGGTCAGCACCTGCTTTATATTCACCTCAGTCTCCTCTTCCCCAACCTCCGCACTTAACTCAGGATCTCCTAAGAGAGTGGTTATAGAACCTTTAATCAGTTTGTAATCCGATGGGACAACATCATTTATCGCTTGGGTTGACTGTACTGTTAAAATGGTTGCTATATCCTCTTTTAGCTTTTCAATGTCTTCCTCGGAAACCACCATAACGGTTTCCGTTTTTCCACCCTCAAATTTATTTTTGGATTTAGCTGTTAAATCGAAATCATCGTAATCATCAAATTTCAAAGTCTTGCTTCCTCCAATATTGTAATCATCCCCATATTCCAAGGCTTTGACAGAGGCCTTCGTTTCCCCAGGTGTTACAGGAGGGTCTTCCTGTACCTCGTAAGTTGCTGGATCTACAGTTACATCATCCGTGAGCTTGAATTCTAAATCATCATCCTTAAAATAAACTTTTTCTCCCTCATCTAATTTAATCTCCTCCTTAGTGTAATTATAAATTATGATCTCTCCTTCAGCATAATCGCCCTTTTCTTTCTCTCCCGTCGTTTCGATTTCCTTCGTGTCAAAAATACTCGTGGAAATATCCGTACCTTCCAATATTTTCTCATCTATATTAGTGCTACTGTTGGAATCAACCCTAATAGTAATACTTCTAGCTAAGGGCTCTGATTTTGTGTAAATTTTTATGTAAGCCTTTTGAGAGGAAATGTAACGGTAACCTCCGTAAATCAATCCCGCGAGAACCAGAATGAAGGCCCCTAATAATGCGAGGTTTATCCTTAGTGAAATGTTCGGCTTTTTCAGTTTAGATAGGTCTTTCAGGCGCGAGAAGGTATTTGACACGAAAAATTTAAGTTTTCGCGGAAACATACGATGGGATCTTTCACCGGAGGCACCAGCGTCTAAGGTACTACCAAATTCTGCTCTAGCCAAGTTAAGACTATCCAAAAGTTCTTTGCCATTCGGGTCATCTGTACCAAACCTAGCAGTCTTGCCCAATTTCTCTAAACTTTTAGCCAAAAATTCTAGGTTCAATTTATCCTTCAAGAGCAACGATCCAGACGGTATGAAAATTTCCAAATCTTTTTCCGCTCGAACAGCAAGTTCTGCTAGTATTGTATAGATATCCTTTGTTTTATTCACTGTATAAACCATTACGAGGTATCCTTCATTCTTACGTAGACGCCTGACAATGATATTGGCAGACTCCACGCTGAAAGGGAAGCTTTCCCTGTTAAATCAGAAACTTTAGTTATTTTATCCGATGCGAGACCCTTTTCAAAGTTTGGAGGCGCCTTAAATGGTATCGATTTAAACCAAGGCTCGCTTGAAGTGAACATATGCAGATCAGGTAAGTCAAATCCCGGACCAACCAAAACTACATTTGACGAAAAAGTCTTGATCCCACTAAAGTCGGAAAACACTTCACCTAACGCTTTCGACCAAATCACGAAAAACCTATAGATAATCTTTTGGACCCTCTGCGCCAATGATGAGTCTAGAGTTCCCTGCCTGTACTTTTCCAAGACCTCTAAAGCTTCATCAGGATACAATCCCATCCGCGAGCTGATTTCGTTAAGCACGGAAACCAAACCTATATTTATGAAGCGAGAACCTACTATACTACCTCCGAAAGCCGCCGAAACTTGCGTTAAGTCATTATCTAGATTCACAACAATACAATTGGAATATTTTGGGTCATGTTGAGTTAAACAAGTATAAAAAGCGTAGTTTAGCGATGAGACAGTTAGTATTTTCAAATTAAGTTTCTTGGCAATCTGCTTAAACCTCTCGAGATCTGCTCGTCGAACAAAACTTCCAAACCAAGCTTGTTCGAGTTTTTCCCCCTCTAATCCAATAGGATCTCGTGTAACTATCCCGTCTAATTTTTTGAAAACATCCACCGAAGTGACGAGATCAAGATCACTTTCCATATCGCCCGTTTGAGTTGCGAGCGCATCTTGCGCCCTAAAAGACGCGTTTTTGTAAGCTTGCTCATCAAGCTCTGCTACCTGTTCTTCTGTAAAACGCCGTCTCACAGAGTTTTCCAGGCTAACAATAGACATTAAATCAATACATTTGTCAGCAGAAAGCCCAAATATTACTTGATTTGAAACATCAGGAAATTTTTCACTAAGTTCGGTCAAAATCACGCGTAACGTTTCTATAAGAGCTGCGTCATCTGAATATTCCTTGAAAAGGTTTTCTACTTTCTCCCCAATGAAACGGGAAATAATGCACTTGACCTGAACTATCGGATTTAATTCATCAGAAGAAATCTCAAAGTAAACTACATTTACTCGAAGAGAGTCAAAGGTGATGCCCAAAAAGGAGTTTTCAAGATCTTTCGACTTTTTAAGATTAAGAAAGGGCAGGCTTAACATTTGTTTCAATTATACATTAAACGGGGGCTGTCCTTTGAGGGGACTGTCCTCATAGAGGGTGGACCTTGTTTAAAAAGGTATTTTCTTTCCAGAAGCAGGAACCTCCACAACCGGGTTAAAGTTGGAGCGCTCATTTATATATTTCTCAACTTCAGCTCGAGCCACGCCATAGGTATTTCTCGAATGTTCCCGAATTTTTTGAGCGAGTTCTTGATTCTTTTTTGCGTTATCTTCGTTCACCATATCCCAATCAACCTTCATAGAAAAGGGTGGGCTAGGGTGACCTTCTATCAAAATCCGAGTGTAGTAACTTCCAATAGGCAGATTAATCAAATCACTTTGAGTAAAAACCGGATCAAATTGCTTCTCTATGAATTCGGCGTCCTCGGCCCCTACCCTGAAAACAGCTGTAGTACCGACATTCCCAAAAACAGCTTCTTTTATTTCATCGGTTAGCTGAGAAATAAACTGATGTGCAACCACCAAGTTAAGCTTGTACTTACGGGCTTCGGAAAGAATGGTAGCAAAATCGGGGGTTGCGAAGTTTTGGAACTCATCGACATACAGATAAAAATTCGGGAAATCCTCTTTACCAAGCCTTGAGGCCCGCCCCATAGCAGCCTGTAAAATCCTTGGAACCAAAATTAGCCCTATAAAGCTGGAGTTTTCCTCCCCTATCTTCCCTTTAGACAAATCCACCAACAGAATCTTTTTCTCCGCCATTATCCTGGGGAAATCTATCGCTGAGCGAGGCTGACCCAAAATATTGCGCATAGTTTTATCCGTTACAAAACGGTCAAATTTAGAAACAAAATAACCCATTTTCTCACTCTTGTGATAGTCGCTTGTGTTAGCCATTTCATCGGTCCAGTAACGCCTAACCAACGGATCGTCTAATTTAGGCAAGAAACTTTGGGCATATTTATCGTCAATTAATAAACGCAAAACATCCACCATAGTACTATCCGGATCAACCATAGCCGTTAACATAACGTTTCTGATCGCACGCTCTAGTTGAGGACCCATAATTCCCTGCCTATTTGGATCGTAAAGCTTATACAGCAATGCGATGAAAGAATTAATAATCATGTGCTTTTCCTCTCCGGAATGGGCTTCTAGAATATTAAGACCTAAAGGGCGCTCAACATCAGAGGCATCAAACAAGATAACATCATCTGCCCTATGTTCCGGGATTTTTTCCAAAATATCGTCTATATCACTTCCGTGAGGATCGATAAAAGCTAAACCCTCGCCGTTTTCTATGTCCTGCAGAGCCAAGGTTTTCATAAACTCGGATTTTCCGGTACCCGTTTGTCCAATAATGTAAAAATGTCGTGTACGATCTTTTTCGAGCATGTGTACATTTTTTTCCATACCACGATACACATTCTTACCAAGGTAGAGTCCTTCCGTTGGAATGTTTTCCGGACATGGGGCTTTGTGAGCTCGGAGCCAAATTATTCCCGGAGTTTTTACTTCTCCGGTAGGAAAGTGAAAAATTGTCGCCATCTCCTGTGTATTTAGGGTTGAAACGTTACGAAAAAGCGAAATATCCAAAATAGGAACGCTTAAATTAAAAAGGGGTAGGCTGCGGTAAATGAAATTTGTAACAGTGCGTCGCGCCTTAGGATTAACTTTTTTAAATTTGTTATATTTTACATTTGTAAACTGATCAAATGCCGTGACAACGTTTTGGATATGATCTTTAGCTATACTCTTGTTTTCAGCAATTGAAACAACCCTTATGGAAACGTCAAAACCAAGCTTAGAAATCTTTTTTTCGACGCCTTCAAGGAAAGATGTATCAATGGCGACACCTTTTTCCGGATCCGAACTTCTCTTGCGAACCCCTGCAGAAAAGGCATTCCCCTGTCGGCGCCAACCTCCTCCGGCAGGCTTAATAATGTACTGCAGCGCTATAACATCAGTGTCAGATAGCTTACCCATAGATGCCGTTATTGAACTCAGCGCATCGGAGGCAAGGTCTTCAAATGTTCGAATGGGATAGTAGGGAGCGCCCGAAAGTTTTATTTCCGCCACGTCCGTAAAGTCACCTCTATCCCAAACTTCATTTGGATCTACAATATCTATTTCCGCATCAGGGTAAGCACCGTTTATTTTCTTCTCAACAGCTAGAGCCAACTCATCCGGGATCACTACGTAAAACCCTATCCCAGAGGATTTAGCCACAATCTCGAAGGAAATCCTATACTGGCCCTTCCACAAAGCTTTAAACCAGGACCTCCTAAACCCGCAAAGGCTTGTAAAAAACTGCTCGGCTACCTCAATTTCTATTTCATTTCCAGGGGGAAGCTTAACCAAAAGGAAAGTCAAATCAAACTTGTTTAAATCTTCAACTTTTTTGCGCTTTCGCCTAAAGAAAAGCAATAGAAGAATTAAAACAACCCCAATAAGGATAATAGTATAAATGAATAACCAAAACGCTACATACAAAGTGTTGTTAAGATTCGCTAGGTCCATGGGCAGACTTGACACCTTTAATGAACTTATTTTCTTCCTGATCTCCGTATTTGGTTAGCTCATCTAAAGTTTCGATTTTAGACACGTCGCCTTTCCCGCGTGTGTCTACCAAACGCCCCTCCGACTTACTCACAGGATCATCTTCTCCCATTCCTACAGAAAGTTCTTCCTCTAGAGACTCCGATCTTGTTTTTGGCATAGGGGGTCGTGGAGACGGAAAAGCCTCCAAAGCCTTCTCACTTTCAACAGACTTTAACTTTTCCCTTAAAGGGAATGCTTCTGGAGGTGTTTGCGCAGGCATACGAACAGCTTCGATGCTTCCGGAATCCACTACATCATCAGTATCATTAAGTTTATTAATATCTGTGTCCACCATAAACTACTCTTCTGTTTCTTCTTGCCCGTCTCCTTCTAGTCCTTTTTTCAAGGATTCGACGTAAGGCTTAGCCTCCTCCTGCACCTCGGAAATCTTTTTTGCACCCTCCTCCACAGCTCCTTCCAACGTGTCTTTCAGCTTATCCACATTCTCGGAAAGCTGCTCTCGTGTTTCTTTACCCTTTTTTGGAGCAAACAAAAAACCAAATAAAGTACCCAAGGCCGCGCCAAACAAAAACCTGTTCTTTCTTTCCTTAGTCATCTTTCTTCTCCTTCTTAGAATCTGAATCAAATGCATCACTCAAAGTAGTGATGGACTTTACAGCTTTAAAACTTTTTAATACTCCGAATACCAACGGAAGAACCGACAATGCTTTGCTCATAAACGACGAAGAAAATTCGTTGATATTACCTAAGATTTCGTGAACAGCGTTAAAGACCTTCCGAATTTGCACTAAAAGAAAGATTAAAAATATAATCCAAAGCACAAAATTTACGCTTAGTAGAACTATAAGAATTGTGGTTAGTGTTTCTGTAGACATAGGCAGTAACTACTCAATAGTATAGCATAATGTTTTTATTATGGAGTGTCACTCGATGTTGCGGAAGATTCAAGTACTTCAACATTTTTGTAGGTATGGGGACGATAGAGCACGGTTAAAACCTTTTCTGTTTTTTTATCCAACTTATTGATAGAAGTAATACTTAATGTATTGACCCCCTCCCTTAGATTAAGCGAGGTAGCGAAATCGCCGTCTGGCTGCAAAAGTATTCTTTCCCCATTTACAAACAAAACTGAGTCAATATCCGTCTTACCGGTAATATCAATTAGGGAATTTTCCGCTATCGCATTGTTTTCCGGAGAATAAATTTCCAACGCCGGAGGACCGGAGTATTTTTTGTAGGAATAAAAGAGATAACCGAAAAAACTCAGCAATAAAAAGGTACCTAGAAATACAAAAATTCTCGTGGGAGTTATAGTTATATTATTCTTTAGGCTTTTTATTAGCTTTCGTGTGGAGGAACTCTCTTGAATATCAAAAGAGTCTTCAAATGTATAGCCGTATTCTCTTCGCCACAGGGCTAAAATCTGGTTAACATTTAGACCCAAGAGTTCTGCGTATATCTTCAGGAAACCTTTTGCGTGAAGTCGCCCGTCGAAAACACTGTAATCATTCTGCTCCAAAGCCTTAATATAATACTGCTGTATTTTTGTCCTTGAGTAGACCTGATTGTAAGTTAATTTACGCTTTTTCCTTTGCGCCTTTAAAATCTCGCCTAGATTTTTCATAATAATTTCGTTGATCTTTAGCTAAAAGGAAAAACTGTCGTAGTCGCCCTCGTTTCGACGACTATCGATTAATATTTCCCTAGGACGGCTACCATTTTTAGGGCCAACAATATGTTCTGCCTCTAGCTCATCTAATATTCTAGCGGCGCGAGCATATCCTATCGAAAGACGGCGCTGCAACAAAGAAGCAGAGGCTCTTCCAGCATTCAAGCAGACATCAACGGCCTTATCGAAAAGCACATCAACAGCCTCGCCACCAGCAGAAACACTAGTATTTTTTTTCACCAACTTTTCGGCAGCATTAACAACCTCCTCTTTGTAATCAGGCTCCACTCCTTGGGACCTCAAGTACTCGACCAAATCAAAGATTTCCTTTTCCGTTATCATGGGGCCCTGTAATCGAAGGGGCTTTGATGAATCGGGAGGTACAAACAGCATATCACCGCTACCCAACAGCTTTTCGGCTCCGGGTTGGTCTATAATTACACGAGAATCGATTTGGCTAGAGACATTGAAAGCGATTCGGCAAGAGATATTAGCCTTGATTAAACCTGTAATCACGTTTGTGGAAGGTCTTTGTACAGATAAAATCAAGTGAATCCCAGTTGCCCGAGCTAATTGAGCCATACGGATAATACTTTTTTCCACATCTGCAGGATCAGATATCATTATTTCGCCCAACTCATCAACAACTATCATAATGTATGGAAGGGCTTGAAAACCGGATTTTTCATTGTAGGAATCAATATTTCTAGCGCGAGCCTTCTCAAAGAGCTTATATCGCCGACCCATCTCCATTACGGCCCATTTAAAAACGGAGGGTGCTTTTTCGACATCCGTTATAACAGGGGTTAATAAATGAGGAATATCGGAGTAATGAGTAAATTCAACCCTTTTAGGATCGATTAAGATAAACTTACATTCCTGTGGGGTAGTTCTATATAAAATTGAGAACAGAATGGAATGCAAAAAAACGGATTTTCCTGAGCCTGTAGTCCCCGCAACTAACAGGTGGGGCATTCGGCCGATATCATAAACATGAGTACCGCCACCAACATCCTTACCTAAAACTATTCCCAACTTGGATTTCAGCGATTTCATAGGATCCGATGTTAATAACTCTTTAAAGTGGACTGTGACACGATTATTATTAGGCACTTCTATTCCAACCAGAGACCTTCCTGGAATCGGAGCCTCCACGCGGACAGATCCAGTTGGTGAAGCTAAGGCTAAGGCCAAGTCATTTTGCAAACTGACAATTTTAGAAATCTTAGTCCCCGTAGCTGCATCCAAAGCGTATCTTGTCACAGAAGGTCCCGCATCCGTTTCGGCCACCTTAACCCTTATGCCAAAGGATTTTAAGGTGCTCTCGATAACTTCAGCTCGTTTTTTAACATTGCCTGCATCCGGACGGATAAGTGGCGGATCTTCTAGCAGATTGAGAGGCGGTAACCGCCAAACTCTATTGGTATAAGGGAGACTGGGTACTAGAGAACTTACAGAGTTTTCCTCAGAAGAAGGTCTAGTAACCTCCACACCCTCGCCCTGAGGTTCTGAATAAGAAGGAAGGACTTTTATTTTTGGTGGTTCCGTCTCTCCAACAAATATATCCCCGGCAGAAACATTATCTTCCTCATCGGAAGCTGTATTTAAAACCCTAGCTGCAAGCTGACTAATTGTACCGTTTACCATTGGATCTTCTTCTTGAGCCTTCTCCAATTCGGAGGAGGAACCTTCTTTTTCCTTCCAAGGCAAAAAGGTTCTAATATAGCCATATACTTTTTCAAAAAGCCCATTCAATGAGATATTAAAAAGTAGGACTATGGAAATAACCACACCAGCTATCAAGATCAATGTGGCTCCGTAGATACTTACAACACCATTAAGAAAAGAAAGAATCTTATAGCCCATTAATCCTCCGCACTTTCCTTCTGAAGCTCGGGTAAACGGCTCATATCTCCAACAGAATAAAGATAGAAACCCCGATCCAAGAACGAAAAGCCCTAAAAGACCGAACAGCACCCGAAAATCCTTAAATTTGGCTTTTATCGAGTCTATGAAGAAACTTGCGATCAACAAAAAGATTATCGGAACAATAAACGCTGTTAAACCAAAACTTTTCATGAGTAGGGTTTTAATTTTGGCGTTTAAAGAATATCCAGTGGTAAAAAAAGAAATGAGACTTAGAGCCCCCAATAAAAAGAAAAATATTACCGCAATAGACTTTATAACCTCCGGGCGAATGTAAAAATTAACATTAAGCCTGAATTTTTTCTTTCTACCTCGTTTCCTGGACATTGAGCCAATAATATCAGAATTATAGATAAATCGCTTGTATAAAGATTAAAGGATTCCTCCCAGTTTCCTTATAAAGCATCTTATTCATTCTCTTCTCGATACCCTCCCTAACCTCGTTCCAATTCCTCAAATCATTTTTTCTACTCTCTAGCAAACCCATAATAGATTGCTTTGTCTTGTTAATAAGATCTGCTGACTCCTTCACATAAATAAAACCTCGTGTTACAACCTCAACATCTCCCGCTAATTTACGAGACTTCTGATTTATAGGAACTATAACAACAAAAATGCCATCATCAGCTAACTGCTCTCGATCCCGCAGAACCAAAGGTCCTACATCACCTACGGTAGAGCCGTCTAAGAAAACATCTTTAACTTCAACGTGGTCACCTTTTCTCGCTTTACCATTCTCAAACACAACCGAATCTCCCCCCAACTGTTCGAAAACGTTCTCTTGGGGACGACCTAAACCACCTATCATATTGGAATAAATTCTCATGCGCTTTATAGTTCCTCCAATAGGAACGTAATATTTAGCCTTTGATAAATAGGCCACCATTTCCAAATCTCCGCGTGTTCCGTGACCTGAAACATGTAAATTATCCTGGATTTGGCTAAACAAAACATTAGCGCCCAGCAACGTCAGCTTGTCTTGGACTTTATCTACGTCCTCCGCTACTCCGGGTGGACTTGGATCCGCTGAAAAAATCACGTAGGCTCCTTCCTGTAATGCTACATCTTGGTGCTCGCTTCTACTTATTCTTCCTAAGGCTGAGCCGGGCTGACCATAACTTCCGGCGACAATGTAGACTAAATCGGCTTGGGAATACTTTGGAGAATTTCTTGGATCCACAAAAACATCATCTTTAAAGGGAAGATATCCCAAGCCACGTGCCACTTCCACATTTTGCTGTATGGAACGGCCAAGAAGAACTATTTTTCTATTTACTTTTTTGGCACTTTCTACTATTTGGTGTATTCTGGAAATGTTGGACGAAAGCGTGGTTACAAGAATCTGCTTGCCTGCCGCCTCATCAAACAATAAGTCAAATGTTCCGGACAGGTCTTTTTCCGGCTGAGAGTAGCCCTCTGAAGTAACACCCAAACAGTCGGACAATAAACACATAACGCCCTCATCACCATATCCAGCGATCCTATTTAAATCGATAGGGGCATCAATAACAGGGGTTAAATCTATCTTAAAGTCTGATATGTGGAGAATTAAACCTTCAGAAGTTCTTATAGCGAAACCCAAAGAATTCGGTACCGAGTGATTTACCCCAAAAGCTTCGAGTGTAAAATCACCTAAAGTTACGGGCTCAGAATCAGGACCTATTTCGTGCAATGAAGGGTTTTTAGGCACTCCTTTGTATTTCCTCTTTTCATCAAACTTTCTTCGCAAAAACCCCAAAACCAATTTACCAGAGTAAACGGGAACGTTGGGAAATTCCGCCAAGAAATAGGGTACAGCTCCAATATGATCTTCATGCCCATGGGTCAAGAACAGACCACGAATTTTGTGCATATTTTCCTTTAGATATGTCATATCAGGAATTACCATATCCACTCCTAACATATCGCTATCAGGGAAACCCACACCACAGTCAACGATAATAATATCGTTTTCCGTTTCAAATACAGTTAAGTTTTTTGTGACATTTTCTGTGCCACTTAAGTTAATTATTTTTAACATAGTTTATAAATCCAATTTTATTTGGCCTTTCTCTTCTACTGAAGAAGATACAATATTTTCTACTCGATCTAGCTTTATCTGCTCCAGAACCTGCGGAATTCTTCTGAAGTCCTCCTCCAGAGCCTCTTTAAAAGCTCCGTTACGTAACCCGGCAGCCGGATGGTAAACCGGATAAATAAATGTCCCCGACCCAAATTTGGAATCGGATATCCTTATAAGATTACCATGATCCCTAGAGATTTTACCGCCTTTATAGAAATAGTACATGGCGAACCGACCTAGTGTAACAATCAATTTAGGCTTAATAGTTCTTAGCTGAACCGTCAAATAGGGCTCGCACGCTACAATTTCCGCAGGAGTTGGGTCCCTATTGTTTGGGGGGCGATGCTTTATTACATTTCCTATCCAAACATCCTGGCGTTTCAAGCCAATCTCAGATAGGAGGAAATCTAGTAACTTTCCCGCTCTCCCGACGAAAGGTATTCCAGTAGCATCTTCCCTAGCGCCTGGGGCCTCGCCTATGAAAACGATATCAGCATCTATATTCCCGGAACCGGGAACTGCCTTTTGAGCCTCTTTATACAAATCGCATTCCCGACACTCTTTAATTTTCAACGCAAGTCTCTGCATTACTTCGGTTTTATTCATCTTTTCCCCCACTCTTCGTTATAACTAACATAGGCCGAGCATTACCAAGAGGGCATGTAAAATTTAAGATTTTCCTTAGTGATGTATACACTTGATACCTCTCCTGTAACTATCTGTTTCGCCACCTTTCTGCACATACTTTCCATTATTCTTCCAAGACTTCGTATACCTGAATCATATCCAAACGGATTAACGATTTCAGGCCACAGGTTTGGGTCAATGTCCAACTCTTCCGGTTTCAACCCAGAGTTTTCCCTTACCTTAGGAAGTAAGTATTCCCTCGCTATAACTGCCTTCTCCTGGTTTGTATACGAGGGCATTTTAACAATTTCCATACGATCTAAGAGCGCTGCTGATAAGGTTCCTGTATTGTTGGCCGAACATATAAACAGAACTTGTGACAAATCCACAGGATAGTCAACATAGTGATCTCTGAAATCGGGATTTTGGTTGGGGTCCAGTATCTCAAGCAAAACCGCCATAATATCCGATAAAAGGCCTTTTTGACCGCTAGCTTTTTCTATCTCATCCATCAAGATAAGTGGATTCCGAACCTCCGTCTTTATTAAAGCCTTAACAATCTGGCCTGGCTCGGCTCCGGGGAATGTCTTACTCGTACCCCTTAGCTCCAAGGTCGATCCGATAGCTCCTACAGAAATTCTCACAAAATCTCTCCCTAAAGTATCTGCCACAGACTTTGCGAGTGTAGTTTTACCGACACCCTGCAAACCAACCAACAGCAAAACCGGAGATTTGGCTATAGCATTCTCACCTTTTCTTTTTATCAACGTCATGGTCGCCAAATATTCCAAAATTCGCTCTTTTACCATGGGCATGCCGTAGTGATTACTATCAAGTATTTCCTTGGCTCGGTTGATATCCAGATTATCTTCTGTTGCCGCCTCCCATGGGATTGATGCAATCACCTCAATATAGCGCGCTAGAGTATCAAATTCTGCGGCGTAATGCCCAAGCTTAGCCATCCTATCCAAACGGCGTAGCATCTGATGTATTCGCTCTTTCAAAGGTTCGGGCAACCCTTTTGTGGAATCTATTTTACTGGAAAGAGCGTCTAACTCATCGAAGATGAAGTTTTTTGTGTCCGGGGTAGCCGGGGCAGTTTCGTTAGCCATTTACTAAATTCTACCAAATATCAACTATTAACGCCCCCTGCGATCCAATTGACCCGGCTTTTCCTCCAAAATTTTCTTGGAAAGGCTAATTTTACCGTTTTTAACGTCAATAACCTTAACTTTAACCACATCTCCAACTTTTAGATAATCTCTAACATTTTCCACATATTCCTGAGAAATTTCACTAACGTGCAAGAGCCCATCTTTACCCGGCAGAAGTTCAACAAAAGCGCCGAAATCAACTATGTCCTTAACTGCTCCTTCATAAACTTCCCCTATTTCGACATCTTTAACAATACCTTCGATCCGCTCTACAGTACCTTCTACATTTCCCAAATCTTCTCCTGTAACAGTTACGGTTCCGTCATCGTTAATATTAATAGCCACATTCATATCGTCCTGTAACCCATTAATAGTTTTTCCGCCGCCGCCAATTACCATACCTATTTTGTCCGGATCTATTTTTATACTCTTACTCTTTGGAGCATATTGCGAAACTCCTTTTTTCGGCTCTTTAATAGTCTTGGACATTTCATCCAAAACGTGTAGTCGTCCTTCATGGGATTGCTCAAAGATTTTGGGCAAAAGTGCCATAGGAATTCCTTGAGCCTTCATATCACTTTGTATAGCTGTAACTCCGGTTCGGGTACCTGCCATCTTGAAATCCAGGAATCCAAAAGCATCTTCTCTGTAGGCCAAATCTGTGATTATCTTATACTCGCTAAAATCATCGTTTGCCATTAAACCAACACCAATACCCGCCACCATATCTTTGATTGGAACTCCGGCATCCATTAATGCAAGTGTAGATCCGCAAGTAGAAGCCATGGAGCTAGAACCGCTCGAAGACAAAGTTTCGGACATTAAAACTATCATATAAGGGAATTTTTCTTGGGAGGGAATTACCGGCTTAAGGGCTCTTTCCGCTAAAGTCCCGTGGCCTATTTCACGCGCTCCGGGATAGCCTATTCTTCCGGTTTCGCCGACAGAATAAGGAGGGAAATTATAGAAATGTACATACCTTTTGGAGCCTTCTCCATACATATCGTGAACCAACATCTCTAAGCCAGGAGAGCCCAAAGTTGCTACCGTCATTGACTGAGTCATTCCCCTTGTGAACAAGGCGCTTCCATGTGTCCGAGGTAAAACCCCTATCTTCGAGGTTATTGGACGAACTTCTCCTACGCCTCTTCCGTCTGGGCGACGCTCGTTTTTAATTTCTTGCTCCTGCAATATATCCTTTTCAATCTCCTCGAAAGCGGCTGCCATATTCTTCCTTTTGTAAACACCCTCAAACTTCTCATAAACTTCCGCCATCATCTCATCGTGCCTTTTCCCAAACTCGGATTTTCCCAGTGTTCCACCATAGAGTAGCTCTTCTACCCTACTTTCAATAACGCCCTTAACGTCATTTACCAACGCTTCCGGTAATGCTTGAGATTCATATTCAGCTTTTACCAAACCCGGATTTACCTCCTCCGCAAAATCCGAGATAAAAGACACAACGGGCTTTAACTGGTTTCTGGCAAATTCAACGGCACCTAAAATCACTTCTTCCGGCAGATTTTCGGCCTCAGCCTCCATCGCCAAATACTTGAGGTCTTTACCCACAAAAGAAACCACGAGGCTCAATTCCGATTTTCCTAACTCTTCCTCAGAGGGATTTAAGACATACTCTTTTCCGACGTATCCTACAACTGCGGAAACCGTAGGGCCTGCCCATGGAATATCTGAGGAGGTCAGCGCCACAGACGTTCCTATCATGCTCAAAAACACGGGGGAACTTTCTCGATCATATGACAAAACAGTATTTACTACCTGCACCTCGTTCTTATAGTCAGACGGAAATAAAGGTCTAATAGCATGATCTACGGATCTTCTTGTGACTATGGAATCATCCGTTGGTCTTCCTTCTCTTTTAACAAATCTGGATGATTTAATAGACCCACTGGCATAAAGCTTTTCCTCATAATTTACCTGTAAGGGGAAGTAATCCAAGTCCGGATTTACACTTCCTGATACTGCAGTGGATAGAACTACCGAATCCCCATAACTTACTTTTACAGCCATGTTTGCCTGCATTGCAAGTTCTCCGGTTTCCAGAACCAATTTCCTACCTGCCAACTCCATCTCTTTTCTTATATATTTATTCATTTTTTACTTATCTTTCTTTTTCGGGATTTTATCGTAATTGTAAGAGGGATTAAGGAGAAAATACTAGTGACATTATTTTCCCTACTTTTAGAAATTCGCGAGGCAACTGCGAAAAAAATAGTCGGGAATAATGCCCAATATTTAACCCTTAATCAATCCTTGTAACTTACAACCCCAAATAATTTTTTAATTTAATCTAATAATACGCTTACTTAAGACCCAATTTTTTAGAAACTTGAGAATAACGATCGGTGTTTTTCCCTTTTAAATAGGCCAAAAGTCTTCTGCGTTTTCCAACAAGCTGTAACAAGCCTCTTCGAGAGTGGTTATCTTTTTTATGTGCCTTTAAATGATCTGCAAGTTGAGATATGCGTTCAGTCAACAAAGCCACCTGTACTTCCGGAGAACCGGTATCGTTATCGTGGGCCTTGAAATTTCCTATTATCTTGTCTTTTAAATCTTTCGTTAGTGCCATAAACAATCAGTATTGTATCAAAGATGGTGTCCTTGAACAACCAATAAGCTTAATAACCATTTTAATTGAAGGTTTTTAGTTCTGAGGCTCCCTGTATGTCATCCCAACTAAAAGAGCTTTTGCTGCCTTTCCATTTGGCACAATCCCAATCTGAGATAGTAATTTGAAGATTAACTCGCTTAAGTTGGAAGCGGATTTATCTATTACGTTTATGCCCCCATGATTCAGGTTTAACCCTGTGTTATCAAGATTTACTATTGTGGCGTTTGAAAAATCTTCTCGAAGTTCTCTATAGACTATGCCTAAATCTTCCGGAGTTTGTACGCCTAAAACTATTACTAAATCAAAGCTATGACCTTCTACTGTTGTTTTTATTTTGGAACGATCAAAATCCTTTGAAACCGGGCCTAACACTAACTTCAAAACATTTTCTTCATTAGAATAGGAAAGTTTACTTGCAGGAGTATCGGAATAGTCTATGGAAATGCTTAGCTTACGGGAAAATATATCTTTCGTTATATCTTCAATTTCTATAAGATTTTTTGCTTCTTCGGGGGTTTTCGCAACATAAACCAAGGAAACTTCCTTTCCTTTTTCTGTTTTTAGCGCATGATACAAACCTACGGCGGCAGAAAATGCGTCCGCTCCTGCAACTTCGGAGGGTACTATCGCAATGCTTTTTGCCTCTTTTATAACTTCTTTTAATTTCTCAACGCTGTGATTTTGTTCGTTGTTTTCCATCATTTTTACCTATTAATTTATGTGTTCTTCGTGGGACAGGGTTTAAAGTAAGGAAATTCCAATATTTATTTGCCATTAACTAAAGAATGGAATTTTTAGACCTCGGAAGATTGTACCAATTGTTGGGCACCTTGTCAATTATATTTATAGGGTGCATACGTACTAGATAATTCTAGTACAGCCCTTCACTACTAGATAATCTCTACAAACATACCTGATTTGATATCTTCAAACTGCGGCTTCAGCATAATCCCACACTCTTTACCCTTACCTACAGACTTAACCTCGTCGAGCCCTACCTTCAAATTTTTCACCCTGCCTTTAAATAAAGGAACGTCTTCCTCCTCCAAATCGGCTGGATCTTTATCATAAATAGCCACAGAAGCCCTGGAGGAAATACGACCAGCTAAGACAGAACACCCGGCCACGATGTCTCCGGACTTCAATCGAAACAACTTCACAACCTTTAAGCGACCTTTAATTTTCGCCTCTTCCTTTTCAGCGGTCCATTCCAATAAATCCTTGGCTTCGTCAATCAGATCATAAATAGTGTGATAGGTCTTAACCGGAATGGACAAACTACGAGCCAAATTTTCAGCGGAATTATGCACAGAAACATTAAACCCGATCACTATCCCTTCCACATTTTGGGCAAGCAAAATATCGGAATCAGTAACACTCCCTGTAGCAGTGTAAACAAACTTTAACGAAAAAGTGTTCCCAACCGAAGAAGTCACCAAATCAGCCAAGCTTTGCTTAACTGCCTCCAATGTTCCCTTGGTGTCAGCCTTCACAATAACCGAAACCATCCTCTTCGTATCAGCACCAACAATCTCTACCCGATCCTCGCTCACCGCCAACTCCGCAAGCTCGCTACCTTCAGCCACAATCAAATCTCCCACATTGGGCACTTCACTAAAACCTAAAACACTTACAGGCATGGTGGCGGTGGCCTCCTTCAAGCTCGCCCCATTTTCCGAGGCGATGCGTTTAATCTTGGCCACATATCCGCTAGCCTGAACTGTATCCCTAACCTTTAAAATACCGTTTCGCACGATACAATTTACTACCACACCTTGTTTTGGATCCTTTCTAGCCTCCATTATTGTAGCCTCCAACTCCTCCGATGTGTCTGCTTCTAATTCCATTAAATCGGAAACAACCGAGATTGCGTCCAAAAGCTGATCCAAATTCTGACCTGTTTCAGCAGAAACCTCGACACTAACTACATCTCCACCCCAATCTTCTACTAACACGTTTTCTTGCGCTAATTGCTGTTTTACTTTCTGCGAATCAGCCCCCGGAAGATCCATTTTGTTTATAGCCACAATCAAAGGAACGTTTGCAGCTCTTATGTGAGAAATTGCTTCTTTAGTTTGAGGCATAACACCACCAGTTGCGGCAACAACCAAAACCACGAGATCCGCTGCTTTCCCACCACGAGCGCGCATCTGAGTAAAGGCGCTATGCCCGGGAGTATCTATGAAGGTTATTCCTTGATTGTTGTGTAAAATTGAGTAGGCGCCGACGTGTTGAGTTATCCCTCCATACTCACCTTTTTGTACATGAGTATGACGAATGGCATCTAAAAGGCTAGTCTTTCCATGATCAACGTGACCCATAAAGGTAACAATGGGAGCTCTTTTATATCTTGGGTTATTTTTCGTACTTTTTTTTGCCATATTTTATTAAGAAAAATTAATTTTCTATTCATCTTTGTTTTCTTATTCTGCAGTATCGGTGGTTTTTTCTTCAGCGGACTCTTCGGGAGTCTTTTTGCTCGGCCCTTCTTCTTCAGGCTCGGTTTCCTCGGACGGGGCTATATTCTCCTCAGCTTCGGCTCCTTCTACATCCGCCTCCGACTCAACCCCCGCATCTTCATCCTCCTTGGGCGTTTCCTTAACTTTCTGAATTAAGGAATCCCAAATACCAATCGCAGGTTCCAAGGATTCTGGAACAAAATCCCCGTTCTCGTTATCGAAAAAGCCCTCCGCACCTTTGATGTCAATTTTCCAACCAGTCAGTTTGTTTGCCAATCTAGCGTTTTGACCGGCTTTTCCTATGGCTAAACTCTGCTGATCTTCAGGAACAGAAACAGTGGCTTTCTTCTCGGCCACATCCAAAGCTACGTCGGTTACTCGCGCAGGAGATAGAGCGGCTGCAATAAATTTTGCTGTGTCTTCTAAAAAAGGCACTATATCAATCTTCTCGCCGCTTAGTTCGGCAATCACCGACTGTACGCGAACGCCTTTCTGCCCAACGCAACTCCCCACGGGGTCGACTCTTTCGTCGTTTGAGGAAACTGCCATTTTTGTTCTGGAACCCGGCTCTCTTGCTATTGCTTCAATTTTCACTACTTCGCTGGCGATTTCGGGAACTTCCTGCTCAAAAAGTTTTGATACAAATTGAGGGGTAGTGCGACTAACCAATACTTCAGGGCCTTTTTTGGTATCACGAACTTTTAAGATCAAAACTCTTAGCCGCTGTCCGAGACGATATTCTTCTTCCGGAACTTGCTCGGACGGTAATAGAATTCCGTGAGCCTTACCTAGATCTATAACTACTACATCATTTTCAGTTCTGAAGATATTTCCGCTGACTATAGTACCTAACTTTTCGGAATATTCTGCCAAAACCATGTCTTTTTCAGTTTCACGGATTTTTTGAAAAATTACTTGTTTTGCGGTTTGAGCGGCTATTCTTCCGAAGCCCGTAGGAGTTACATCTTTGCCCGCTTTTAAAATCTTTGCTTCCCCGGTTAAAGGGTCCAATTTAGCTGTTATTTCTACCTCTGAATCTCCTTCCAATTCTGTTTCTAGGTCTTCGCCGTAATCTTTTCGATATGCCGATATTAAGGCTGTTTCTATAGACTCCAGCACGCTCTCTACGGAGATGCCTCTCTCTGCTGCTATTTGACTTACTGCTGCATTAAATTCTGTTATTGCCATGCTTCTTTATTTTGGTTGTACTTATTGTATTTTACGCTTTTTTTCACCTTATTAAAAGGATTGTGGAGGGCGTTAGCAAAACTTTAATGTTTTCCTAATATTTTTAGATATAAAAAAAGTGGGTCATTCCCACCTGGTCTTTTATATTCACCTTTCCTACGCGCAAGTGTAAGTTAACATATTGGATTTGGAGAGTCAACAGTTGGATAAATCCAAGACAATCCTTCACAGCGTTTTATTTATAACTGTTGTGAAAAATTTATAAGTTTGGTAACAGGAACTTCCCGATTTAAATAATAACGTTAGAAAGACATTTACACACAAAATGTTACTATCAAAGGGTGAGGAACAAAAAACGTGAGTCGATCCTAAAAACCTATCCGATTGCACTAGTTCTAATACTAACTATTTCCGCATTCTTAAGAATCACGCAACTTGGTTATTCAAACTTCTACGGTGACGAAACAAAAGCTCTCTACTACAAAAAGAACGTGTCAGCTATAGAACACTTCTTAAACCAAAGAAAGGGGCCCGGGCAATTTTTGATCGCCTGGTCAATCGAAACGGCCACAGGCTCCTACAACGAACTTTCCACACGGCTACCTTCCGCAATAGCTGGAATTCTATCGGTTTATGTACTGTACCTTCTTACAAAAAATCTCTTCAACAAAAAAGTAGCACTAATTAGCGCACTATTCTTTTCATTAAACGGTCTCTACATAGCCTTTTCCCGTATCTTGCAATATCAAATTCATTATGTATTCTTCGGGTTACTAAGCCTTTACTTATTAACTGAGTACTATAAAAAACACCAAACTAAAATCTTGTTACTATCAGCTTTATCAACGGGCGTGGCTTTCCTTTTTCATTACGATGCAATTTTCTTCTTGGTTACCGCGCTAATTTACATTTTGCACCAAGATAAAGACTTGAGAAAAAATTTCAAAGTTTATTTCAAAAAATATCTGCTACCACTAAGTCTAATAGTCGGGGTTTACTATTTACCTTACCTAATTTTTGGTGCTTTTAAACACGACACACTTCCTTACCTACTGACAAGAGTCGTGGGAAAAAATCTTAGGCCTAGCAGTAACTTATACACACTAAATTTCTACAATCCGCTTTATTTAAGTTTTGTTTATTTGGCATTTTCAATTCTCTCACTAAAAAAAATTGAGGATAAAAAAGTACAAATACTTCTAATCTGGTTCTTAGTCCCTTTCATATTATTTCAACTAATTTTCAAAAGCTCAGGAACACACATTCACAACTTCATCCTTCCGCTAATAATCTTAAGTGCTATCGGAATGGAAGCGTTGTTAACCAACAAAGTTGTTTTAACAGCTTTTGTGACTTTATTAGGAGGACTGACTTTAGCCGTACAATCGGTTGTTTTTATTCCATTTTTAAATAAGGGATACCCTTGGAAAGACACAAAAATCTTGGGAATAAAAACTCCTAAGCTAAGGCAGGATTTGCAAGTTTTTGCTTACGGATTCCCTTACTATAGAAACTGGGATGAGGTTGCAGAGTATCTAAATCTGTATGATCCCGGATCTCATTTTTACACAAACGATAACACCACTATTGCCGAATTCTACTTGAGAGATTTTAAACTTCACAATGGTAGGAAAACCATGTTTTTTGTGGATGTTAACAATAATCAGTTAGGAAACAATCTTATTGATCAAAGATACTTGGATACTAGCGCTTATTATCCGGCGAAAGATTTTTACCATAATGGGAATGTTACAGCTACAGTTTATCTAAGGCATAGCAGAAATAGATTTTAGTGTAATCCACTTAAGAGAAAACGAACCTAGCTGCCTCTTTGCTCTGGCTGGCCGCCTCTTAACTTCCCATACTCTTTCTTATACCTCTCAATAACCTCCTCCACCCTGCCGTTACCAACCTCCAAGCGTAAAAGATCAATAACATTTATGGTATCGTAAATGTCGTATTTGTTGTCCAACTTATAAATCGCGTCCCTCCACAAAGTGGCTTTCTCATAATCACCTTTCTCTGCAGCTTCTTTTTCTTGCTCCTTCATTAAATCAATAAAAGCCCAATAAACTCCTTCTTCCGCACCACCTTTTCCAAATGTTCGGTCCTTGAAGGGAATTCGTAAAATTTCATTTTGTTCTACAGCCATTTGACGTACAATGCCTTCTCTTTGCCATGCGGAAGCCTGCGAAACGATAGACATGTAATATTTATATCCTTTGTAAAGAACTTCCTCAGACACATTTCCCAAAGACTGAATAACATCCAAAAATCTAAAAGCTCCGTCCTCAATCATTTCCAAACTCCACCAAGGCTTTGCCGAAGCCCACCAAAAATGATCACTGGCTAAAGCCATATCCATTTTATGTCGAACTTCATCATAATTTTTTGCCTTTTCTGGATAGTTATAAACCAAGTCTAGTGTGAAATCTAAAAACTCCCGTTGCTCTGCATGAATTGGGTTTCCCGGATCTTTCCAAGATAAAAACTGGATTCCCTTTTCTATGTCCGAAATGCTGCTGGCCCAAGTACTAGGCCTTGGATCTACAACCTCCTCTTCCAAGGATTGGGTAGCGCTTTCGGAAAGAAAATTGCGCATGCTCGTGGTCTGAAAATCAGGATCATCAAGTACCTCAAATAAGAAATTCTCAAAACCTATTCTGTGATGGCCAAACGTCTCTCCATCCATACCAGTTACCAAATAAGGAAATACAAAATCATCCTTCAGCGACTGCTTTAAAGTCTGAGTATCCCTTGCAACCGCGCTCATAATCAAATTACTTACCCGACGATTTCTAAAAAATACTTTTAGATTAGTGTCTTTTATTACATACAGCTTGTTGGGTCGAGGAAACTCATTGTTCACAAATTGGGCCACCTCATCCATAATGATCCATTCAAATCCAAAATCCTCTAACAATGTGGCCATTTTTGGATGGTACCCCATTTCCGGAGGGAAAAACCCTTTCGGTTTATACGGAAAACCCAAAACTCTTTCCAAAGTTTGATTATTTTGCAAAATCTGACGCTTAATTTCTTTCTTGGGTATTAATGGCAGAAAGGCATGGAATTTACAGGATCCGGTCAACTCAACCTTTCCTTCCTTAACCACAGTTCTAATAAGCTCTAAAAGCTCTGTATATCCGTCTCGTTCAAAAAGCTCTAACAAAGACCCTGTGATATTCATCGTTAGACTTAGTTTTTCCACTTGATTGATCTTTCGGAAAATCGGCAAGTAGCTTTCTTTAACTACAGACTCAAGAATATCTTTCTGTTGATTGGCTGGCTGGTATAAATGTAGAAAGTTTAACCACTTCATGTGATTGATTATACATCAAGAAAATCGCTTTCCGGCCAATGAATAGGAAAGATGGGTAATTGCGGTGAGTATTTTAGATGTGCACCGAACCTGGGAAGCCCGCGCAGCTGACTTTAAGACTCATCAGTAATTAACCAATGTTCTAACTGAACTTTCCTCTATAAATACTGCTAAATCCTTGGGTAGCAACTTTTTGTTTGCACCATCTAAACCAACTTTTACAAACCTCTCTTGAGCAAGTTCCAAGGAATGTCCATTTAACAGTAAAAAGACTGCTCCTGAAACCATTGCTGTTCTTTTGTTGCCATCAAAAAAAGGATGATTGGAGATAAGAGCGTGAATCAAGCTGGATGTTTTTTCAAAAAGTGTCTTGTACAACTCTTTCCCTCCGTACGAGGTTTGGGAACGGAAAACGGCAGACTCCAACAATTCAATACTTCGTAGCCCAGGAAACCCCCCATATCTTTGCAGCTCGTATTCATGAATCAAAAACACTTCTGCAACGGTCAAATACTTCATTCAGTGGCTAGTTCCTTTAAGGCAACGGAGTATTGTTTATCAACTTTTTTCACAAGTTCAAAAAATTGTGGATCAATTACCGTGTCAGGCTTCTCGGAACTCAGCACAATTGTTTTATTGTCTGCTCCAGGCTCCAGATATAATTCTGTATCTAAAGTGATTCCCAGAGAATCGCGGATTTCCTTTGGAATTATAATCCCCATTGAGTCTCCAATTTTCGTTATTTTTTGTTTGTATGTCATAGTAACAACATGTTATTACACACTCTAGGGAGTGTCAATTTCATGGATGGGGAGGGTGCTGGGCAATTCGCTCATTAAGCGTACTGTAGATTCGTAACTAAAGTTAGAATTCCTACCTTTATCAAAGCTACGTTTTTAATTTTTTGTATCTGGCTATAACTTATGGTTTTGTCGCAATTTCTTTTAGTTCCAGCCGTTCTTTATGATACTCGAACTTTACAGCCCACTTGTTAAAGAAGCCGTCCTGACCCAACAATCCATAGGCTAGTTTTTCCATTTCATCTGAAAATCCAACTTCGCATGTGTGCGGATGCCCTCCTAGTTTAAAGGTAATTTCATGAAAATAGGCCTTTTGAGGTTCCCCAGAGGTACCAAAGAAAGTAAGTGGTTTACCTTTCTCTATATCCAATCCCAATAATCTGCCAACTGAGGCATGGAAAATACAATAATCAGCCCCAGAGTCTATCAGTACTAAATATCCAAACTTACCCTCAGCTGTTTCAAAATCTATTTGGACAACTGGCCTTAATGCAGATTTTTTATTTGGAAATGGGCAGTTTTCTTTGTCAACAGGAAACTTTCGATATTTAAATTTCATTTACAGAATATAGGTTCCGTAATCCTTTGGCACTCTTGTTAACACTGGACTGTCTATACCAATCTTCCTCGCCTTTTTTAGTACACTCTTAGGACTATTTCCTGTAGCAACAACTTTTGTCGTCGTGGGTTTTAAAGCAACCCACTTGCTTGAATATTTTTTTAAACTTTTGGATAAATCATGGGAGTTTATCTTCACATCTGAATATTAACACAAATACTCGTAAGAGGATATATCCGCTTTTAAGCCAGAACTAAAAGGATTGGGTCAATGTTGAAGTGTCCAAAATATCTTTCCACCTCAAGCGCCGTACTTCGCATTTACGTAAACCCTTTCAGGTTTTTACAAAACCTGAATGGCTGAGCAGGCCGGTCTGGGACCTTTTGGTCCTATATGTAAAGTTAGAACATAGTTAATAACTTAAACAAAAAATTGACAATTCCGCAATTTGCTATTTCTAAGGATACCTTGTGATAATGGCAGCTTCCCTTACGCCTGGAAAAGTCTCAATTATCCGAAGAGATACAATATCACCTGATTGAAAATCGCTTTTCGTTGCTTCCTGATTGTTTTGAGTTAGAAGTAAACTTTCGTTCAATAACATTTTAATCTCCGTAGTGTCTCTTTTGTACACTACATAGTTGTCCTCGAATCGAATAAAGTAACCCTTATCTAAATCATCCGTAAACTCTGGCGGAATTACAATATCGGATAAATCATCTACTGTTTCCCCTGGTAAAGTATTAATCTCTTGTTTTTGTTTGTTTTGGTAATAAAGAAATCCAAAAACAAATAGCAAACTGATAGTTACAACCAGTACATATACAGCTTTTTTGTTCATAACAACTTTATTTTAACAAACTTACAATTACAAAAGCAAGTTCGAACCTTTTTTGCTACTAAATTAGTGGGTTTTAAAGCAACCCACTTGCTTGAATATTTCGTCGATAAATCCTATGTCTAAAATGGTTGTTATGTTTTGGTTTTTTAAAATCAGCTCCAAAAATATTTCTTGTTGTTTGTTGAGTGGGTGTTTTTGCTGTTGCACGTAATTATTCTATCATCCTGTGATATTACCTTGTGCGAATTCTCTCCTGGCTGTATTGGCTGAATAAATGGGACGATTTTAGAACTTTGGAGGTTGAAACAGAGATTGTTTTAGAGGAAAATCAGCCTATTTTAAATTCATGGCTGGGAAGCAGGGCAATCCGTCGCTAACGCTCCTGTTGTCCCCCTTCGGGGACTAATTCGGTTAAGTTCATTCTGCACTTCGTTTGAATTCACTAACACCTCATTGAGCATCCAAAACCACTAAATTCGCTACGCTCATTAAGTGTATTGTAGATTCGTAACTAAAGTTCGAATTCCTACCTCAATCAATGAAATACCCGCATTCGCTCATATTTACATTGGCCCATTCAGGTTTTTACAAAACCTGAAGGGCTTAGCATGTCGGTTTAGAACCCTACTCTTTTTCAGGATATAGATGGGACAGCGTAACCTTTCCTGTTATTCTAAATACCAATACTATCTGGTTTATATTGTAGTTTGATGCTGCCAAAATCCATAAATTTCTTTTCCTATAATAGCAAATTTTTATATATTAGAATTCGTGATTATATCGTGTTTTTTAAAACTAAAGTATGAAAATAAAAAAGATTTTTCATTAAATATCTATGTTACACTTTATTAGAAAGTTCTTATAGGTATTTACTTTCACGAGTTTTATTGTTTATTTAATATTAAATATAAATGACTGCCAATAATAAAGATTATTCAATTCTTGTAGGAGGAAAAGCAGGACAAGGTTCGAGAAAAACAGGTTTAGTTGTAGCTAAGTTATTTTCTCAATTGGGTTATAACATTTTTATATATGATGATTATCAATCCTTAATTAGAGGAGGGCAAAGTTTTTCACAAATTCGAGCTTCTAGTGATGAGGCTCTTTCTCATAAACAAAGTTTAGATTTTCTATTGGCTTTAGATAACGAAACCGTAAATGAACATAAAAAAGATCTGACAAAGGAAGGGGTTATAATTTACGATTCTAGCAAAACAACTCTCCTTGATAAAAATGCCCTAGGTATAGACTTAAATAGAATTGTAGAAAAATCAAAGGGACTTCCCATAATGAAAAACACTGTTCTCATTGCTTCCTTTGCCAAAGTCATTGGTATTAAATGGGATATTTTAGAAAAAGTTATAAGAAAAGAATTTCAAAAAGATCAAGAATTAAATTTAAAAATAGCAAAAAAATCGTATGAAGAAGCTGAGAACTTGGGTGTAATAGAAGATTTGGATCGAGAGGTCAATCCTCTTCTGACAGGTAATGAGGCCCTTTCATTAGGTGCGGTTAAGGCGGGGTTAGATCTTTATATTGCGTATCCAATGACCCCAGCTACCGGCATACTTC